>JAAOMR010000606.1 GCA_018853935.1 Acidithiobacillus ferrivorans
GTTGCCCATCGCCTTGAGCGCGTCGTCGATAACTTTTTGATGCTTGCCCATGTCATCCAGTAATAGCTGACGGTGACCCTGCGCTTTGGTCAGCATGTCATTCAATAATGCCCGGTGCTGCTCAACCAGAGTTTCCACATTCGCCAATTGCGCCAGATGCGTGTCCATGCTCCGAATCCATACGCCCATGCGCTCCATCTCGGAACGAAATGCGTCATTGTTGTATTGCTTCTCCAGCATCTGGCGATGCAGTTCCGCTAATCGGCGAAAGGTTTCCTCTGCGGACACCCCTTGCAGGGGTGCAGCCCCCTGCGGGGGGCATTCCTGCGAGGAGCACTCCTGTGGGCGACGAAGATCCTGCGTGGCTGAGCTCCCGGATTGCGGCGGATGAGACGAATCCGGTTCCGAACTTTTACCGGAAAACCAGTCTGCATCCGGC
>JAAOMR010000607.1 GCA_018853935.1 Acidithiobacillus ferrivorans
GCATAATCAAAGACCACGATGGGATGCGGGGCATCCTCCTGACTGCGATACACCCAGAGATAGGCCTTGTCCGTCTTGCCGCTGCCGGGGTTGAGCACCGGTAAGGGGGTTTCATCGGCGTGCAGGATAGTCCCTTCCAGCAAAGCCATTTTGCAGGCCTCAGCGAGCAGGCTGATCCAGTATTCTCCCTGGCCCAGCCAGCTGCAGAGGGTGGCGCGGGAGATTGGTACGCCCGCCCGCAGGTACTGGGTTTCCTGCCGATATAAAGGCAGGTGATCCACATGTTTCGCCGTCATCACGTGGGCGATCATGCGTGCCGTGGGTAAGCCCTTGTCGATCACCTGTGCCGGTAATGCCGGACTTTCGATGGTACCGCAGGGGCGGCAGACCAGTTTGGGGCGGATATGCCGAATGACCTGGAAATGACCGGGGATGTAATCGAGTTTCTCGCTGATTTCTTCCCCGACGGTTTCCAAGAGGCCGCCGCACTGCCCGCAGGTGCAGGCCAGGGGATCGTGATGCACTTCCACTCGGGGCAAGGTGTCGGGCAGCTGCATGCGGCCAGGGTGGCGGCGAGGAGGACGTGCAGGTGCTACTGGTGCTTCGGTTCCTGGACGGGAAGCCGTCACCGCCG
>JAAOMR010000608.1 GCA_018853935.1 Acidithiobacillus ferrivorans
GGATCGTGATGCACTTCCACTCGGGGCAAGGTGTCGGGCAGCTGCATGCGGCCAGGGTGGCGGCGAGGAGGACGTGCAGGTGCTACTGGTGCTTCGGTTCCTGGACGGGAAGCCGTCACCGCCGCACTGTCTTCCAGAACGCTTTCGAGGATGCTTTCCATCGCCGCGATTTCGGTATCCAACGCTTCTTCCCAGAGACTGATCTGGTCAGGAGAGAGTTTTTCCGAACGGCGACCGAATCGCCAGCGCTGCAGCTTGGCGATGGTGCTTTCCAGGCGGGCGATGGTTTCATCGCGCAGGGCGATAGCCAGTTCCTGTTGGGCGATATACCGGGCGCGTTCTGCCCATTCCGCTTCCTTTTCCTGTTGCGTCTGCAGCAGGCTCAGCACCAGAGCGCGCAGCGCTTCTGGCTCTGTAGGAATGGGGGTGGAAGTCCTTGGATTCATGGAAGAATAGTACCAGAAATGGGGTCTTTATACAAGCAATTCCAGTCACTTACAGCAGTGTAGGCGTGCATTTTTCAAGGGTCGGCAACGGGGTCCACGGCCGCCCCTCCACCAGC
>JAAOMR010000609.1 GCA_018853935.1 Acidithiobacillus ferrivorans
ATCGACGCCCGCAGTCTCCAGGCGCAGGGGGTAGACCGGGAGGCGACCCAGCACCTGGGTCCGGTAGCGTCCGAGATGGAGCGGCGAGGGAAGGAGTCCGACCGGGGAGACGGCAACCGCGAGGTCAGCGTCAATAACGAGGAACGGGCGCGGTTATCGGCGGAGATCATCGATCTGCAAGCTGAGCGGGAGAGGCGCGAGCGCCGGGAGGCGGCGCGGCGGGAGTTTGAAGCCTCCCATCGGGAGGTGCGCCCGGACTTCCGGCTGACCGACCGGGTGGTTGCCGGAGCGGTGGTTAAATCGGCCAGGCGGGAACGAGCAGATATTCAACTACGGTGGAATGATCGCTGGCGGAGGAATGAACAGGCGGAGAAAGAGCGGCAGGCTCAGCGTCAGGAAGCGGCACGTCTGGCCACCATCGAGGCCGAGCGCGAGACTCGGCGGCAGAAGCTGTTGGACCTCGCGGAAACGCTACGAACCGATAAAGAAGCGAAAGCGAATCTGCGTCAGGCCTACCTGTCAGCGGGATATCAGCTGGAAGAGCGGGACGGCAAAGAAGTG
>JAAOMR010000061.1 GCA_018853935.1 Acidithiobacillus ferrivorans
TGCGTGCTCGGCAACCCGCCGTGGGAACGCATCAAGCTACAGGAAGAAGAATTTTTCGCCACCCGCCACCGCGACGTGGCCGAGGCCAAGAACAAGGCCGAACGCAGCCAGCGCATTGGCTGGCTAGCGGAGGGCATGCTGGCGCGGCACCTGTTCCCCGAACTGGAACATGCCGAGCAGGAATGCGCCGCCGAGCAGCGCGTGTACGCTGAATTCATCACCGCCCGCCGTGCTGCCGAGGCCATGAGCCTGTTCGCCCATGTCAAGGGCGAGGACGGTGGCCGCTACCCCCTTACCGGCGTGGGCGATGTGAATACCTACGCCCTCTTTGCCGAAACCTTCGCGCAGTTGATGGCGCCCACGGGCCGCGCCGGTTTCATCGTGCCCACCGGCATTGCCACCGACGACAGCACCAAGGCGTTTTTCGCCCACATCACCCAGAACGCGCGACTGGTCAGCCTCTACGACATCGAAAACCGCGAACGGCTATTCCCCGCTGTGGATAGCCGCATGAAGTTCTGCCTGCTCACCCTGGGACAAGCCGCGCAAGCCGAGTTCGTGTGTTTCGCCACCCGCGTCGAGCAGCTTGCCGACTCGCGCCGCCGCTTCCGCCTCACCCCCGAGGAGTTCCGCCGCCTCAACCCCAACACCCTCACTTGCCCGGTGTTCCGCAGCGCGCGCGATGCCGAACTCACCAAAAAGCTCTACCGCGCCGCCCCCGTGTTAATAGAGGATAGGCTGTCCAAGGAGAATTCTTGGGGGCTATTTTTCCACACGCGGTTTTTTCATATGGCGGAAGATAGCCATCATTTTCTTCCTTCGTCAGACAAGCGGGGAGTGGCCATATACGAAGCAAAGATGATGCATATATATGACCATCGTTGGGCGACATATGATGATTCAGGCGAAGAAAGTCGAGTATGTTCAATTCTTGAAAAATCAAATCCATCATTTGAGTTGGTACCACGTTACAGGGTGGATGAATCTGAATTTAAAAAAAGAGTAATCGACGCAAATATTGGCTCTGGAGGCGGAAAATATTTCATATCTTGGCGATGGATAACAAATGCAACAAACGAACGAACAGTAATCGCATCAGTTCTTCCTCAAGTTGCAGTATCAAACAGTCTGCCGACTATATTCTTTAGAAAAAGCTTGGACACAGATTACATCGCATGTTTTGTCGCAAATTTATCTGCAATCGTTCTTGATTATTGTGCTCGACAAAAGATAGGCGGAACTAATATGACTCTTGGGCTGCTTAAACAGCTACCTGTTTTTTCCATTGAGCACTATTCAAAAGATGATTTGAGATTCATATCAAGTCGTGTTCTTGAGCTTACCTATACCTCAACCAGCATGGAGTCGTGGGCAAGCGATCTCGGATATCAAGGCATGCCTTTCCAATTTAACCCCGACCGCCGCGCCCAACTTCGCGCCGAACTGGACGCCTACTACGCCCGCCTCTACGGCCTCACCCGCGACGAACTGCGCTACATCCTCGACCCCAGCGACATAATAGGCGACGATTACCCCAGCGAGACCTTTCGCGTGCTGCAAAAAAACGAAATGCGCGAATTCGGCGAATACCGCACCCAACGCCTGGTGCTGGCGGCATGGGATGCCCTGCAAACGGGAGTCCCGCGATGAATACGGCAGCAAGTACCCCGCTCATCAATATTTACGTCGATGAATCCTGCCACCTGCCCGCAGACCGGCAAACGGTGATGGCGCTGGGCGCGCTGTGGTGTCCGCAAACGGAGGTACGCCGCCTGAGCGCTGCCTTGCGCGACCTCAAGGCCCGGCACCGTGCGCGCGGTGAATTGAAGTGGTCCAAGGTATCGGCTTCGCGACTGGCCTTCTACTGCGACCTAGTTGACTGGTTCGTGGCCGAGGAACCCTTGCATTTTCGCGGGCTGGTGGTGCTGGACAAGCAACAGCTCAACCACGCCGCCTTTAATCAAGGCGACCACGACCTGTTCTATTACAAGATGCAGTTCTCGCTGCTCAACCGCATCCTCTCGCCCGACAGCCGCTACGCCATTTACCTCGACATCAAGGACACGCGCAGCCGCCTCAAACTGCACAAGCTGCGCGAGGTGCTGTGCAACAACGTGTACGACTTCACCAGCGCGATGATCGGCCACATCCAGAACATTCACTCGCACGAAGCGGAATTGATGCAACTGGCCGATTTTTTCTCCGGTGCCTTGACCTATCGCCACCGCGGATTGCAGGGCAACCCGGCCAAGCTGGCCGTGATCGACCATATCGAGCAGCGTCTGGGGCGATCTTTGCTGCAAGCCACTCCCCTGCGCGAAACCAAGCTCAACGTGTTTTTGTTTCATCCCCGGCGGGTCGGGTCATGACCGCGCCGACAGAACCAGCATGGCTGCCAGCGCTGTTCAGCATGTCGCCATGGTCACCGGCGGTGAAAGAGGCACTGTACGCCGTGTTTCGCCGCGATTTCGTCGACAACCCTGCGTGCTACCAAAACTGTGAGGTGTGGTTTTTTCCTGAGCGGGAGCGCGGCAAGGAGTTGATCTTCTGGCACCTCGTCGAGCGCGAAGACCCGCCGCGCTCCGGAAAGCGCCTGCCGGATTTTCGCCGCGCCGAGCGTCTGCCCTGGGCGCGCGCCATGCTCGATCACCTTGACGACCCCGCCGTGCTGCATTGGGACTACGCGGAAGGCGACGGCGACATCCACACCTATGTGTGGCTGCAAGCCTTGGACTACCTGATCGTGATGAAAAAGTACCGCGACGGCAGACGACGGCTGATCACGGCATTCTGGCTGGAGTATGAGAACAAGCGGCGCAAGCTGGCGCAAAAACATGCGCAGCGTCTGTTGTAGCTACCCGGAAACGAAAAGGCCAACGCACATGGCGTTGGCCCAACTCCTTCAGCCTTGGGCTGATGAGTGCACTAAGTGTAGGCAATTTCCCGTGATACCGTCAAGAAAATTCACCGTTTCCATACCATCATGACCGACGTCTTCCGCTTCCCTCACACCCCGCATCTCCCCTGGCTGAGCCAAGGCGATGAAGTTTGTGGGCAAGGCGTGCGCCAGCGACTGTCAACAGATGGTTGACACCTATGGCACTGCGGTGTAGTTTTTAACAGGACGGTAACAACCTCTCCGAGGGTTCCACTTGATACGAAGTTTTGTGCATAAGGGCCTCAAGCAGGTTTTCGAAACAGGTCAATCGGCGAAAGTCGGTGCGGATTTGGTAACCCGCTGCAAGCGCAGGCTCGATGCCATAAACGCTGCGACATCCCCGGAGGAGTTGAACATGCCGGGTTTCGACTTCCATGCTTTGGAGGGGAAACCGAAGCGGTACACTGTTCATGTGAATGGACCCTATTGCATCACCTTCGAGTGGCGGGATGGGGACGCCTGGCGAATTGATCTGGAGAACTACCATTAAGGACAGGGGGTGTCCGATGGACGAAATGACCGTTGAGCAGGTGGACCGGATACCGACGCATCCTGGCGAGATATTGCGGGAAGAGGTACTGCCCGCACTGGATATCTCTGTAGCGGAGTTTGCCCGTGGCCTGCGAGTCTCGCGCCAGACCGTTCACGGCATCCTGTCTGAGCGCAAGGGCATCACCCCGGAGATGGCCTTGCGTATCGGCAAGTATCTGGGTAACGGGCCGGGGATATGGTTACGCATGCAACAGGCTTACGATTTGACCGTTGCGGAACGTCGGTTGGCCGAAGAACTGGCGACTATTCACAAGCCCGAGCAGGCCGCCTGACCGACAACCCGAGCGCACATCCGGAGCCTTGAAGATGGACTCGCTGAAAATAGCCCTGCTTGAAAAAACCGGCCATGACCACGGCTTTGAGCATGTTCTATCCGCCAACCCGCAAGCCGTCTGCCTCGCCTCTGCCAGACACCCCACCCGCGTCACGGTTACGGGCACTGCGGATGACGGGTACCAAGTCTATTTCGAGACAACGTCAGCCACACTACCGGGAGAGTTGGCCCGTAATTTTCCTCAGTGGACACCGGCCGATAGCCATTTTCTGATCCCCGGAGATACGGAACTCGCCACCCTGCTGCTGCGTGCCGCCAGTCTGTCGCGGGCCTTGCCAAATCAGGTTGCCCGCAGCTACGAAGACGCCGTGGGCGAGGAACTGGCTGCGTTGCCGCCAGAGACGCTGCACACGGAGGTCGAACGCATGGTCCGCCAGCGCATCGGCCAACAGAAATTCCGCGAAGCCATGCTGACCTACTGGGGCGGCGCCTGCGCCGTCACCGGCCTGGCCTTGCCCGACGTGCTCCGCGCCAGCCATGCCAAACCCTGGGCAGAATGCGAGTCGGATGCGGAACGGCTGGATGTCTTCAACGGTTTTTTGCTCACCGCCAACCTCGATGCCCTCTTCGACCGCTTCCTGATCAGCTTCAATGCGCAGGGCCGCCTGCTACTTTCCCCAGCGCTGGCAACTGCCGATCTGCACTTGCTGGGCATTTCACCGGAACTCCGACTATGCTGGCTCGCACCAGAACATCAATCCTATTTGCAATTTCACCGTGCGCGCATGCAGGAGCATTCCCAACCAATCCAATAGGAATTGGACCGCCAAATTGGCGCTAACCGGCGCTGGATAGGCTGGTCGTGGTGGAGAGATGGGGTGATGGTGCGAGGATAAATCCTGGGCTGTGTTTTCTGGGGCGGTTCCGTCGTGGGCGGAAGGCAGGGCCACTATTTGGCCAGGGAAGCAACCCGAAACAAGAAGTCAGCCCAGCCCACCCAGCCCTGCAATAGCCTCAATGTAGAACATAATCGGGAATAATCTGGCGTTTTTGATCTGCACGGACAACCGTCAACATATTATCATCTCCACCTAGTTTAAAGATTCAGGAAGATAACGACCGTTGGCAACAGACGCCCGGGATCAAATTGATCCCGGCGGACATGCGTTGGAGGTTGGTTTCAGGCGGCGCCCGCTCATCGCTTGGATCCAGGCCTGCGCCGTCGCATGAATAAACGAGATAGCGGTTCGTCAAGGGATCGTCATTATTGAGGACACACTGTCATGGCAGCATCACTAAAAAATAACCGAGGAAAACGCGCTCCTGCCGTATCAGAAAATGAGACGTCTTTGTCACGGATTCTGATACGCCTATTGGCCGAGCTCGACACGGCCGGGATTCTGGGCGCGTTGCCGCGGCAGTCGCGATATCTGCTAAGAAAGCAGGGCAATAGCGCGTCACTGAAGCGACTGGAGGATGGCTCGCCAGCATAGCCCCTTGATCTTGTGGAGAAAATGAACGCCAATTATAGATGCCAAGCCCAATGACTCTTTTGCAGCGAAAGCGGTCACTCAGAAATTGGTGGCCAGTACGCAGCGCGCTTGGGTGACGTTTACTAGACATAGAAAGATCGACGAGTTGATGGACAGAATCAGGGCCGGAAACGGCCCCAAAAGTGTCCATCAACCGAGTGTCGATTAAACGTTCGTTTTACCCAGACAATTTGGGTAACTCTATTATAAATTCGTTTTCCTGATATTTTATGCCAATAACAGCATGCGTTTCACCTTTGTCACTGATTACGGATAACTTACCGCTGTTTGCATTTATTAGTTTATTTGCAACAAACAGACCTATTCCACTACCAGATTTGTGCAATTGGCTTGGCACCTTGCCTGAATAGCCGTCACCAAAAATCTTGTCAACCTCGTCTTCATTTATAGCTATGCTAAATGCATTTATTGATATAAATAATGATTTATCGTCTTGAGATAATGTGATTGATATTTTCGTTCCTTGTTCCGTATATTTTGCGAAGTTACCAATTATATGATATAGGGCTGACGATACTGTTGTATAATCAAAGAAACCTATAACATCACTTCTTTGTAGATGGCAAGTTATATTTTTCTGACCAAATTCTACTTTAAATCTGTACAACACGTGCATCAGCACCTTGTGTACAGAGTGCTGCATTTTGTTGAGTCTATTTGATTGTTCTGAGAAGATACTCTCTACAGCAAGTAGTTCGTCTCTTATAGAATCAGAATGCTTTGTGATTAAGTATAATAAGTTTGCCACTTTTTCAGGACTTTGCGCCAATTTACTCGTTATTTTTTCTTTGTATTCTGCATTGTAAGGTGTGTCTTGCACTTCAAAAAAGCTATATATGTCCTGAGTAATGTGTGCGCTTATTGAAACTATATTATGCAATATTTTCTTGTTGTCGTTAGATATTTTCCGGGACGCACAATTTATATTTTCTATTATGTAGCTCATTGAATTAAGAACCGTTAAAGCTAAGGAGTTAATTATTTTTGAGCTTGCGACAAGATCTTTGTCGTATGATATAATTTTTATTTCGCCATTTTCAGAGCACATTTTACAAAATCTGTATTTGTTTGTCACGCCTTTTTGTTGTGGGCAATTTAATATCTTAATGTCTTCATCATTCAAGTTTCCGAAGACCAATTTTTTTTCGCTATCATAAAGAGCATATCTTGTTTTCATTTATCGTCGTGCATCCTTTCTGCGATATTTTCCAATGTCCGTAAAAACTCGTGCGGTTCTGTGTTTTTGCGTAAGTTTGCATCAGACAAATTTAATGCAGAATTAAACATATCGCCATCCTGGTTTGATGAATATATAACAAGGCCTTTTTTTGGGTATCGACGTTTTAAGGCTTGGGCAAGCCCAAGTCCTTCCTCTTGGAATTCCATACTGGCACCAACACCGTGTATATCAATAAAATAAATATCAGCCCACGTCGCATCATTGCCATCTATGTTGTCAATATCCTTAACCCTTCTTGTATTTATCCATCCGGCTTTTTTTATTATCTTTAAAACGCTGAAGTTTTCATCATCAACAAACAGTATGTGTGTATTTAATTTTGCTGTGTCAATATTGAAAGCTCCTGATTTCTGGTTATCTTTTGACACAATATCACCTATATTATTGTTCACCGTTACATCTATGTTTGTTGAGTTTTTTATTGCTTCGTCAAGTTCACTTCCTCTTGAATTTAACTGAAAAAACCTTATTAATAACCCAAAAATGCTGAGACCGATGCCACTAAAAAGCCAATCCTTGTTTGCCAAAATCCAAGCCATATTGCTCACCTTTTTTATTACTTATTAGGACGTTAGTCATCGAAAATCTTATTTATGACAACTGTACCTTATGCATCATTCTATCCCTTGTGGCGCCTTCAATGAAGTTCCTATCAAATTGTATTTATTGTCTTTCTGCTGTCGCCCCCACATGAGGCAGTGAAATCCTTCCGCTCACACCCCGGTAAGTGTGACTCATACTTTAGCCTATCCCAATGACCGCTACCAGTCTTTACCGGCCCTTCGGCATCCTTCACCCCAGCATTTTCGCTAAGTCTTCAGCCCGCAAGTGAGTATAGCGTTTGAGCATTTGCAGCGTCTTGTGGCCGGTGATGGCCGCAACCTGCATGGGGTTCAGGCCCTTCTCGAACAGACGGCTCGCGGCTTCGTGGCGGAGGTCGTGCAGCCTTAAATCTTCTATACTGGCGCGGTCGCAAGCCCGAATGAAGGCTTGGCTGAACGAGTGGGTAGCCATCGTTTTCCATACCGAGCCGGTGGCTTCTGGAGTTCCGCCCAAGTCATGGAGAATTTGCAATGCGGCACGCGACAACGGCACCTCGCGTGATTCCCCGTTTTTCGTGTCTTGTAACAAAATGGATGGAGCGGTCCACTGCACATCTTCCCATCGCATCCCAGACAGCTCACCGCGCCGCATCGCTGTTTCGACCAGCAAGACAACCGCGTGATCGTGAGGATACGGTAGCTGCGCGATCAACGCACCCCATTCTCCTGGCTGAATTCGTCTATTCCTGCCCTTCGCAGGAGCGGGGAGCTTGATCGACCGCATAGGGTTCACCAAGGACTCCATGCCCCATTCTCTTGCGGCGACGGTAAACAGATTCCCCACGATGGCCAGTTCCAAGCGCACAGTGTTGGGAGACACCCCCTCATTCAAGCGACTCTTGACGTATGCCGCGAAATCTTTACCTCGTAGGGTGTTCAGTGTTCGTTTGGAGATGGGCCGCTCCAGCCATTGCCGTATCCGACACAATTCTTGTGCCGATCCTTTCTTATTGATGGATATCTCGTCGGCATATCGCTGGAGAGCCTCACCAAGCGTTGTGCTCTCTGCTTCGGAGCGGTCGAGCCAGACCCCCCGTAACATTTCCGACTCCGTGACCTTGGCCCATGCCTCTGCGTCGCGTTTTGTTCGGAAGGTTCGTGTCTGGCTTGGGTGGTCTCGTTTCCGAATGATGGCCTGCCACCCGATTATGACGAGCTTGTTGTTCGCATCAGGACCTTTTCTTGCATTGATCGTTGCCACCCGAGTTCGACAGTTAATCTCGCAACTCCTTGATATTGCTAATAGCGATTTCAAAACGCTCCACTACAACAGCGTCAATTGCTGAGACGCGGCTGGTTTTTTTACCCGGAGGGCATGCAGAACCTCGCTTTGACATTCCTGGATGGAAGACACCCCGGATACGGGTGGGGCGCCATTGAGACGAACTCGGTGATGCTGAATG
>JAAOMR010000610.1 GCA_018853935.1 Acidithiobacillus ferrivorans
AACGAAGCGGCTGAAGCCTCCGGTGTAGAGGGCCATGAAAAGTGGCTTGGTAAGTATGCAGGTTGCAACGTGAGTGAACACTGAGCAGGCCTCGAAAAGCGTAATGCGGAAGCCGACCCGCCACATATACGGGGAAGGCTGTCATCACTGGGGTAGCGAGCGACGCGAACACCCATTGGTTCCGCCGGGGTATTGGTGGCGGCATGCATACAAGAGGAAGACCGGGGCAACACGGGAAGCCCCATGGGGTGGTCAGCGCTGACCAACTGGTATTCCGTGAGGAGATGTCCAGGCCTGATGGGGTGGCGGATGGGCCCGTAGTACTGGGGAAGCCGGGTAGTGCTGGTGGAGGGAAGGGGCCCTAGTTCAAGACGAGTGCAGGAAGTGGCAAAGGAAAGGGGATTGACGATGAGTCTGGCAACTCCGGGTAGTATTCAGAAGCTACAGGCGGCACTGCATGCCAAAGCGAAGGAAGAACCCGATTTCCGGTTCTATCTGCTGTATGACAAGGTATACCGAAAGGACGTGCTGGAACATGCCTATGCCCGCTGCAAAGCCAACAAGGGAGCAGCAGGGGTGGATGGTGAACGCTTTGAGGATGTTGAGGCATACGGGGTAGAGCGTTGGATCGGGGAACTGGCGGAAACACTCAGAAAGAAGATGTACCAGCCGCAGGCTGTGAAGCGGGTATATATTCCGAAGCCCGGGGGGAAAATGCGCCCTTTGGGTATCCCCACCCTACGCGATCGGGTCGTGCAGACGGCAACAATGATGGTCATAGAACCAATTTTCGAAGCTGATTTGCAGCCCGAGCAGTATGCATATCGGGCGGGGCGGAATGCGCTGACGGCGGTGCGGGAAGTGCATAGTCTGCTGAAAACGGGTCACAAACAGGTCGTGGATGCGGACTTGTCGAGCTATTTCGATACGATCCCGCACGCTGAGCTCATGAAATCGGTGGCGCGCCGGATAGTAGATCGGCATCTGCTGCATCTCATCAAGATGTGGTTAGATGCCCCGGTGGAAGAAGGCGATGGGCGGGGAAATACGCAACGAACGACCGTGAACCGGGATCAGGGGCGAGGCACCCCGCAGGGTGCTCCCATCTCACCATTACTATCCAGTCTGTACATGCGACGGTTTATTTTGGGATGGAAGCAACGCGGATACGAAGAGCGCTTCGGGTCGCGAATCGTCTGTTATGCCGATGATCTCGTCATTTGCTGTCGGTGGCAGGCGGAACAAGCCATGGCCGCCATGCAGGATATGATGGGGAGGCTGAAGCTGACGGTGAACGCAGAAAAGACCCGGATATGCCGGGTTCCGGAGGCTTACTTCGATTTTCTGGGCTATACCTTTGGGCTGTATCACTCGGAAAAGACAGGGTATCCCTATGTGGGTATGCGTCCATCCAAGAAGAGTGTGCAGCGGATGGTCGCCGCCATTAGCGCGGAGACGACGTCACAAAAGGGATTGTTGGATGCCAAAACGGTGGTGGAACGTCTGAATCGGATGCTGGAGGGCTGGGCCAATTACTTTTACTTGGGCCCTGTCCGGAAAGCGTACCGCGCCTTAGACGAACACGCCACCCGACGGCTCCGCCGGTGGTTGTGCATGAAGCATAAGGTGGCGAAAAGCGGGGGAACGCGCTTCCCGCATAAGTACCTATACCAGGATCTGGGTTTGGTACGCCTACCTGAGCGGACGCGGAACCTTCCGTGGGCGAAAGTGTGATGTCTTGTCCGAGAGCTGGGTGCGGTAACACCGCACGCCCAGTTCGATGAGCGGGATGTGGAAACGGGGTTATGGTTCGGCTATTGAGACACCGCAAACGAAAGGGCGGACAACAGAGTAGGCCGTACCTAACGCTACCGCGTCACATCTCGACTCTACGTATGTACACATAAGCAGCGGGAGCAGACATTCACAGATAGCCTGGGAAGGACTATTATCGGCCAGGAAGAGACGTTCAGGTGTAAGGCCAACAAGGGTGGGTTCCTGTTGGGGGATTTCGTAATATTCGATATGTTAAGTTCATCCTATCGGATCTGGACAGCATCAAACAAGGTTTTACATAAAATAATTGGAGATCGAAAATAATATGAGTTATTCAAATATTTTTATTAAATCGTTAATTATTTTGGTTCCGTTTTTTGCTGCTTCAGGATTACTAAAAACACTGGTCTCATTTTTTGAGATCAGAATCTATAAGTTTAATCGCCGTATAGACATAGCAACAAAGTTGCTAGAAAATGCTACCTTAAAATCAGACGAAGATATCAAAACAATAGCACTAAAAATTGTAAATGATAGCTTATTTGGGTTAAATTACTTAGTTAATATTAGCGGTGAACAGAAAAATACAATTTCCAATATGATAGAATCAGGCCTAACAAAAGGAGGAGTTATAGAAGCGGTATATATAATCAACAAAGCTACTGGAAAGTTAGGTGGTCGCGCAATTAAAATTATAACACACTTTATTTTTTTTCTTTACTTGGTTACTATAGGTTTATTATTTTTTGCTTTGATTTATTCATCATATAAATTAATTAATAACGATTTTTCGACCGCTGAACGTATTGTGTATTTTAACGGATTAATAGCTCTAACAAAAGATCAAACATTATCTCTTATAATATTGGTGTTTATTTTGATTGTAATGTATTGGTATATAGCTGCAAAATACCTTTTAAGAATAAACATTCTCAACACGTACGACCATGATGGGAAACCGATAACTGCAATACATTTTCGCACGATCAAAATAATATTTGACAAAATCATATTACCAATAAAAAAATCTTATCAATGCGTCACCAGGCTAAAATCCTAATTTTCAAGGAGGGGATAAAGGGGCGCTTGGCTTTTGAGCCCTCAATGGGCGAAAAAACCAATGCTTTGCGGTGTGGAAGCTCCGTCCTTCCCGCCCTTGAGAGCGGCAGCCGTAGGCTGAAGGCGGGGAGGACGTCCACATTTAAGCCTGTGGGCATAACAGATCCAGGCCATACAAAATGGCATCGATCAGTAAACGGTGATTTTTAAGTCAACCGGAATTAGACCATGAGATAGCCAGCTTAAGAGCGCTGGTGTTCACCAATTAGTCCGTCAATCTATGTTCATAACTTGTTTAACCTTGATAAGGCTGTGTGGCCGCTCTGGGTCGGAAGCTGCTAATTGACCATCGGCAATGAATGTCTGCAATCAGTCTGCTGCCGACCATCAGGACCCAACGGCGGCAGGGCAGCGGAGGATAGGGGTAGGGAACGGCGATTACCGTCCCCTCCCTCCGAACCCGGTGTGCGGTTTTCCCGCGACGGGCTCTCCAGTCAGTTGTTTCCACATCGGGATTGGCGCGCCAATTGATGGGCTTCGCACATCGTGAACAGCCCAAGATCAGCGAAGAAGGCATTCGGCCATTGTTTGTGATCGCGTAGACATCGACCTTGACCCGGTCGATGCTTCTGCCGTCGCAGTATTGCCCGCAATCGACGACGAACAAAGCCGTCGATTGACGAGAAGGTGAACCGATGGGCATGTTTGAAGTAGCCATACCAGCCTTTAAGAGTCGGGTTGAGAGCTGCAATCACGCAATCAATAG
>JAAOMR010000611.1 GCA_018853935.1 Acidithiobacillus ferrivorans
ACGATTCCACACGCATCTCTTCTCGCGAAAGTGGGAAATCGGATTGCAGATGGCGGAGTGTTGGAGCTCGTTCAGCGGTTTCTCAAGCAAGACATCATGGAGGACATGAAGCGATGGACGCCGATGTCTGGTAGTCCGCAAGGGGCGGTGATTAGCCCTCTGCTCGCCAATATTTACCTGCACGAACTTGACGTAGAAATGCGTGAAGCCGGGCTGGTGATGGTGCGGTACGCCGATGATGCCGTGGTGTTATGTCGCAGTCGGGAAGAAGCGGAATCTGCGCTGGCTCGCATGCGCGCTTGGGTGAGTGCGAACGGATTGACGCTTCATCCGGACAAGACTCATGTTGGGGATTGCCGGGTAAAGGATCAAGGGTTTGAGTTTCTGGGTTACCGGTTTGAAGCAGGGCAGCGTTGGGTACGCAAGAAAAGTCTGATGTCCTTGCGAGATAAAATCCGCATCAAGACGAAGCGTAACGAGGGAAACTCTATTGATTGCGTGATTGCAGCTCTCAACCCGACTCTTAAAGGCTGGTATGGCTACTTCAAACATGCCCATCGGTTCACCTTCTCGTCAATCGACGGCTTTGTTCGTCGTCGATTGCGGGCAAT
>JAAOMR010000612.1 GCA_018853935.1 Acidithiobacillus ferrivorans
CGTGATTCAGGGCCTGATGAAGGTCAGCGGCCAGGTGCCCACCCCGGCGCCAACGATTTCTTCTCCACCATCCATCGCTTTTGAAACAGCGCGTGCTTTTGGCGATGTCTGGGCCTTGACCGAAATCTGGAAGGAGCTGGGGTTCAGCGCCCTACGTCAGGTGTTCCGCAAGACCCGCCATACGACCGATGTGGAAGCGCTGATCCGGGTGATGGTCCTCAACCGGCTCTGCGATCCCGAATCGAAACTGGGCGTACTGCGCTGGTTGGAAACCGTCGCCTTGCCGGATGTCACCGTGACAGCGATTACCCACCAGCAACTCC
>JAAOMR010000613.1 GCA_018853935.1 Acidithiobacillus ferrivorans
AGCACGCGGTTTTGCTGGGGCGTTGGGAGGGCATAGGGGGGACTCCTCAAAAGGCGGATGGCAGGCAGTCTCATCATAGAATGATGTTATGGCTCAGGGAAAGAGGCGTTTGTTGCTTGTTTTTGGTTGTAACCGCAACAGCGGCGCTTCGCTGAGTCTGCATCAACGTGTCAATCAGCGTCAGCCATTGACCATGCGTCAGCACCAAACATTTGCCACCTATGGAGTGTTGTAACGCTTAGTAACTCTATGGACTATAACATGAATATAAAATTCTTGATCTGATCAAAGGTGAACAAACTTGACGCTGATTTCTGGTCAAAACTTGACACACTCAGGCGCTGTTTTTTACAGGCTTAATGGAGAAGATGTCATGTCGGGCGGGGGTGTAAGCCCAAGCTAAGTTTCTTGCCGCCATTGCAGCAACCGAGTGGTTCCAAAATCAACCTTAAACCCAGAGCTTGGCTGCCATCAGCGATATGATGATCGCCATCATCACCTTAACCCACAGCTCTCCACGCCGACTCACCGTAAGCCCCGTAGCCAACCGTGCGCCTATCATGCCGCCTATGGCGATGACCAAGCCGAGTCCCCAGTGAACTTGTCCCATCCAGGCGAAGATAAGGATAGTAGGTAATGTGTACAGCGCGACAATAAGCGTTTTGTAAGCATTCACTTGTGCCAAGTTCTTGGTAAGCAAATGGCGCAGGACAAGGATGAAGAGGAAACCGATACCGAGCTGCATAAAGCCGCCATAAAAACCCAGCCCCAGCATGGTCGGATACAGCCATGGTGACGCCATGCCATCGGGACGTTCAGATTTTTCTGTGGCCCTCGTTGAAAAAAACAGGCTGACCGTGCTGAACGCCAATACGATCACCAGAATGCGCTGAAACCAGAGATTGCCGATATGAACACCCGCAATAGCCCCAAGTATGGCTCCTGGCAGGGTCCACAGAGCCAGTTCCCCCCTTTTTCAAATCCACCAAGTTATGGTGGTAGAAGGTGCGAGCGGCGGTGAAGTTTTCCAAAAGGATGCTAATGCGGTTAGTGCCATTTGCGGTGACGGGGTCGAGGCCCACGAAGATGAG
>JAAOMR010000614.1 GCA_018853935.1 Acidithiobacillus ferrivorans
ATGCATTGGCTATTATCGGTATACAGGGTATGACCGTTACGGAAGTTACGGAAGTTACGGAAGTCATCGGTTTTGATCAGCGAATAGGATATTTTCAAATACGTCGAGGCCATGCGTATGTTTCGGATTTTATTCACAGGATAAAAATCGAAGTGGTCATCAGCGACAAGGGGCTGGATGACGCCCTTGCAGCAGTGATCAGGGGAGCACGCACCGGCAAGACGGGAGGAGATGGGAAGATTTTCGTGACGGAGGTCTCGGAAGCCATCCGCATCCGTACGGGGGAAATGGGGGAGGAGGCCTGTAATCCGCCCTTTTACGGTGAGGTTTCGGCATCATGAGCACCCCGTCACTGATCGGCGAATCGGTAGAGGGCGTTTTTATTCTCGGCGGGATATTCCTGCTGTGGTACAGGATCGGTGGAATTGTCAGCAAGCTTCGGCGCGAAAGGGCCAGGAAGGCAGGGTATGACTGGGCGCTAACACATCCTGGCTGTGCTTTTCAACTGGCGATTTCAGCGGGACAGGAAAGGTATTCAAAAGTGGCCTGTCCTTTGCCAAGCATGCAGCTCT
>JAAOMR010000615.1 GCA_018853935.1 Acidithiobacillus ferrivorans
ATCACAAAATTCACTATGAGGACGACGTGGAACCGGCAACCATCGATGGCTGCGCGTCCATCATCTTTGATGAAGCCCTGGAACAGTCGCATTCGGAGGCTTATACGGAATTACTGCACTTCGCCACCAAGAACAACCTGAACATTTTCATGAAAGAAGGGACCATTTCGCATCCTGATGGGCTTGCACCCTGCAAAGGGCTTGCAGCTGAACGGGAGCATCACACCAATCAGGTTCTGGTTGACTGTGATCCGCACCTGCCTGTGGAAGATAAGAAAGGCTG
>JAAOMR010000616.1 GCA_018853935.1 Acidithiobacillus ferrivorans
CTAGCGTCCACCCGTAATTCCTGTGCCAGGCTTTCAAAAGACCATTGCGGTTTTCTCACCGCGAGTAGCGCCAGAGTAGTGCAAAGCTGGCGTGAAGACGATGTCATGAAAGCCACCATAACTGATTCCTCTTAAAAAAAGGTGGTGAAAGCACCAGGAAGGCATGTTGTCCCCCACTATCGCGTTCCGATGATTTGCTGTTGATCCTGCCGCGCATCATGATAACCCTCCAGAAAGGCATAGAGCTGCATGCTTGGCAAAGGACAGGCCACTTTTGAATACCTTTCCTGTCCCGCTGAAATCGCCAGTTGAAAAGCACAGCCAGGATGTGTTAGCGCCCAGTCATACCCTGCCTTCCTGGCCCT
>JAAOMR010000617.1 GCA_018853935.1 Acidithiobacillus ferrivorans
TGGTCCCCCGCCATTGCGGAAGCCGGACCTGGGGTTTGCTGGTGGTGTAGGGGAGGGGCCGACTGTCCGGGAGAAACTTGCCGTTGATCGTGATGCCGTGGCGGTTTTCATGGACCACATCGCCCGGACCCGCGACGATGGTCTTGATATACGGCGCACGGCCATCGGCGCAGGCGTTCGCGGTATGGCTCTTATCCATTAGCCAGCCGTAATGATAGCCATGGGGCAGGGACGGGCAAAGTGTCACAATATTACCGGCATGCAACCTGGTTCCCGGCGTCATGGGCGTCACTGACCATATCCCCATCGGCTCGCTGGGCGAGAGATTCAACCGCCAGTCGCCGTTATCCCAGGCCGTGATGGCCCCGGCGATAATCGCCGCGACGATGGCTACGGGCAGCAGCCGTTTCCAGTGCCCTTGTGCTCGGCGTAACCGCGCCCGGCGTAACCGCTGGAAGCGTGTGGTGAGCGGGATGCGGGACAGAGAAATTGTTTTAGACAAGATGTTCACCATGGCTGCCCATCGTCTTCTTCCTGCGCCGCAACATCAGGGTTTCCCGGCTCCGGCGTTCCCGCCGCCTGCGGTTCCGGTTCGATCACCGTTTCCGGGTTCGGAGAAGGCGACACGACCGCTGGTGCCGCCGGTGATTTCTCCGGTACCGGAACCGATTTGGCTCCAATGAACCGGGCGATGACAGCCTGGGAATCTTTCTCTTCCTCATGCCCTAACTTCTTGTCGCCCGTTTCCGTGCCTACCGATGCGGTCGTGCCTGGTGCAGTCGGTATCGCTTTCTCCGCCTGTACCGCGTCAATGGGGACTGATCCGGATGGGAAGGATGACGCCGGCGGTGGGATCGCCCGGCGCTTGTTGAGTACCGGATCCGTGTAATAAATGATCTTCTGACAGTAGATCGGCGCATGACCGGACACGAAAACCACCTCATCGGTGGCCGGTAATCGCATGAACTCCTCTGGCGTCAACAAGGGACGCTGAACGACCTGCTCGTTGGTATTGACATGCTGCAAAAGCACCTGCAGCCGGTTGCCGGAATACTGCCGCTGGGTGTGGCTGGCGGTGAAGTTGCCGACCGTCTCCGAGAGTTCTTTGGCTGAATCTATCCGGTTGGGCGTGTAAGCGATGCGGAGTTGACAGTTGTCGGTGATGGCTTCTTCCTTGGTGTACTCGCCGTACAACTGGTTTTTGCTCTGGATGATTAGCATGGCCTTGAGTCCGTAACCGGCGATAAATGCTAATGCCTTCTGAAAAACATCCAGCTTGCCAAGGGTGGGGAACTCGTCGATCAGCAGCAACAGACGATGGGGATAGATGCTGTGCCCCTGGCCGGACTCGTCAAAGTCCATTCTTTCCGTCAGCCGCCGCACCACCTGGTTAAGTACCAGGCGCGTCAACGGCTTGATCCGGTCGGCATCGGTGGGCGGATTAACCATGTAAAAGGATGTTTTTTGTCGGTAAGGCTTGCCGTCGATATCCGGTCCGCCCATTAGCGATTCCAGCGTGAAATCGGAGACCGATGTGTTCCGGGCAATCAACGGGTCCCGGTAGATACTCAAAAAACTCATGGCCGTGGACAGCACGCCAGACGCCTCGTTGCCGGCTTTGTTCAGATAGCTTTGCGCCGCCTCACCCGCCGCCTTCCAGCCAAACAGTCGCCATTGGTCCGTCTCCAGACCCTCATCCTGAGCCTTGTGGGCTTCACCACAGATGTAGGTCATGACGGCGGCGAAACCCGCCATCATCTTCGTCTCGTCATCCTCGTCACGGGCCTCCGCTTTCTCCTGCTCGATGCGTTCCGCGATTTTGCGGATCGGGCCACCGTCCGAAAGAATCGCCTGGACCGTGGAGAGACACCGCTCATCATTTTTTAATTCCGGCGTTAGCTTGACGAAAATCACCACGCCGGACATCAGGTCAAAGCCGGTCTTCGCCCAGTGATCGTTCAGGCCCTTGCCGTCGGGATCCACGATCATGGTGGAGATGTTCATGGTGTCTTTCACCAGATTGTGATCCAGGCGGATTTCGTCCAAAGGATTGAAGCGCGCGGAGGTCAGATCCCAGGGCGCGAAGCGGATACATCGCTGCCCCAGCACCTTCTCCCGGAATCCGGCGGTCAGGTGCCAGTTTTCGCCCTTGACGTCGTAGACGAAGACACTGGCGAGCCAGGATAACAGCGTCGGAATGACGATGCCGACGCCCTTGCCGGAGCGGGTCGGCGCATACACCAGAATATGCTCCGGGCCATTGTGCCGGAGATAAAAGGTCTCGCCGTTCTCCATGGTGTGCGCGCCGAAGAGAACGCCGCCCGCGTTTTGAGGAGAAGGGAGAAGTCCGGTGGCGTGGACTTCAGCGTCGCTCGCCCAGTGCGCCGAGCCGTGCAGGTCGTTTTGCACATTCGCCAGCTTGCGCGTGCGGCGGTAGGAGTAGGCGACGGGAACGAATAATGCCAGCAGGGCAAAAACGCCCGTCATAACATGCGCGACCTCAAAAACATGCGGCACCGGGCCGGTGACGCCATGATCAAATTTCAGGCTCCAGATCACGATGTTCCACGGCGCATAGACAAAGGGCACTCCCATGGTGGCGCCCAGGACCTTGTTATATTGAAAGGCCCAGGCTGCATACTCGGTAGCAACCCAGAAGCCGATGAGGGAGATCATCAAAAAAAGACCCAGGGCGGGCCAGACCACGCGGGTCATGTCTCCTTGTGCTTTGGCGATCTGGTAGATGTTAT
>JAAOMR010000618.1 GCA_018853935.1 Acidithiobacillus ferrivorans
CCAGTTTCACGGGGATATCCGCGTTATAAAGGGCTGCCGCACAAAACACGATAATCGCTGCATGCGTCAATATATAGCCAACGCGGCTATAGCGGCCCTTGCGACCAAGAATGGCCATACTGCCGTCGCCACGGTCGTGCAATTTCGGTCGATAGCCGCGCCCACGCAGAACGGCTGTCACCATATGCGTTGCAGAATCCATAGGCAGCGACGAAATGATTTCCGTTTTATTGGCCATACCCAGCGGGT
>JAAOMR010000619.1 GCA_018853935.1 Acidithiobacillus ferrivorans
TCGCCACGGTCGTGCAATTTCGGTCGATAGCCGCGCCCACGCAGAACGGCTGTCACCATATGCGTTGCAGAATCCATAGGCAGCGACGAAATGATTTCCGTTTTATTGGCCATACCCAGCGGGTCATATGCCGATGTCACGGTCATATCCGGCTCGCGCATTTCCCTGATCATGCGCGGTGTATTACGGATCAGGCAAGTGCTGGTGGACAAGACGAGAAAGCCCACAATAGCCAGATACCAATTCGTCCGGTAAACGTTGTATAAGCCGAGATCGCGAAAAACATCAAACCAGAACGGGCCAAACTTTAACGCATAGTCCTCGTAGGGTTGTTGCTGGTTGAGAACGGTCCCGATAACAGAGGCAATGGCCAATAACACCAGCAGACTAACAGCCAACCGCATTGAACCAAGAAAATTTACTAC
>JAAOMR010000062.1 GCA_018853935.1 Acidithiobacillus ferrivorans
AATAAACCGCCGAGAAACATGCCCACGAGTATCTGCGGCCAGAGCAATTCATCAAACGAAGCGGTCCGATTGTAGGAAGAAATCCAGAAGCTGTATGTCGAAAATCCCAGCAAGGCAGTCATCCCGAGTATGCGTGCATCGATGTGATTCAAAAACCATTGGGTGAGCGTGGCACTGAGTTTTGAGAAAATGGCCATAGGCAATAATAGGAGGCCGACCATCCAGGCAGAATATCCCATGGTTAACTGGAACTCCACAATATAGATGGCCATAGTGCCCTGAAAGAAGAGCGCCGTGAGAAATAGACCGATCGCTCCGATCAGGAAATTACGACGTCGCAGAAAGCGCAGTTCCAGCAATGGATGGGTGCTGTGCCATTCCCATAACGCGAATAAAATAAGCGCGAAAATGCTGGTAATCGTCAGAAAAAGGATGGTATTTGAACGCCACCAGCTGATGATTTCTCCGGAATTGAGTGCGGACTCCAGCGCCCCTAAGGCGATCAGCAGAAAAATCAGACCCGGCCAGTCTAATGGCGGATGGCGATGTTCCGCTTCACGCCCGACCAGAAGAATTGCACTGATCAAAGCGACCAGGATGGCTATGGGAATGTTGAGGTAAAAAAGCCAACGCCAACCCAGGGTGTCGGTGATCCAGCCCCCGATGGTCGGCCCTAAGGTGAACGGTGTAATGGCGGCGATACTCCACAGACTGAGGCCAATATTGCGCCGTTGTGGGGTGTAATGACGCAGGATGACCCCAAGAGAGATGGGAATGGTCAGCCCACCGGCATAACCCTGGGCGACACGTGCGGCTAAAAACCAGTCGTAATCAGTGGTCTGGGCACATACGGCGGAAGCCAGGGCAAAGGCGAGGAAGGCGCCGAGCAGGCTACGCATCTCCCCCCAGCGGTTCAGAAACCATGTCGCGGTGGGAAAGGCCAGTGCCATTGCCAGGAAAAAATTCGCCTGGGTCCAGTCTGCATAAGCGGGGTTGACGCCCAGACTCCCGGCCACATGCGGGATCATGGGCAGATAAGCTCCGGTGTTGAAGGCTACAAGAATATGACCCAACCCGATCACCAAGTTGAGGAGTATCACCATCGACGCGTTGAGCGCTGGTATCGGGGCGGCAATATGGAGGGAAGATGTCACGGGCAGTTGCATTTGCTATTTTTCGGAAGACACGGTGATAATGCGGCCCATTAACATATAGGTCAAATTGGAAATTTATAACTAATATATAGGGAATATCGATATATGGACACCGAGCTTTTGCTGACTTTTCTGACGGTAGCCCGCTCCGGGGGTATCAGTGCGGCGGCCAAGGCACTGCATCGCAGTCAGCCGACGGTGACGGAACGTTTACAGAAACTTACCCAGCAAGTGGGGGAACCACTCACCATGCGCAGTGGCCGCGGTATTCGCCTCACGCCGGCCGGGGAGGCGTTGCTTGCCACCGCGCAGCGGCTGCGCGACGTGGTCGACGAATTTGACGACATCGTGTTGCGCCGACAGCGCCTACAAAATGGGGTGCTGCGCATCGCTGCAACCAATACGGTGGCCAATTATTTTCTGCCGCAACGTTTGGTGGCCTTTCAGCGCCAGTTCCCCGATGTGGAACTCCAACTGCGCGGTGGCATCATCGACTGGTCGGACATCTCGTTGTCCGACTGGGATTTGTTTTTTCTGGAAGGCGGACTGGATCTGGAAGGGTTGCCCTCCTACTATACGGTAACGCCATGGTTACACGATGAAATCATGACGATTTTCCCGGAGGGGCACGCGCTGCTGGCACAAGACGAGCTCACCCTGGAAAGCCTCATGTCCTACCCCATAATCTGGCGGGAACGTGCCTCGGGCATTCGGCGCTCTGTGGAGCAGGTGTTTCGTGATGCGCACTTGATGCCCAAACAATCCATCGAAGTGACCGGTGTCGAGGCGGTTGGTGCCGCCGTGGATGCAGGGCTGGGCATCGGTTTTGTGACTGCCGCCGCCTTGCACCACCGAAAAGACTGGCGCGTCAATGTACGCCGCTTACCATCACCGCACGGCATTCAATGGACGTTGTATATGGCCAGACCGCAGCCCATTTACCAGTCCCATACCATCCAGGCATTTCTGCAATTTCTGGATGCGGATGCAGTGCATACTTCAGGCACCGCAGCCGCATTGCCGCGTTAAGCGTCCTGCACTTCTTCCGCCGACGCGGTTACGGGGATCATGGACTCCGCCGCGTCTATTACCCCACGCTCGGCCTCCAGTACATCTCCCTTGGCACGTTCCCGCTCTACCAGGCTGATGATCCGGGCCACCTGTGCGGGTTTTACCGCAAGGTACTCGGCTATTGCCTTGATGTCTTCCTTCAGTTGCGTCTGTATGGAGTTGATGCCCTCCCGGCGATTGATGATGTCTTCTATGGCCGCGCGGGCCTTGTGATCCAGTTCCAAAGTAACTCCCTGATTTGCCGTGTGTGATCGGCCCTAAAGCCATTTTTGCCCGGCGCAGTTTATCACGGTCGCACGGTGAAAGGCTCCGTGGCGGATTGATTTTGTGCGGTGCGCCGGAAGGTAGCCGTGTGCTGCGATTGTTGAAGTACCACAGACTCCATAGCGGACGTAGGACAGGGCTGATAACCTTTGTCCTGATGCCCCAGCCAGAGGCCAATCAACGCGCCAAAGACCAGAATGCCCGCCGTCTTGGGCCACAACTGCGATGCAGAACGATGGGGTGCCATGTGATGCCTCCTTTGGTGTACTGTATAAACATACAGTACACGCTGAAGGGGCTCATGACAAGTGAGGTACCCTGAATCTTGTGGACACATTCGCGAAGTGCTGATTCACGGCGAGCCCCGATATCTGGTGATAGGATCTATCAACGGGAAACACTGGTCAGCTGTCGTCACCTACAGGGGTGCAGATATTCGACTTATTTCTGCTCGTCGATCACGAACCGAGGAGGCAGCACTATATGAAAGCTAAAACGTTCGATAAACAGTTTGATGAGGGTGTTGATATTACTGCTGCGCTGGAGTTATCCAAGGCGAAACGCGTGTTGCAGGTGCAAAAGCGCGTTAATGTCGATTTTCCTACGTGGATGATTGAATCATTAGATCGAGAAGCAAGAAAGCTCGGTATTACCCGGCAATCCATTATTAAGGTGTGGCTCGCTGAACGCCTTGAAGCGTCTGCTTCTAATACTACGTTCCAGCGGACGCTCCGCTGAACTCCACGTGTGTGCCGGGCGTGGCACGTAACCACCCAGGTATCTAGCTTGACAGACCCCACCCCTTCTCATCATCAACTTCAGTCATTTTCGTACGCCTTCTTGAGCTTGGAAAGAACCCCGTGGAGCTTTTCAATGAGACCTCCAATGCTTCTGGCTGTTGCGTGCCAAATAATGGAAAGGCGCGGTTTCCAACTTCCAGCATGCGGCCCACGCCAAGTGGGTTATTGTTTTTTGAGGCGCCATCATGGGCGGCGGGGTAAATGGCCATATTGGGCAATGGCGACACATACAGGAAAAATGACCATAAAACCAAAATCGTTCCACCGATCCATCGGGTCGAATGGTGACCATCGCGAAGATTGTTTTGGCGATCTGCTGGTAGCGACATACCAATGATGGTTGCTTCATGAACATTTTTTGCGCGAATCGTGCCGGGCAGACGTGTATATCCTTGTCGTATTAGCTTGTTTCCTGTCAAGCGATTCCCGAAATAACCCAGTAGAGCTTTGGCCATCCAGGCGGAAAAATTGACGGTCATCCATAAGGATGGCAGATGATGGATAGCGAGGAAGTTCTTGTAAGGCATCCACTCGAAAAATGAAAAGGCCATGATATTCAGGAGAAAAAAGAATATTCCAACACCCCACAATCTTTTGGCGAACGCCCAAACCCAAGTGAAGAAAAACCCTGGGTAGGAAAATCCGTCTTTGACGGCAACAATATCAGCGTCTTTGCGGTACATCCTATAGATTCTCATGATCTCCCTTTTCGGCACTGCCCAAAGCACCTGCGGGTTTCAGTGGGTGGAGGACATGCATAAGTATGGCGAAAAACACGGAGCCCATGAATACGCCGATCAGCCCGATGGTGGACACGCAGGTGAGCATCCCAACGATGATCCAGAAAATGGATGCTGTTTCCCCAGCAGGGTCCACCATACGTGCCAGTTCCGGTTTTCCGAAATTGGCAGTCGCGAGCTAAGACCGACATAAGGTAGCTAGGCGCTGATCTGTGCCGCCAGCATATAGGCCCCACCGCTCCATGCGCACACCCACAATATGCCGCCGACCGCACTCCAGATTGCGAAGACCGGAAATCCCATTTCCGCGCTGCCGGCGATGTAGCCCTGTAACTGGCGCAGTGGCACGATAAAGCGGCCGATGGCCACGACTGGCGCACCGAAACGATGAAAAAAATGATGGACTCTGTCCACCATGGACGGCTTGATCCAGACGTGGTGGCCGTACCGCAAAAGCCCCTTGTGCCCGTAACGCGCACCCAAAGCGTAGGCAACGTAGCCACCCAAGACGGCGGCTAGAATGCCCAGCGGGATGACCAGCCAGATCGGAAATACGCCTTTGGCAGCCAGAAATCCGGCAGTTACGATGACGGCTTCCCCGGGCGCGAAAACAATGCCCAGGTTTTCGATGAACAGGATGCCCACCAAGGCCCAGAGCCCATAAGTGTGGAGCATGGGCGTTGCCGTGGTAATCAGATAGGCGAAGGTGCTAATGAACCAGTGCATCATAAGCCGCTGCGTCGCGTCGAACTTCTTCAACGCTTTCAATAACAATGAGCATGTCTGGTTTTCCTCGTGCTTTGTGATAGTGAACGATCAGGTTCCTGTGCGCGTCGAGCGAGCCCGGGACAGCATACTCCATTCCCGCATCCAATGCGTATGGTCTGCGAGCGCCAGAACGCGGTCGTCTTGCGCGTTGCGCAACCTGTTTTATTGCGCCAACTCTTTGAGTGTATAGAGCAGATCCAGGGCCTGCCTGGGGCTGAGTTGGTCTGGTTCCAGCTGACTTAACCGCTGCACCGCCGGATGCGGAGCGGCCTGGAAGAGAGGCAACTGGGCGGGCGCTGTATTGCGGGTCGGCTGTTGGGCGGTTTCTTCCAGTTGACTGAGTCGCTGGCGGGCGCGCCGCACGACTGGATCCGGAATCCCGGCAAGCTTGGCAACCGCCAGTCCGTAGCTCTGCGTGGCCGGACCACTCTCCACCCGATGCAGGAATACGACCTGATCCCCTTGTGTCAAAGCGTCGAGATGAGCGTTACGCAGGCCGGGAAGATCCAGCTCCGTCAGTTCAAAATAGTGGGTGGCGAAGAGCGTGCAGGCGCCCCGTTCCACTAGCGCCTCGGCCGTGGCCCAGGCGATGGAGAGGCCGTCATAAGTGGCGGTGCCCCGTCCGATTTCATCCAGAATCACCAGGCTTTGGGCCGTAGCGAGATGGAGGATGCGCGCTGTTTCACTCATTTCCACCATGAAGGTGGAGCGACCGCCGGCCAGATCGTCGGCAGCGCCGATGCGGGTGAAAATCTGGTCGATGGGGCCAATGATGGCTTCGCGGGCAGGCACCCAGCTGCCGATGTGGGCGAGCAGGACGATGAGCGCTGTTTGCCGCATGTAGGTAGATTTGCCGCCCATATTGGGGCCAGTGATAAGCAGCATCCGCTGTTCTTTATCAAAATCGAGATCGTTGGGCACGAAATTACTGCCGATCTGGGCTTCTACGACGGGATGACGACCGTCACGGATGTGTAAAAGCGGTTCTCTGACGAACTGCGGGGCACACCAGTGCAGGGTGATGGCGCGTTCGGCCAGCGTGCTGAGACCGTCCAGTTCGGCAACGGCGGTCATGGCATCTTGCAGGGTCGGCACTTCGGGGACTGCCGCTTCCAGGACCTGCGTGAAGAGCAGGCGCTCCCGGTTCAGGGCCAGGCTCTCTGCCGAGAGGGCCTGATCTTCAATGACTTTCAGGGCATCGTTGATGTAGCGTTCCGCGTTTTTGGTGGTCTGGCGACGGCGATAGTCGTCAGGAATGGGCCCTTGATAGCTGCGGCTGATCTCGATGTAAAAGCCATGCACCCGGTTGAACTGGATTTTGAGTTGGGTGATGCCGGTACGCTGGCGCTCCTGCTGCTCCAGATCACGCAGTACTTCCTGCAAATTCTGACTGAGTTGTTGAAGCCGATCCAATTCGGCATCGTAGCCGGAACGTATGTAACCACCGTCCCGCTGGGTCATGGGCGGGGCATCCACTAAGGACTCTTCCAGCAGCGTGCGGAGGGCGGCAAAGAGCGCTATGCGCTCCTGATAAGGAGCCAATGCCGGATGCCCTGTTTCTTCGAGGGTGGCGCGTAGCGTGGGCAGCGCCTGCAAGGTGCTGCGGAGTTGGGCGAAATCGCGGGGGCTCGCACTTTTTACGGCGATGCGGGTGAGAATGCGCTCCGCATCCGCAATACCGTGCAAGGCCTTCTGGATGGCGACTGGTCCGCTGCCTTGGGTAAGCGCTGCGACGACTTCCTGGCGGCTCGCAAGCACGGGTCCCTGGCGTAGTGGTCGTAGCAGCCAGCGACGGAGCAAGCGGGCGCCCATGGCCGTCTGGGTTTTTTGCAACAAGCTGAACAAAGTGGGACCATTCCCTTGCAGGCTTTCCACCACTTCCAGTGCCCGCAAGGCGGTCGCATCCAGATAGAGCTCATCTTCAGTGCGCTCCGGATGAATTCGCTGGACTTGGGTCAGGCTGCTGCGTAGTTGGGCCTCGGCATAATTGAGGAGTGCGGCAGCGGCGCGTAGGGCGAGGGGCCAGTCGTTGCACCCGAAACTCGCCAGTCGTTCCCCAAAATAGCGTTCAAGTACTGCCTCGGTGCGCCGTGTTTGAAAACCGGTTTTCTCCAGGAGTTGCAATTTTTGCGGGTCGACTCCGACCGGAAGCGGCGTATCTTCCGGGGCGATGATTTCTGCGACAGGACGCCGCGCTATGGCATCTGCGATGGCGGTGTTGGCCACCTCACGCACCATGAGGCGCCCTCCGGCGGCATCCAGCCAGGCCAGGCCACAACGCTGGCCGTCCGGGCAGAGGGCCAGGAGCAGAGGCTCCTGCCCGGCATCCAATAAGGCACTGTCAATGATGGTACCGGGGGTGATAACCCGCACGATGGCGCGTTCCACGGGACCTTTCGCGGTGGTCGCTTCGCCAATTTGCTCGCCAATGGCCACCCGCTCGCCCAGACGCACCAGTTTCGCGAGATAGCCATCTACACTTTGGACAGGTACCCCCGCCATGGGAATGGCCTGTCCGGCGCTTTGTCCACGGCTGGTGAGGGTGATGCCGAGGAGGCGGGCGGCTTTTTCGGCGTCTTCAAAAAATAGCTCGTAAAAATCCCCCATGCGATAGAAAAGCAGCGCATCCGGGCATTCTTCCTTCAGCCCGAAATACTGACGCATCATCGGGGTGTGGTTTTGCAGAGGAGTAGGATCAGTCATGGTTCAGAAAACGGGAAAAGGCGATGTCTGACATCTCCGATGGCGATATGGCAAACACTTGCTTGGCATGCTTTCAGAAAAAGCGTCCTTCCCACCGATGCAGGAAGGACGCGGTGACTAATTGCGGTTGCCCCCGAAGATTTCGAGCAACGCCATGAAGAGGTTGATGATATCCAGATAGAGGCCGACCACCAGCAGGACAGGCTCTTGAATGCCGCCGCGAATCATACGCTGGGTGTCAAAAAGGATCAGGCCGCTGAAGACCAGTACCAGTACGCCGGCAATGGCTAGTTGCAACGCGGGGATATGGAGCAGGAACATGTTCAGCAGAGAAACCACGATGGCCAGCACCAGACCGGTGATCAGGAAGCCGCCGATGTTGCTGAAATCCCGTCGGGTGGTCAGGGCATACGCGGACAGCCCAACAAACATGGCTGCGGTAGTGCCCAAGGCTTCGGCAATGATCGAGGCGCCACCCGGCATCCGCAGATACATCTCAATAGCCGGACCCATCATCATGCCCATGCCGCCGGCGAACAGGAAAACCAGGGGAACCGCAAAGGGACTGCGGTGCGCGCCGGTGTACTGCACCGCAAAGAGCAGGGCAAAGGAGCCGATCATCAGGATGAAGGGATGCTGGTAGGCGAATGCCGAGTGCATGCCATACACCGAGGCGATGGCAGACACCACGAGGGTGGCAGCAAGCAGCGCATAGGTTTTACCCATAAGTGCGCCAATGGATGTGCCACTGCCAACTCCTGCCGGATTCATACTGTCTGGAAACTGGTACGGGTTCTGATTCTGGTCCTGGTTCATGTTTTGACTCCTGTGCACTAACACGTCGACATGATAACGTAAATTACGTATTTTTACTCTCCTTTGTATGAATGGGGTTGCCAGGTGAAAAAAGCAACGTCTGGATAAAGCGCTAGTATAAACAATGAGCTGTTGTGTTTTTCGCAGGGTTCCATCGGGCATGGGCGCTTGCCCATTGCGAAGCAGGCATTTACCCTGCATTTTTTCGCCGGATCCGGGATGAGGTTTTGTATGCGCGCATTGATTTTTGATACCGAAACGACGGGCCGTGTGGAGCCTGATCTGATTGAGGCGGCCTGGCTGGCGGTGAGCGATCTGAAGACGCTGGCGGTGGAGGAACAGTTTGTGCAGCGTTACCGACCGGCCAAGCCCATTGAGATGGGAGCGATGGCGGTACACCATATTCTCGAGGAAGATCTGCTGGAAAGCCCGCCCGCGAGCAGCTTTCAGTTACCCGAAGACACAGGGTATCTCGTCGGGCACAGCATTGATTATGACTGGGGCGTCATCGGCAAGCCCGACGTCAAACGCATCTGCACTTATGCCATGACCCGCAAGCTCTGGCCCGAGGTGGATAGCCATTCCCAGTCGGCATTGATGTATCACTTCAGCAAGGATAAGCACAAGACCCGGGATAACCTCAAAAACGCCCACTCCGCACTGGCGGACGTGAAGTTTTGCCGGATTCTGCTGAACAAGGTCATCCTCTCGGTGCGGCCTAATTCCTGGGAAGATTTATGGGAGTTCAGCGAGCGCGCACGGATTCCCGAGACGATGCCTTTCGGCAAGCACAAGGGTGTGAAAATTGCCGATCTGCCCGATGATTACCGACGCTGGGCCCTCAATAATCTCACCGATATGGACTTCTACCTGCGCAAGGCGCTGGAGGCCTGAGCTTCGGCAACGGCGTTTAATAGCACGGCGCCAGTCGCTGCGGCGCTGTGGCCGGCGGCGATGAGCCCGTCTTCGTGACCGGCCATCCGGATGAGTAGGGGTAACCGACCCTGTCCGGCGAGATGAGATACGGCCAGGGCCATGGCGGGGGTGCCGTATTCTGCATCCAGGGGGGTGGCTGGCAACCCCAGAACTGCGGCCTGTTGCCAGAGCAGCGGATCATGAATGTGGAAGACCCAGAGAATTTCCGGATGGGCGTCATAGCAGGCCGCATGACTGAGGGCTTCTGAGGAGGGTGGCTGTGGTCCTTCGGCCCAGAGTTGGTTGTGGACAATATCCCAGCAGGTGACCTGACAGAAATGGTCGGGTGCTGAAGTGGCGAGGTGACCGGTCTGGGTGGCAGTGATCAGAAAACCGCTGTCGCAACGACAACTCACGTTACCAAAACCGATGCCGCCGTAACGGGCGGGATCAGCACCAATCAGGCCGTGGGCATGTAGTACATCGCGCCAATGGCTGAGCAGGCACCGGTCTGGGCACTCGATGACGGGACCTGCCTGCCAGTCCAGGTGAAATTTGCTGACGCCTTCCTGAGCCATATTTATCCTTAGCGTTTCACGAAAATACGGTGCAGCAGACGGTACCAGCCGGGTACCACCGATACCAGCACCGGTGCCTTTGAAGCCGGTGCACAGCGGGGTGGTAAAGGAACGTCCGGCGGATAAATATCGACCAGGGTTGCACCCCAACTGCTGCGGTCATTGGCCAGACGAAAATTCCGGACCATGGGCTCGCGGCGGAGCAGCGTGTGGACGGTTTCGCGGAGTACGCCTTTGCCTTTACCGTGGATGATACGAATTTCCGTGATGTGGGCAGCGCGGCAACTGCGGAGGTATTCGCGGATCAGGTCGGGCACTTCTTTGGGGTGGAACGCGTGCAGGTCGAGAATACCATCGATCGAGGTCAGTACGGGGGCTGCGGGGGGCGTGTCTGGATCGGATGTTACCATGGACTGATGCCGCCTTCAGGCTGCTGCATCGGCAACCGGATGCCAGTGCATCCAGAGGGCCAGAGCTACTAAAACGGCCGGCAGAGTCATAGCCAGCACCGGCATAACCATCAGCAGGAATGCGAAGACCACGGCGCCACCGAGATAAGCGAGCAGGGCAGCCATCTGTTGGCGCAGAGCAAAGGGCAGGGGCTGGTGCTTGTGGATACTTTGGATGAAGACCAAGACGATACTGGTCAGGGTGTTGGTGAAGACGACGGACGGGACCCCGGCGACATTGATCAGTCGCGCCGCGACGCTCTGCATTCCCATGCCGATGGCGGAGAACAGGATCAAGGCATAGAGCGGACTGCCTCCTAGCGGAAAACCCCAGCGCAACCAGCAAAATGCATAGAGCGCGAGAAAAACGACTTCCAGAGCTAATATCCAGCGTAACCCGAAGGGGTGCTCTTTCCAGAGCGCGGCGATGGCCACCCCGATGATGAATCCTAGAAGGGCGGTGAGGGAATGGGTGGCGGAGAGCAGATGACCTTGACCGACGGCGATGCCAAAGAGTGCGAGGTTACCGGTCATCGCCGAGGTAAACACCATGTTCAGCTTGAGGAACGCGACGATGTCTGCCGCGCCAGAAGTGGCCGACAGCAGGTGCATGGAGCGGTCAGGCCTGCCTAAACGTTGGGCGGTGGGTGGAGGGTTCATGGCCATCAGAGTAAAACCCGCTCAATACCCCCCTGGTGGGTGGCATCGATGAAACTCTGCTGCCACTGCGGCCCAAGTATCGTACGCGCCAGTTCGACGACGATGTAATCGGTGTCGAGACCCGTATCTTCGCGGTAACGTTCCAGGCCCTGCTGGCAGGCAGGACAACTCGTGAGTAGCTTGACGTTGCCGTTCTCCGCGCGCTCTTTACCGGTGAGCTGGAGAATGCCCTCCTTGAGCACCTCCTCCTTGCGGAAGCGTAACTGGGTTGCGATGTCCGGGCGACTGCTGGCCAGGGTGCCGGCTTCGCCGCAGCAGCGGGCGGAGTCCAGTACCTGTTGCCCGAGCAACTGTGACGCCACGGCCTGGGGTTTGTGCGTCTTCATGGGGCTGTGGCAGGGATCGTGATAGAGATACTGCACGCCCTCTACCCCGTCCAGCGCGACACCCTTTTCCATCAGATATTCATGGATATCCAGCAGGCGGCAGCCGGGAAAAATCTGCTGGAACTGGTATTGCAGCAGCTGGTCCATGCAGGTGCCGCAGGACAGGATGACCGTTTTGATATCCAGATAATTCAGGGTGTTGGCGACCCGGTGAAAGAGCACCTGATTGCGTATCGAAATTTCCTGACCTTTGTCTTCCTGCCCGCCCGCCGTCTGCGGATAGCCGCAGCAGAGATAGCCGGGCGGCAGCACGGTCTGCGCGCCAACATGATGCAACATGGCCAGTGTCGCCAAGCCGATCTCGCTGAAGAGCCGCTCACTGCCGCAACCGGGGAAATAGAACACCGCATCGCTGCCGTCCGTGACCTTGGCGCTGTCACGGATGATAGGGACCGTCTTGTCATCGACAATGGCGAGGAGTTGACGCATGGTCTGTGCACCCATCTTGGTGGGCAGCGGTTTGCGCAGGAAGTGGATGACTTCGGCGCGCATCGGCGCTTTGCCGGTGGTGGCCGGTGGTGGCCCCTTGGGCAACAGCGGTCTGGCGACTTTGTGGGCCAGGGCCTGTGCCTTGTACGCGGTTTGCAGGACGACCCGCCGCAAAAAGTGGACTTTGCCGGGTTCGGCGGCATTGAGATAGCTCATGGCCAGTCGGGTGCCGAGATTGAAGGACTTTTCACCCCGTGCCCGGAGAATGTTACGCATGTGAATGGAGACCTTGCCGAAGTCAATATCCACCGGGCAGGGTGTTTCGCACTTGTGGCAGGTGGTGCAATGGTCGGCCACATCGTTGAGGGCAGCAAAATGTTGCTGAGAGACGCCGCGCCGTGTCTGCTCCTCATAGAGAAAGGCCTCGATGAGCATGCCGGTGGCAAGGATTTTATCGCGCGGTGAGTAAAGCAGATTGGCACGGGGGATATGGGTCATGCAGACCGGCTTGCATTTGCCGCAGCGCAGACAGTCCTTGATCTCACGATTGAGGGCACCCAGCTCGCTGGCTTCCAGCAACAGCGCTTCTTGTTCCACCAGTTGTAAAGAGGGTGTATAGGCAGTTTCTAGCCCGGAGCCCGCCAGCAGCTTGCCCGGATTGAAGAGGTTGTCCGGGTCTACTTTTGCTTTGTAAACTGCGAAAGCGGCAATCTTTTCTGGTTCCAGCCAGCGCATCTTGGTGATGCCGATGCCGTGCTCGCCTGAGATGACGCCGCCTAGTTCCTGGGCAATGGCCATAATCCGGTCCACCACCCGGTCGGCCTCGTGGAGCATGGCGTAGTCGCTGGAGAGCACCGGGATGTTGGTGTGGATGTTGCCATCGCCGGCATGCATGTGCAGGGCGACAAAAAGACGGGCGCGGCGCACCTCTGCATGAATCTCGCGGATACGCGACCGCACGGCGGCAAATGCATCGCCAGCGAACAGCGCCTCTAGCGGCTTGCCGACGTGCTCCCGGTAACTGACGCGCAGGGCACCGCGCAGCAGGAGACCGGCCAGGGTATCATTGGGATGCACGGCGGACAGCATGTGCGCATCCAGCAGTTCCGGATGCTCCATAGCCAGCATATCCAGCTTCTCCAGCAGAGATTGCCAGCGCTGACGTGTATCGCCAATCAACGCCCTGGCGGCGGATTTTTTGGCGTCGACGATGGCCTGATCTTCACTGCTTTCTTCATAATCCTTAGCTTTGCGGATTTCTGCGAGATCACCGGAGACATATTCCTCCAGTGCGCTGAGGCTGGCCAGTTTACTGCTAATGGACTGCTCGATATTGATACGCTCAACCGAGGAGCTATACTCCGCCAGCTTCTCCAGAGGAATGACCACATCTTCATTGATTTTGAAGGCATTGGTATGGGCGGAAATGGCGGCGGTGCGGCTGCGATCGGCCCAGAATCGACGCCTTGACTCGGGCGTGGTAGCAACAAAGCCCTCACCGCCACGGGCGTTGGCAATACGCACTACTGTCGCTGCCGCCGCACCCGCTGCATCGGGGTTATCGCTGGCGATATCCACGAGCAGCAGCATCTTCGGGCGTTCGTGGCGGGGGG
>JAAOMR010000620.1 GCA_018853935.1 Acidithiobacillus ferrivorans
GCGGGATCGATGGCCTGGGCATCAGGATCGGATACACTGTTGCTCTTGCCATCGTAATAGCGTACCTGATCAATGAACTTCTTCTTGGTTTCCAGAATCTGCCACAACCCCGCGTCACTGGAGTTTTCCGTAACATAATAGGAAATACCCACTCTGAAGGATTTTCCGTACTTCTTCAGCAGTAGATTGCCCTGACGAATGAGGCGTCCGTTGCGCTGTTCCACATCGGTCGGACGGTACGGCGCGTCGAGATGATGCACATGGACCATCCGGTCCTGTACGTTCATGCCCGGACCCATTTTGGGCGTCGAGCCGATCATGACCCGTACCTTGCCCGCCCTAACCGCATCGAACAGGTCCTCTTTTTTCTCAGCGGTATCGGCATCATGAATGAAGGCGATTTCTTCACGCGGAATACCCAGTGCCACCATCCTGTCGCGTAGATCTTCGTAGGCAACAAATGATGCCGGTGCATGCTCTCCCCCTACCCACTGCGCGCGTGCTTCCTGAATCTCATCACTGGTATATTTTTCCAGCAGTTTTTCCAGCGCGCTTTCCGCGTCCTGCTTTTCCTT
>JAAOMR010000621.1 GCA_018853935.1 Acidithiobacillus ferrivorans
AGGCAACAAATGATGCCGGTGCATGCTCTCCCCCTACCCACTGCGCGCGTGCTTCCTGAATCTCATCACTGGTATATTTTTCCAGCAGTTTTTCCAGCGCGCTTTCCGCGTCCTGCTTTTCCTTGTCTGTGGCATCAGGAGCTTCTCCGTCCACGATCTTCGCCAGTTGCTTCTCCAGCGTATTTTGTTCCTGCCGGTTGCGCTTGTTCGGTGTGGAGAAATCGAGATATACCAGTTGCGTCCCCCGATCTTCGTTCCATTCGTCGTAAATCTGTTTGACGTCTCTCGCACAAATGCCCAGCTTTCCGGTTTTCTCGCCTTCTTCCGGCACATAGGATGCATCGAAGGCCCTCGCATCCAGACCGGCTTTGCGCAGATCACTGATGATGACCAGCGTGTTGTCTTCACCCGGTCCGGGACGTTTGGGCAGATGGTCCAGCCGATACAAAATACTGCCTTCGGCGTATCTCGGTTCG
>JAAOMR010000622.1 GCA_018853935.1 Acidithiobacillus ferrivorans
GATGCCCATGTGTCTACTCCTTAATTAGAGAAATGGATGCGATGGCAATAGCGCGCGGATTTTTCCAGTTCGCTACGCGCTGGACGATGACGGTGGCCAGATACTTCTTGTCGGATAATCCGTTGGAGTTTTCGAGGCGGAAATGGACGGGGATTTGCACCTGCCATGCGTAAACGCCCTGTGGATTTAATCCATGTAGGCGCATGACGGCGGTCCCGCTCTGCACGGCGGAGATCATGAGTTTGCGGGTCATCATGTCATCGTA
>JAAOMR010000623.1 GCA_018853935.1 Acidithiobacillus ferrivorans
GACGTTGGAGATGACATATGTTAACGCGACCATTTGGTTCTTTTCCGGCCCGAACACGTTACCGCGTTTCAGCACTTCTTTCCTGCCGATGCTGAGTGTGCAAAATATCTCGAAGCAATACAGATGCCGGGCCAGTCGGCGCTCCAGTTTCAACGCCAGCTTGGCCTGACCCAACTATGAAACCACGTTTGGCATCCTGCATCCGGGGCAAGATGGGAATGCGTGATTGGCATAGGAGAGCACCTTTTTTGGGCGTTAGGAGTTATTAGCAAATAACTTGTACTTTTCATGTAGCAGGCATAGTCTTGCGGCATGGAAGCAGACGTACTGATAGCAGCTCGACACCAAGCGCTCGAAGGAATACTGGATGAGCGGCAGAGACGGCTACATGCGGCGGTAGAGGCGCAGGTGCTGGGTCATGGTGGCGTCAAGCGGGTTAGCGAGGCGACTGGAGTAGCGCGGGGGTCCATCCTGGCGGGTCTCAAGGAACTCAAGGATCCGGAGAATACACTTCCGAAAGGCCGGGTTCGTCGACCTGGTGGCGGGCGCAAAAAGCTGGTGGATCGCGATCCGGACTTGCTGGCCGCGTTGGAGCGTTTGGTGGACCCCGCGGCACGGGGTGATCCCCAGTCACCACTGCGATGGACTTGCAAGAGCCTCAAGCAATTGGCATGGGAACTGGGCGAACAAGGGCACCGCATCAGCCATGTTTCTGTGGGCATCCTGCTCAAGGAATTAGGATACAGCTTGCAAGGCAATCGAAAGACCCTGGAAGGCACTGGTCACCCGGATCGGGA
>JAAOMR010000624.1 GCA_018853935.1 Acidithiobacillus ferrivorans
GATCAATATCGCGGCCGCTTCGGCCAAGGCCTTGTCTTTACGATGCAGTTCCCGCTCCAGCTCACGAATCCGTTTCTGGTCTGCACGGGTTTGCGCACCCGCTGTCTGTTTTTGTTGGGTGGCGCTCTGCTGTCCAACGATACAAGCCTGTTTCCACGCTTTTACCTGGTCTGGATACAGCCCTTTCTCCCGGCAATATTCGCTCAACTCCACCTCTGACAGCAGGGCCGTTTCCACCACCGCTGCCAATTTGGACTCACCAGACCAGCCTTCGGCGGTCTTCTTGGTCACTGCGCTCATTTCACCACTCGCCATCGCCTGCTTGCGCCAATGGTACAGGGTAACATCAGAAATCCCTTCCTGTTTGGCCAGTTCCGCCACGGACAAACTGGAGGGCGGCAACATCTTCTGCAATACAGCGGCCTTACGTTCTGCTGAGTAATGCTTCATCTCGATAATCCACTTTCCGCCCCCGCTCTACGACTTACTCCATTTCAGAGAGGCGACAACTACCCTGACACCGGGGGGTCAGCTTGGAGGATATAATCTATTTCAGCTAGCAGTCTGTCGGACTTTCACGGGCCAGCCTATTGATGTATAATTATTTATAATTCAATATGATGAGTGAACGATGGCCCACTTTATCGACCCCGACCGCAAGACCAGTTATCTCCTGCCTC
>JAAOMR010000625.1 GCA_018853935.1 Acidithiobacillus ferrivorans
CAGCTGCTGGATCGCCATAGCTATCAGCGTTTTTGCGGTCTGGTGGATGCTGCACGTCTTCCGGATCGCACGACCATCTGGCACTTTGAAAACCGTATTGGCGTAGCCGGTGCCGAAGCGCTGTCCGCGGCAGTCGAGCAGCAAATCCTGCAGCACGGCTATGTGGCCCGGGGGGCCAGATCATTGATGCCACGCTGGTACCGGCACCCAAGCAACATTTCTCCAGAAATGACAAGGAACAGATCAAAAAAAATGCTATGCCTGCCGACTGGAGTCCAGCGAAACGCCGTCAGAAAGATCTGGATGCGACCTGGACGAAGAAGCATGGCAAAAGCACCTATGGCTTCAAGCTCTCTATTGGAGTAGATCGCAAACACAAACTGATCCGCAAGCTGGTGA
>JAAOMR010000626.1 GCA_018853935.1 Acidithiobacillus ferrivorans
CAGCGATCCCAGGGCGTTGTTTTCGATATTCGGCACGATGACGTTCCAGCCGGTGTCCGCAATACCGATTCCGACGAAACTGAACAGCCAGATCACGATGATCTGGATAGCTGACAATCCCGCGAACCCAGGAACGGGCAAGAGCACCGCTGCGCCCATCAGGGTACGCACGGGAATGGTATGTTCATTCCAGTTGCCCATGACCTCGCCGGAGCGCGCCGTTTTGATGATCGAACCGAAAATCGTGTAACTGGCCAGTACCCCGCCGATAAAAAGCACCGTGGAATTGATCCATGCCAGGATGCTGACGATGGAACCGGTCCACACATCGACTTGCGCCTTGGTGATTCCGGCCACCGTGGGAATCACGTGGTTGCC
>JAAOMR010000627.1 GCA_018853935.1 Acidithiobacillus ferrivorans
ACTGCGGTTCGCGAAAATACTGACCAATGAGACTGGAACCCACGACCCGCCCATGCTGGCGAATGAGAGAGCCATTGGCCTGATGGGGAAACACCACCTGGCCGATACCCGTCATCGCCAGGGGGTAAATCAGACCGGTCATTACGGCCAGAACCAGGAACAGCAACAGCGCGGTTTTGATGTCTTTGATCATGGTGTCATCCTCCTACAGTACAACCAGCAGCATGTCGATCAGCTTGATGAAGATAAATGGCGCAATAATGCCGCCCAATCCGTAGATCCACACGTTGCGGCGAAGAATGTGCTGCGCCGAGTCCGCGCGGAACTTGATCCCCTTGAGGGCCAGCGGAATCAGAAAGGGGATGATGAGGGCGTTAAAGATGACTGCGGCCATGATGGCATGGGTAGGCGAGCTTAAATCCATGATGTTCAGCTCGCCCAATTGGGGATAAGTCGATACAAACGCCGCCGGGATGATAGCGAAGTATTTGGCCACATCGTTCGCCACACTGAAGGTGGTGAGGGCGCCGCGGGTCATCAGTAGTTGCTTGCCGATCTGGACGATCTCCAGCAGTTTGGTGGGATTGGAGTCCAAGTCGACCATGTTGGAGGCTTCGCGCGCCGCCTGGGTACCACTGGCCATGCAGAGACCGACATCCGCTTGGGCCAGGGCCGGGGAATCGTTGGTGCCGTCCCCGGTCATCGCGACCATGTAGCCCTCATTCTGGTATTCCCGGATGCGGGCAAGCTTGGTTTCCGGCTTGGCTTCCGCGAGATAGTCGTCGACCCCAGCCTCGGCGGCAATGGCGGCGGCAG
>JAAOMR010000628.1 GCA_018853935.1 Acidithiobacillus ferrivorans
TTGAAGTCATGCAGCACTTTGGTCTGACCACGCCATTCAATCAGGCGGGTTATTATGAGACGGCCCATCACCAGGCCTTGATGAAAGACATCCGGGGCGCGATCCACGAAGGTCGGCTGATTGCTCTGTGCGGGGTCATCGGCAGCGGCAAGACCGCCATGATGCGCCGACTACAGCAGGTCCTGGAGGCGGAGAAAAGAGTAACCGTCTCCAAATCGCTGGCCATTGAGAAGCACAATAGCAAGCTGGCCACCTTCATCGCCGCCCTGTTTTACGACCTGTCTACGGAAAAACAAGTGCGTATTCCTGCAC
>JAAOMR010000629.1 GCA_018853935.1 Acidithiobacillus ferrivorans
CGATCATGATTTCCCGCAGGGTCGAGCCGAAATGGACCCGCCGCTTTTCCGGGAAAAACGGAAACACGTCGCTGCGCAGGGCTTCCTCAAGGGCTGCTGCAACGGGTTCCGGTTCGGTGCAGTCCTTCCCCTGCGCCATGTGCCCGAAGATCGCGCCAAACAGACGATTCACCAGAATGTGATAAAACTGGTTCATGAACCGTCGTTCCATCGTGGCTTCCGTGACCTGCATGGCGGCATCCATGATTTTCAACAGCTTTTCCGGGCGGTCCGGCCACGAAACCGGCATCAGATTGTTCACGCGGGCACGAAGATACTGCCGAAGATTCGCACACTCTAGAATCCAGCCTTTGGGATCACGCATCTGCGTGGAAACCTGCATCAGTTTAATTTCATTATCCAGATAAGGTGCCAGCACCGTTTCATCCGCAATCGAGCGTCCCATTTTTTCAACGTGCGCGATCAGGTCCTGATATTCCTGTTCACCATCGGGCAGATTCCGCAGATCAGCAATGTTTTTGCGTAACGCATCCGTAAATCCACCCGTGTCATCCGTGGTGGTCGCCAGATACGGCAGATTCATGAACATGGTATGCGCCGCCGCCTGATACCGGAAGCCTTTTTCCAGGATGTTGGTCGCATTCTCCGAGTGCGTAATCTGCCGGTCCTTGGAATCCAGTCGTTCTCCCCGGAGATTAAATCGCTCGTTCAGGTTGTTGTAATCGGCCACCAGATTGTTGAAGCGGTTGAGAAGGTTCTGGTACTGGTTGGACTGATCCTGGAAGGCGTCATTAATCTGCCGCTGGTACCGATCTTGGTTATACGTCTCCCATGGTTGTGGTCTACTGGCAGCCTTTCCAGCATTGTATCCAGATTGGTAATCTGACATGACACTCTCCTTCCGTGCGCTTCCGTAAAATCCTTTGCACCCTTGGTGCCGCAAGCTGATACGTACACCCAATTAACCACGCCCGTCAACTTTTCCGGGTGCAAAAATCGTTGCGGCACCAAGGGTTCAGAGACTTTGAAGTGAGGTACCACCATGTATGCGTCCCCTTTTGATGCCAATCGTTTTCCCGATGCGCCGACGATACCCGACCCGGACAGCATTTCCATAGAAGCCGCGATGGTGCTCCACCATCTGCGCGGCACCCTGCCCGATCCGGTGAACTGGAACGCATCCGTTCCGATGGAAATGTCCACGGCCCTGGCACGGGCGATCTTCGATCACGAAGCCGCGCGCCTCACCCTGGATCTGCCCGATGACCGGATGGACCTGCCCATAGCCCTGCATCAGGACGATCCGCGCCTGCTGCAACTGCTGGATACGGCGCGCCACATCCGGCAACGCGACCCCAGCCAGTGGCCGATGCTCATGGATATGGCCCTGGAAGCCGTACAAGCCGAAACCGCCGATGTCATGCATCTGGACGGCGACGGATTGCAGGCCCGCGATCTGGATAACCAGAACCTGCCGCTCTATGAAACCATCCACGAGGACATGCTGGATCACCGGCTGGAGACCCGCTATCAGGGCATCCTAAATCCGGGCACCCTGGCAGCACCCCTGGCGTCTCCGTGGATGCCACCGCTGCCGGGAACCTATCGAGGCGTCCTGCCGGTCCGACCATCCCCCCTGCCGGGTGCAACCCCTGTGCCGGTTGCAACCCCCCTGCCGGGGAGCATCCCCCTGCCGGCCGCAGAACTGCCGGAAGTCTTGCGCGCATCGCCAGAATTTCCGGCTTATCCCGAACAGCCACAACCCCAACTTGCAGAAAGGAGTGCCGTCATGCCGGATTACCAGATACGG
>JAAOMR010000063.1 GCA_018853935.1 Acidithiobacillus ferrivorans
ACCGATTCCGGAAAATCCGCAAAAGTGCCCACGATCAATCGTAATGGCTGCCCACGATCAATCGGAATCACTGCCCACGATCAAACGGAATGGGTGCCCACGATGCCCCGGAATACGCACTTACGACCCTCCGCCAGAGCAGGCATAAGTGCTGGCAACTTCTGAAGAGAAGGCAGTTCATCTAGTGAAAGCCATATCCTGCGATGCTTATCCGCTGTCAGACTCATGGCTTTACGTACCAAAGTGTCCAGATAGAGCGACAGAACGGGTTTCATCGAGGCACGTGAATCTTGTGGACAGCTTATGAATACCCATGAATCTGAGTCATCCTGTAGCCAGCTTTTGAATGAAAATGCTGTCTTATTAGACTTGTCGACCGCAGGCAGGCTCACCAGAGGACGAATGTACGCAGCCAGCGTAGACCGTACAGACTGAAAAGTCTTCTCAGGTCCGACAGTGCCAGCGAGACCTGCATCCTGTACGATTATCTGCAACTCCGCATCGGAGCCGGAAAGCGCATAGTAGATAACCTCATCCATGCTGGTGCACTCTTGCAAGAGTGCCTCTAGACAACCTCGCGCCGCTGTAACAAAGAATGGGTCAGAGTTCCCGCCAGCATCAGGAATCAAGCTGGCAGCTATGGCAGCATACTCATGCACACTAGCGTCGAGCCATGGATTCCATGCAACGGTACGCGCGTCAAGTGGGTCTAGCAAGATATCGATATCGGGACGATAGAAAGATGCGATGTAGTCACCTGTTGGGTCATATACTGCCGCTCTTTGCTTACGAGCGCGTACCGTCTTTAATACACGCTTGAATGTGACTGTTTTACCAGTGCCGGGGGCTCCTGCGAATAGCAAGTGCTGCTGTTCGTCATCTTTGTCGATAGCCATGCCACCGATCTGTATAATGGACTCATCGACAGACTCATGTGATAGACCCGTCATTTCATAGACCTCAGCACCAGATATATGGCTACCACGACCTGCAACCTTTGGACCTTTTATTATCGCCTTTGAGATTTGCTCAACCAGCTTAGTACCATACATGTCGTCCCGATTTCCCTTCATGATCTTGTTATACGAGCTATGAGCAGGACCGAGATGCAGGATGTAAGACTGGAAGTATCTGAATGCGCCATATCCAGCTATACAAAAACTGACTAACGCGGGAAGATAGAAACCATATGATATTGCAATAACACCGTAAAGTGCTAGTACGGGAATGGTTGATAGCAGAAATTTACTTTGTATAGCTCCATGTCCTCGCGTGGTCATTCTTGCATCACTAACATTCAAGAGCATAAGTGAATATAGTAAATTGATGACTCCAAATCCCATCATAAAGTATAATACAGGACTTCCAGTATTATAATGATGCTTATATAGCTCACCCATATCATACAAAAACCAGCCTCCTCCAATCCATAGCCAGAGCAGGACAAAGCCTGTATTCATCTTCACAAAATCCAAAACATCTGCAACCTGCGATCCCGACTCTTTAATTACGTCGTCGATCTGCGCAGCGTGTACTTTTTCTCCCATGTTAATCTTTGACATAATCATAGTATTTCTCCTTTGTTGATTATATGTATAGCATAGTATTATGATAATAAACTTATAGCAAGTCTATAAACTGACTATTTAAAAAAAGTATTTAATTGACTGCTTTTTATATGGCACAGCAATGCAAATCTTATCTGTACCTGCACAATATGCAGAGGCTCTAACAGATGACTTTGGTATCATTAATATCGTGCCAGCCTCATCAGGAAGAACCCGCTTATACGTTCCAACTGGCATCAAGTGACCAGTCAAATCTTCTGCGAAATACATAAGACCAGCGCCAAATAAACAGGCAAACACTAATATGCAAAAAATAGAGAAATAGCTGGCAGCTAGACGCATGGTGCCGCTTTTTTTGACAGCATCTTGTGCTGACTTCAATGCGGCTTTTGACCATTCTCCAATGATCTCATCCCGGCGCTGTTTGACAGCACCATCCAATGCCGAGCCGACCTCTGCGACCTTTTTATTTATGCTATCAGCACCAGTGCTCATAGCAGTCTTGATGGAAGTAGCCATCTCATCCATAGATGTGGCTATCGCCACCGCTGTCTTCTTGCCTGCTTCCTGCATTGCCAACTCGACAGACGCTGATGCCTCTGTCGACAACCTCTGACCTGCTGCCGCCACATCCGATGGCAGTCTCGCAATGGCAGTCGCTACAGTGCTAGATACCCTCTGCATCTGCTCCACGGCATCCATTGATACCTGAGCAGCCTCAAGCAGAATCCACGCTGGATCGTCATGTGTGATTCCATGCTCTGCCGCTGTGCGTAGCACCGCCGCTTGAATATCGGCTGGCAAAGAGGCTAGAGCAGGTGAAGACAGATCGGATTGAGGTGTCACTGTGACAGTAAGTGCAGGAGCAGGTTCTGGCTCACATGCAGGAATAGACGTAGGCAGATCTGGTGGAACATCTGAATCAGCATCTGGATCGTAAAAATCATCGGTTGGTTCTTCGATATTATGCTGTTCCATGACCCTCTCCTTTTCTTCTGTGAAGACTTACTGGCAGATGCACCTTGATAGTACTATCTAAAAGGTTTACTAAGTGTGGTCCTCGGTATGTCATAACTGCTGGATATCCCCTAATAAAAAAACCATTAGTAGGACAATTGTGATGATAAACAGTCATTTTATGTATAAGCATATTCGTTTTACGGAATGGTGTTTTACTGCTCATAAGCCAAGTCTGATCGTACATGGTGGCTATCTTAGTGCAGGACATATTGGTCTGTTTTAATCCACTTGGACTTGCCGAAATCTTAACTTTATATAGCGTTGGCTTACAGGACGCTGGCTCAGAGTGAGTAGCATCCTTGATGGTTTCAAGCGTGTTTAAGCTAACATCCATATTATTATTAGACCATATAAAACCAACACAACCAGCATAAGCAGTGCTTCCTGATAAACTCATTACTATTGCCACTATTGTTTTCTTAATCATATTATTCTCATTTTCTTCTGTGTGGACTTGATGGAAGAGGCAACTGCTCCGCATTATATTTAGTGCCATATTTGACAGCGTATTTGAATGAGACCAGTGGAGGACTGTCAAAAACGTCTGCTAGCTCTTGCCATGTATATCCTAAATTTCTATGTGTGTTTATGTCATCAATATATGGTGCCACTTTTGCAATCAATCGCTGAGGTTCTTGCATTTTTATCTCCTTATTAATAAGTAAACGCTAATACTTAATGATACTACAATGATAATATTGTTATAGCAAGTGCATAATGTAAAAGCATTCACGATCAATCACAAAAAGATGGGAAAAGAAAAGGAACGACTGTTATTTCATAATAACAGCTTGCATACATTATTTATGGTGCGCTCATACCACCACTTTATAGCCTGTCTATCTACAAGATGCTGACCACCGGATGCCGACCATAACTCAGAAAAAGGCATATGAGATTCATTGATAACAGTTAGCACGCGAGCAGGCGGAGAAGACCAGATCGCTGTCCCTCGCCAATTCTGAGCCTCAACCGACCGCTCCCATGACTTCACAGCATTAGGCATATATGCATTGATGACAGCCACCAGACGATCTGCCTGCTTTCCGAAAGCACTATTCAGCAGACGACGCGACCCTACATCTGGACTCACGATGTAAGCCATCCTGACTTCATGACCAATCTCGTGCAGCGCATCGACAAAAAAATCGGATGCTCTGTCAATGGGTACCGGAAAGTCTATGAGGATCAGTCCTGAAGAGAGATCTGAATAAGCATCTATGGCAGTGAGTATCTCCGCCTGTAGTCGATCGACACCGTCTGAAGATCCCGCGACAGCCACCACCTGAGCAGATGGCAGAGACTCGGCAAAGATGGAAGTCAACAGCAACCGACCGACCCGTGGACGATCACTGCACACTATGATGGCTGTCATACAACTACCTGCGCTGTAACCACTGGTGCTGCAATCATTGGTGCTATGCACTTATGTGCGGCAGGCAGCCACTTCTTTGAGAAGAATATCCGCTGACCGAACTCCAGCGTTGATGTCTCTTTATCTGCAAGCGCAGAGAACGATCCCTTTGCCTTGAAGACAGCTTCAGCCAGTGATGTCGGACTCAATGATGGCATCACAACTTCATGACCACCACCATGAATATAATCTAAACGCGCATCCGTTTTATAGAATGTGAACATTTCCTGCTTGCCTAGAAAATCGGGATAGACGATGCAGGTACGAGAGAGGGGTACAGACGCCATCATACCATTTTTCAAAGACTTTTCTAACATGTCAGCAGCAGTCGCATACGCACCGACTGAGTACATAATGGTCATGTCATGACCACACTCCACTGCTGCCTCTATCATCATATCCGCCATTGAATCTAGTGTATCTCCAGCCGCCGCCGGAAGATTAACAACTATATCGTCTTCTACATTGACTGCTTTAATCGCGCTCATCCAGCTCATGATAGCCGCCTCTGCGTCTCCAGCTCGATTTAAGTTTACAAGCTTGATATCGATCAGACGTGTGTAACGTAGTGCCACATCAGGCTGACCTTCATCACCCTCTATCAGTGTAACTTTGCGACCTTGTGACAGCAGATAATCGATCAAAACAGCCGATAGCATACTCTTTCCTACCCCACCTTTATCACCATGTGAAACATATATCATAAATCACCTCTCCTTTGTGTGTGAAACTTTAACTAAATACTAAACCCATTTTTGCAAGTTCATCTTTCATAGAATTAGAAGAACCTGACTCTTCCTTCGATCTATCAGGAATGCCATAACCTTCTCGTCTAACTGGTTCCTCTACGTTAACAGGTAGAGGACGTGGAGCAGGTGTCTGCGCAGGACGTGCATGTTCTGTAGCAGTAGACTGCTTTATAGGTATTTGCATTTGTTCTATAGAAGAAGTGTATAAATTAGTAAGGCAAGCTCTGCGGAAAGATACTAACTTTACTTCCTTACTTAACACTCCAGCATCAACCAGCATGTCTCTTATATACAGCCACGGATAGCCACGGCGCTTATACTTCAAAACATCATCGACGAATGGTGCTACAACAACTGTAATAGGTAATTTTTCCATAACATCCTCCCGATATACTATAATGAACTAACTTGTTACTAACACAGTATAAGAATGAATTATTATAAGTCAAGTAATCACATATAATTAACTCGAATAAATGTACTATAGACATTCTTGTCACCTAGATTGCGCATGATGTAGACAACATTATCAAAAGTAGGTGCATACTTATATAAATGTGTATGAATCCATAACAGTCTTGTCATAATATGGATACCCTAAAGGGTATCCTAAAGAACGCACATTCGCACCCTAATGGCTTGCTATTGTGCTTTTCTTATGCGTACATCATTAATGAATTGGTTGCATACATATAGGAGGCACAGCCATGCAAAAAATATCAGAGTTTGAAAAATATTGCAGAAGCGCAAGCAAGAAGTTATATAAGTATAAAGCCATCAAGAAGCGTTTACCCATTGATGCTGATGCTTGTGCGGAACATCTATTTATGGATATGAAGTCTCCGAAGCTGCCATGGTTAATGAAGGCTCCATCGATACCGCAGCGTGAACTTATGCAGAAAGCTTGTGTATATGCTGTAACAGATTATGTAAATGCTCTGGATTATGCTTGCATAATTATGAATGCCGCAGGTGATCGAAAGCACCATCTGGACGGAACTCTCACAATAAATTATGTCACAGCGACAGAAAGTGCAGATGCTGTCATAAAATATAATAGGCATATCTACGGTCTACATAAGAAAACGGTAGACGACATCAATGGCAGGGCAAAGAGCATCAAAGATATAAAGCATGTAATAGAATTCAAAGATGGCTGTATCTCTATAAGAAAGTATGGTCACTTTACAAGTGACGAGATGGTCTCAGGTGTAGAAGCTGCTGTGGCGATAACGACTCCAGAGGCAGAGGACTGCAATTTCAAAATGGTAGCCATAGGAGAAGACTATGATAAGAGTTAAGGCACTCAATGGCTCTGCAAAAGATGTAGCTCAATATCTAGGTCATGAAAAAGAGGCAGCCGCTGTCGAATATTACTCAGGTAGTGGTCAGCAACAGCCATCCTTCTGGACTGGTCAACTAGCTGATAAATTTGGACTGGATACCAACAAACCCATCCAGCAGTCAGACCTCATAGCACTGCTGGAAGGCAAGTTACCTGATGGCACCGATATTTCTGGTCGTGCCGGAGATATGGATGGCAAGAGACGGATGGGTACGGAAATCAACTTCTCCGCTCCAAAATCATTCTCTTTGCTCGTCGCTGCTGCCGATCCAGAGCTGAGGACTGAGCTACTACAGATGTGGGATGACTCCGTGAGGGATGGACTGGCATATGTAGAGAGTGACATAGCCTCCGCTCGATATGGCAAAGGTGGAAAAGAGCGTGCGATGGCAGGGAAAGTCATAGCTGCTGTCTACAGGCATGAGGATGCACGTCCGGTCGATGGTCACACGGATATTCACATTCATAGCCATGCCGCGCTCATAAATGTAGTCGAGGACCGGAATGGTGGCTATCGGAGCATTGATCTGGACTTCGGAGAACAGAATGTCCGGATGGAAACCGCCGACATGATCATGAAAAGCAGGCTGTCTGAGAAATTGGAGCGAGCTGGCATATCTATAGTGAGGACCAAGGATGGCTTTGAAGTGGCTGGTATAACTAAGGAACAGATATATGAATCATCTTCACGTAAACAGCAGATCGATGAACAACTTATACAGGATGGAACTACCAGAGCAGAGAGTAGTCATCAGCAACGGGATGGGGCATGGCAGATCACGCGAGAGGATAAGAATACAAAGAAGAATCTGCTGGAACAACAGAGTGAGTGGAGGATACATGCACGACGTCTCGGAATCGACCCGCAGAAGTGCAAACGACCAGAGGTAACGCAGGATATCCCTACAATCAACAGGGAGAAAGACGATAGAGCAAAAATAGCCAATATGTGCCTTGATTTCGCGCTAGATGATCTAACAGCCACCAATTCTGTATTTAATAGAGAGAAATTATATTTAGAGGCAGTCAAACAAGGTATGGGACAGGTGACTATCGATGACGTCAAGGATGCTCTGATAGATCACAAAGAGATTATATCAGCAGGCAAGCAGAAGTTTGAATATGTGAAAAAGAGCAGAGCAGGGGAGCAGATAAAAGTCGTGGAGCGTCACGATATGCTCACGACAAAAAAAGTCGTGCAGAGGGAGGGATGGCTCCAAGGCTATTGTGAAGAAGGCAAAGGTAAGATGCAGGCTCTCATGAATTCTGAGGATGCTGTAGAAACTATACGACAAGCGGAAGAGCGACAAGGCTTTAAGTTCTCAGCGGGACAGAGAAAGTCATTAGAGGCAACATTTACCAGTGCAGATAAGATTATAGGCATTGTTGGCTCCGCTGGTGTAGGAAAGACCACCAGCGCCAAGGCAATCATCGATGCTGCCAGAGAAACTGGCTATGAGACCATCGGACTGACTCCTTCACATACAGCACGACAGGAGCTGGTCGAGGCAGGGACAGATGTGAACATCACCACGGCGCGTCTTCTACAAAATACAGACAAGGTAGAAGGCAAGCCGAAACTGTATCTATTAGATGAGGCAGGCATGGTCGGAGACAGATCAATGCAGGAGATACTCAAGAAACTCAGAGCAGAAGACAGAATCCTGCTGTCAGGAGATCCAGATCAGCTCAAAGCTATGGAAGCTGGTGACACTTTCAAAATGCTTATGGACTCCGAGTCCATCGCATATAGTGAGATCCGTGAAGTGCAGAGACAGAAGGACGCTGACATGCGCAATATGGCTCAACTCTTCGCAAGCAGGAAAACCTCAGAGGCACTGGAAATCGCAAAGAACTATATGACGGAAGTAGAAGTGACAGGCACTGGTTCTGTAGATAAAAAGACAGGTCAGCTCTCAAAGATCACTACAGAGGATCGACGTAAAGCCATAGCAGATAAAACAGTAGAACGGTTCATAGGCTTAGATGATGACCAGCGCAAGAACACTCTCATAGTATGTAAGACCAATGCCGTCCGTGAAATGGTGAATAATGATATACGTCATCATCTTGTAGATAGCGGGAAAATCAATACTCAGGAGAGCGTAGAGGTCACAAGACTCACCCGGACATCACTAACCGCCGCACAACGATCTGAGGCTAGGTATTATACTGTAGGACAGGTCATGAGAATGCAGGAGCGCATAGAAAATAATGGTGGCAATGGAAAAGACACAAAAACTAAATCTGGCATCGTAGACTATGAGATAAAAGACATAAATCTACAGACAGGAGAGCTGACACTAAGCGCAAAAGATCGACAGAAGAATATCAATCTCAATGACATCGATCATACGAAAGTGCAATTATACGATAAGCAGGAGAACTGGAAGGTTGCCAAAGGTGATACGCTTGTCCTTCGTGATAACTCACAGAGCAAGGAATATAAAGCGTTCAACGGAGATGGTGGAATAGTCGCGGAAGTAAAAGACGGAAAAATAACAATGAAGACAGACAAGGGTAAGACCGTTATCATTGATACCAAAAAGCAGATGCTGGCTGCAGATTATGGCTATGCGCGAACAGTCAATGACACCCAAGGCAAAAGCGTTGATCGTGCTATTGTTACTGGTGAGAGCACCATCGGAGATACTGCAAACTCATTATATGTGGCAGCAACAAGACAGAAGAACAATCTTGAGATCATCACCGATGATCCACATCGGCTATGCAAGACGGCAGAAAAGTGGGCAGAGAAGAATCTGGCTGGAACATCGCGTGAGCGGGTCATGGATGCAGAGCAGGTCAAAGATCTGGAAACGCAATTAGAGCATGGGAAAGAGCAGGGTAGAAGAGCATCCGATGCCGCGCTTGGTGATCAGGCACAAGAAAAAGAAAATAAAGAAAATAAAAAACACGACGAAGTTATCAAGGAAGAAAATAAGCGTGAAGAATTACGGGTATTGGAAGAACTGGAAATGTGACGTTATCAATCCATTACCTTGCTACTATCATAATAGTATGCTTATATCATGACATGAGATTATTTTAACACCGATGCTCTTCAAGCCGGATGCAATGTCCGGCTGTCCCAGTATAAAAACACTGGGAGGTGGCAAAATGATACATATACCTGATCTTTATTGTGCTCCGCATAAATATCAAAGCGCGGTAGCCGGAATAGAATACACAGAAAGTGCTGGTTATCCATGGATAGCAACTGACACATACACTCTTAGAACATATAAGTGGAAGAATGCAAAAGAGGCATGGTCTGGCATCACTCAACTCATAAAAGCGGGACATCATCTAGCCGTAGGTATCGCGCAGATCAAGATCTCCAATTTTAAGCGATATCATGTAAGACTCACCACCGCTCTAGACCCATGCGGAGCGGCAAGAGCCGTATCCAATGCGTTGAGACTCAACTATTTGTGGGCAGAAGGTCGAGGATATACCGGCATCGGCATATTAGAGGCAGCCGCCAGTGGCTACACCAGTGGGCATCTGCGACCTCGTGATGCGCAGACCACAGCTTATGTCCAGCGTGTGGTCTACGTAGCTCAGGAAGTGAACTATCAAACACGGAGCAAAAGCTAATGGATAATCCTAATAATGACCTAGAAAGACTAGCCATATCTGGCATAGCAGGAGCCATGATCTATGGACTGACATGGTTCTGTGGAGCATACCTCATGACCGGAGCGTCTCCACTCTCCGTGATAGAACATATAGACCATCCGTTGTCGGCAGGCATTATACCATTAGTCATCGCTGTGCCTTCTGCCATAGCGGTCGCTATAGGCTTATTCAGAGCCAGCTATTTGTCACCAGAGCGGCACATAAGAGGGTATGAGCTGCAAACTACGCATCATAAAATGGCTCGCGCCAATATAGGGTCTAAGTCTGATAAGGGGCTACTAATACATGATAAAATAAAGATAACGGAGATGGTGGAGACCAGTCATCTACTTATATTGGGTGGCTCAGGTAGCGGCAAGACAACCATCCTGTGGAGGATTATCAATCAGGCGATAGCACGTGGAGACAAAGTCCTGATATTTTCATACAAGGGAGATTTTCAGGAAAAGATACAGGAGTATGATCTGCTGGCACCCTGGGATGCCAGAGGCAAGAGGTGGCAGTTGGGTAGAGACATCTCAACCCGACTGGACGCAGAATCACTCGCTGAGACACTGGTGCCGACTCAAGAGAAAGATCCAATTTGGTCACAGGGTGCTCAAGGACTGCTGGTCGCCGTCATCTCAGATTTGCAGTCGAAGCATGGTGTTAAGTTTGGATTCAGTGATTTAGCACGAGCATGTGCTGAGCACCTGAGTAACTATGACAAGCTGCTGGAAACCGTCATGCGTGAATCACCGATGGCTAAAGCCTTTCTGATGGGTAAGGACTCAAAGACCACTGCAAGTTTTCTTGCTGAGATGGCAGCCAAACTCTCGGCTGTCATTAACATCGGCACAGGTGAGGTATGCAACGCCAAAAATAAGCCGTGGAGCGTTAAAGGATGGCTGAGCGGCAAGACGTCTAATGTGGCAATCTTGGGCTACCGTCCCAGCAACAAGTCACTAAGCCGCTCATGGGTGGCATCAATCATAGAGCAGGTCGTGCGCCAAATCTCAGAGAAGCCAGACTGCAATCCATCTGTGCGCCGGGTATGGATGATACTAGACGAAGTGCCTCAATGCGGCAGGGTGCCGTCGATCACAGAAGCTCTGGAGACCCTACGATCAAAGGGCATGCGTGTAATCTTGGGAACGCAGAGCATCAGTCAGATAGAACGTGAGTATGATAGGCATACATCGACCATCTGGGCTGGGCAGACGGCAACGAAGATCATCGCCAGACTCACGGCACCACAGGACCAAAAGTGGGCATCAGATCTTCTGGGGGAACGGGAAGTGGAGAGATATCAGCGCCAGATATCATCACCTATGTCATCCACCTCTGGAGGTTCACCGAGCCAGTCGGGTGGCTACCAGCCATCGAAAGAGCATGTCATGATGCCATCAGACTTCGGTCGAAGACTGGGGGTGCAGAAGAATGTAGGTCCTACAGCACTCATAATGCAGGGAGAAAACGCTGCAATACTGCAATGGAAGTTTCCCAAGCTAACAGAGTATCATCCGATGAAGGTGCCAGCTGCGTGGACACAGGCAGGCTACAAGCGACCGGACTGGGGTTCCGTACCACCGCAGGTGGGAGGCACTGTTGCTGTCGGAAAGCAACAGGTAGAGGTGATGGCTCACGGTGTAGCGCAACAGCAGACCATAGCGTCGGACGTAAAACTGGCACAGTTACAGCCAGCGGATGCAGGTACGGAAGATGGTGATGCCATTGGAGAGGCTGCGGAAAAATATGCAGTGCATGAACTGGCAGGAGTGGTGCCTGGTCTGTCCATTGCAGGCGCAGTAGCTAGCTTGTACGATATGGCTTTGACGGGTAAGGGTATAGATGCAAAGCCTGTGCAGAAGCAAACTCAATCTGCATCTGCCGTGGCAGAAGTAAGCTACGTGGACTATGAGGACGAAGATGAGCATCAAGTCTGAAGTAACCTGTGGCGCGTCGGCAGTAAGACTGGAAGCGGTCATAGGCTTGGGCTAAAGTAGAGGCATGGGCATGTTTGGCTAGTCGGTGTAATTCCCTGTCTCATGTTGCGGTATAGATAAAAGGTCTTTAGAAACATCAAGATGGGCTTGCTTGTGTTGGCACGTTTTGCGGCAGAAGGATAAAAATTGTCTTGTTGTATAATGTCCCTTTTCAGCGTATGCCTCATGTGGGTTAATGAACTCATATACACCTCAAGAGAAAACATAAATGGATCGTTTCACATCCCTAGAAATTTGTGCTGGGGCAGGGAGGCAAGCTCTAGGGCTAGAATGCGCTGGGTTTCATCATTCTGCCCTAGTTGAAATAGAACCAGCTGCGTGCGCAACACTGCGTCTGAATCGTCCATCTTGGAACACGATAGAGGGAGACCTGCATGACTTTGATGGAAGTCCTTACAAAGAAAATTGATCTATTAGCTGGTGGAGTGCCTTGTCCTCCGTTCTTAAATGTCTAACATAGGCGAAAAAGAGGACGAAGAAGGATCTGAAGATGTCCCTAGTGGAGAATATGTAGGGAAAAAAGAGGGTCTTTTCGGATCGGCAGGAATTAAACTCTCTAGTGAAGAAATGTCTAGTTCGGCAACCGTAAAATTTCTGCGGCATATAAATGATAACCAAGAATCAGAAATAAGCAGCCTAAATGCTTTTATGATGCAATATTATGATAAAAGGCAAGAATGCGAAGTTCTAAAAAAAGAGAAAGAAGCCATAGAGAACTCGCTCAACCTAAAAAAGGACTTGGAAAATGTACAAAAACTAATGATCTCCATTGGGAGTATAGTGCTCGGATCTTTGAGGTTTTTAAAGGTAAACAATTATTACTTCTTGGGTACGCTAGTACTGGCTTCTATAGTGTTAATACTTGCTGGATTATTTCCATCATTGTTGATCTGGAAAAAGAAATGAATATAAACATTCGCGGAATAAAAGATGCCGGTGATATTGGAAAAGAAAGAATAATATTAACAGTTTCTGCTGATGATAATATTGGAAAGTACATTATTTTTAATACGAGACAGATAGGTGAAAAATTAATATCTAGCCGCGTAAAACACACAATTTGGTTGCCAGATTACGAGGTTCACGCAGGCGATCTTATTGTAGTCTACACAAAGAAATCTCAAAAGTACATAAAAGAAAAAAGCAATACCGATGAAACGAAAACTGTTTTTATTTATTGGGGGGAAAGCAATCCAATATGGAACACTGTTGATGCTGCTGTTGCCCTTATTAAGATTGATGAATTTAAAACAAAAGACATAATAACATATTAATGGTTTATGCCTGTCTAACCATTTGGACAAACAAACGTTCAATAGGCACTTACTTTTTAGAAATATTAGGTCAAATCCCTCCCTAATCTGTCGAGCAACCCGTCCAGATTTCTAGGTCTAGCAGAAGACCTCACCCAAGGTAATACTCCGGACGTGCATCCCTCACAGCTACAGCCAGCGATGCAGGTACGGGAGAGTATGCCGTACCTCAGGTGGGAGCCACTGTTGCTGTCGGAAAGCAACAGGTAGAGGTGATGGCTCAGGGTGTAGCGCAGCAGACCATCGCTCCGGACGTCAAGCTGGTACAGCTACAGCCAGCGGATGCAGGTACTGGAGAGGTGGATGCCACAGGAGAGGCTGCGGAAAAACATGCAGTGCATGAACTGGTAGGAGTGGTGCCGGGTTTGTCGATTGCAGACGCCGTGGCTAGCTTGTACGATATGTCTTTGACGGGTAATGGTATAATAAGACGTTAAACCTGTGCAGAAGCGAACTCAATCTGCACCTGCCGTAGTTGAAGTAAGCTACGTGGACTATGAAGATGAGCATCAAGTCTGAAGTATCTTGTGGAGCGAAAACCCACACCCATGAAGGGAAACACCGAAAGGATCAAAAAATGAACATTGATGAGATTAATGTTACACATACAGACAACGAACTTTACATCATTGCATCAACCAATAACGGAAGTTCAGAAATTTGCCACATAAAGTCTGGTTATCACAAGGATGTAAACTATACTATCTACCCACGAGCCATTCTTAGTCCAGGAGAATACAATCTAACTGTTATAGGTATAAACTGGGGTGCAGAATTCAACTTTCAACTCACAACAAAAGATATCGATGGTGATATACAATCATTCGAGTTGTCATCAGATGATGTAGACTCCGCTGAGGAGAAAGTAAAGGTTGGCGTTGTGTGGACAAAAAGCTTACAAGTTAATGTCGAAGCGATAGTTTGAACGGATCAATAAGTAAAAGTAACTTCGTTTAATTGACACTTGGTTTACAGGTGCTTTCCAGGTCAAATTCAGTACTTAGCTTAGTCTGTTAAGCAACCCGTTTAGCTTTCTAGATCTAGCAGTTGAAAAAAATTATCTAGAGGGCACCTCGAAAAACTCCGCCGGACGAAAAGCCTACCAAAAAGAATCAAATGGTTGCAGCTATGCATTCTGCAGAAACTGGGGTTTTTCGAGGTGCCCTAGATTAAAAGTGGTTAAGTTTTTCATGGATATAATATTTTAGGTAAAACAATGACCCAACAAGCCGAAAAACAAAATCCAAAATGCTTTGTTATAATGCCTATATCAGACGCTCAAGGATATGAAATAGGACATTTTGGCAGAGTCTATGAACACATTATAAAACCCGCCATTATTTCTGCTGGGTACTATCCAACAAGGGCTGATGACACAACGAAAACAGATTATATTGTCGTGGGAATAATTCAACAAATAGTTGAATCTGAAATATTGGTTTGCGACATAAGTGCAAGGAATTCTAATGTGATGTATGAACTTGGAATTGCTCATGCCTTCAATAAGAAGGTTGTGCTCATTAAAGACAACGCCACGGAGAAGGTGTTTGATGTGCAGGGGCTAAGATATTGGGAATATGACAAATCGCTTAGAATAGATAGTGTCCATAAGGATATTTCAAAAATCACATCTTCCATCAGAGATACATGCAATGCAAGCGATGATAGCATGAATTCTATTGTTAGATTGGCTGGAATAAAAACCGCTGAAATACCCCAGGGTCAAACAATATCTGAAGTTTCACAGTTTTTCAGTGCGGAATACAAAGGCTGGTTAACAAAACCGTCACTCATACATTGAGATTATGCTGCAATAGAAAGCGCTTATGGATGTGCCTTTTGGTAACCCGCTTC
>JAAOMR010000630.1 GCA_018853935.1 Acidithiobacillus ferrivorans
CAGCTCCAATCTGGACAGAAGCTATGTTGGCAGCTCTTCAAACAGGAGTTAAGGGAGGCAAATGGCATAGTCTGATCGACAAAGTGTCGCGCCCCGAAACGTTGGGGTTGGGATGGATACAGGTCGAACGGAACGCTGGGGCGGCTGGTGTAGACCGCATGAGCGTGGAGAGATTCGCGCAAGGACGTGACTGCTATCTGGCCGAACTGGCGCAAGCACTGCGGGATGGCAGTTATCGCCCGCAGCCGGTAAGACGTGTGTACATACCAAAAGGCAAGGGGCGGCGCCCGCTCGGTATACCTGCCGTCAAAGACCGCGTGGTTCAAGCGGCACTGAAGCTGGTGATCGAGCCGATCTTTGAGCACGAATTCGAGCCAAGAAGCTACGGCTTTCGGCAAGGTCTGGGCTGCAAAGATGCGCTGCGCGAAGTGGATCAGTATTTGAAAGCAGGCCACTGCTGGGTGGTGGACGCAGACTTGCAAAGCTACTTTGA
>JAAOMR010000631.1 GCA_018853935.1 Acidithiobacillus ferrivorans
GCGCCGGTTATGTCAGACGTGTGCGCCGGGCATGGCGCGTTACTTCGCAGGTGAGAGTCCTGTGGCCAGGTATACGCAGAGCCGAAGGCAAGGAGAAGGGCAAGGGCGTCGTCGCGAGGCGGGGTCTGGAGGAAGCCCAATCCGAAGCTGCGGGGCGATGAACAAAAACCGGATATGAGGCGTGATGCATCGGGGGCGAGCGGGCACGTGACCGCGAAGCCCTCCATCTGCGAATGGGGTGCATTTTTGTAAATCCGGCGTCTATGCAGTGAAGGTAACGTGTCTTACCCCGGGAGATCTCCCCAGTGCTTCGGAAGCTCGAAGCTGGGCGTTTGGAAACGAACGCTGAATACTGTGGAGAAGTCAGCAGAGGGCATAGTAAGCGGCGCCCCCGCCGAAGGCCCGAACGATGAAAGACGAAGGACCATGATGGAGAGAGACGGGAACGCATCTGACCACCTGCCAAGGCAGGCTGCGGGCATACCGCAGGATGAACTCGTCGCTGGACCGTCAGGACAACCGGAGTCGATTCACCCCCAAGCGTTGCTGGCCCAGGTGTTGGAACGGGCC
>JAAOMR010000632.1 GCA_018853935.1 Acidithiobacillus ferrivorans
CTTCTTTCCTGACACATCAAATCGCCATGAGCGAAACCCGGGGCATGAGCAATGCGCAAACCTTGTTTGGTATGCGCGACATCCCCAGCGACAACCATATTCGCAACCTGTTGGATCCTGTCGATCCACAGCATATTTATCCAGCCTTTGAGCGGACTTTCAATGCCCTGAATGATACCGGTCAGCTGGACACCTTCCGGATGGTGAATGGACAGCTGTTGATCGCGCTGGATGGGACGAGTTATCACC
>JAAOMR010000633.1 GCA_018853935.1 Acidithiobacillus ferrivorans
ACCGTTCTTCATCAAAGTCTGAATTCTTGCACTGATTGCGACGGTCATCGCGTGTCTCCTTCACAACCCAGGCGCATCACATGACGTACAAAAAGAACCACCACAACAATCGCCTGCGAGATGAGTCCAGCCACGCCAAAATAAATGAACCAGTGTGGCTGAAGCATCCCCAGCGGCTTCACGTTTTTCTGTCCGGTGATCAGAAGGGAATAAGGTAGAACCACCCAGAACGCAAAAAGGAGATATTTACCAACCTCAAGGACGTGGCCGATTACCTGTATCAACTCCAGCACCGCAGGCATGAATTCCTTCTCCCAAAAAACGTGAATACCTCTCTTGAGAGTCATGACATGCTCTCTATATTGGTTCTTCACTGCTTTTCTCCGCCGATTCTCTTCCAAGTCTGACGATGTGCCGCCATATCAGAAAGAAAAGAAACGCTATCCACAGCAACGCTGACCCACGGCATAGCCACA
>JAAOMR010000634.1 GCA_018853935.1 Acidithiobacillus ferrivorans
GCACACGAGGTGTTGGAAAGTGGCAAGCTATATGAATGGTAATGAGAAGCTGTAGAACAGCACTCGCCTGGCGGACCCTCAAATAAGTTGACCAGAGGACCATCAATTTGGCTGACCACACTCACCCTGTTCGGCCCAATCATCATTAGCCAAATCATGGTTGCCCCGAATCAGAATTTTGCGTCCTTGCAGTCGGGACAGCATGTTTTTGGCTTTTACGCCCGATTCCATGGCAAAATCCCCTAGGACATAGACTGTAACGTTGGCCTTTACCCGATCATTACAGGCACGGATCAGCGCATTGTCCATTTCCTCTGCCGACGCAAAAAGGCGCTGGCAAAACTGGATGATGTTTTGGCTATATGCATTCTAAGGTTGACCAGAGATTATGATAAGGTGGCTTGAGAAATTCCTGTCGCGTGCAAGACCTAGTTGATCAGGGCATTCCCATCATGTGACGCCCTGTGCATAGCAGGGGTGAACAAGAAGCCTTGCCATGTGAATCCGCTCCTTTTGTCGGGTGCCTGTCACGCATTAGAACGTTTAGTACGAACGACAGCTTGGCAGCGTGAGCGGCTATCCGACTCTGCACTCTTACGTCCTCTCAGCGTAATGATCAAAGCGCCCTGATCGCGTACTCTGAGTTCTACAATCGTCGCCGTCTGCACCAGTCCCTCGGTTACGTTACACCGGATCAGGTTTATCTGACCGGCCAGGGCGGCGGGGTCTGCATTGTGGACAAGTATCCAAAGACCGCAGCGCATCCGTTACTCAGGGATGATTTGGGTAGCGCCATCCCGCTGCAGTGGAAGCAACCGGACTAGCTTAAACTGCCCTGTAACTATCTTGACCAATGGGCCAACCACAGTCGGCTTGAATGAATTGTTCCACCGATTGGCCATTAATCTACAGACAACGGGTTGTGCTTCCTAAGCCAACTCAGTTGCTCACCGATCCGCAATCCTTCCATTGGAATCGACACTTTTACGCCCCTATCGGTAAGGTGGCGGGTCAAGAACTCACGATACCGCTTACCTGCCAAGAAAACCACTTGTTTCAAGTCCGGAACGGCTTCCGAGATTTGAAGGGATATATGATCGGCCCACGAACGGCGATCCATAATCCCCATCGTGTTGAGCGTCCGCTCATAGGGTGCAATTATTTGATCGGGAGGAACCAAGCCATACTCGGCAGATAGAATATACCATGGGTACATAGACGATTCTGCATAATGACGCGCCTTGATGAACCAATCAGAAATATACAAATCACGTGCCGCACATAGCTTATCTCGCTTCTGGCTGACACAAGAAACAAGATAAGTAGTGGAATCGTTGGATTGCATTGCCATCTCACTTCTTACAAGAATGATTATTTCTATTGATTTATATATCGTTTTTTGTAGGCGCTTCGCAGGACCTTCAAATGGCGGATATAAGCTAATAGTTCAGGCCGCCTGTTCGCCTGAATGTTGAGCGGGTAATAGTATTCGCCATTAAGCTCGCTACATTCAATGGATTCTGCCTCTTCCCTTGTCCTTGTCGATCGCCAACTGACAGAGAGAGCGTCAAAATACTCGTCAATCTTCTCCTCACCCTCCGAGTAGTCAAAGCCGTTCAGGGCAAGAAGAGTAAACCGGAAGGTCGAAAGGAAACCGGTCTGTAAGCAACTCAACGTCAGCTTTTGAGCTGCATGCCATTCCACGCGCTGCGCGAGGCTCTTTGCTAAACCATGATAGAGGCACACTTTGCCGTCTGGCGCAGTCCTCAGCCGTAGTTTCTTGACGTCGCAGAATTCAGCAATGCGCAAATGATCAAGTGCTGTGTGTGGGAAATACCACCAGTAAACACCAGGAGACGTGGGGAGATTCGACCATTTATGGTTGCGTAGAATCGAAAGTAGTTGGGGTTGAGTCATTGCACCCTTCTTGCGGCCGAACGTAAATTCTATTGCACTAACGGTGCAGTGTAACATTCCAGGTTGCAACCTAACACGCCCATTGTCATCCCTAATCATCCCCATCATGAACGACTATTACTGGTCGAATGATGTCACTTGCTTTCCGCTGCTGAACGACCGCTACCAGTCTATTGCGACCATTCGCCTCACTCGTCCCAAGCTACTGCATCCACTCCCGCAGTTTTGACCATCGCCGTTTCCCGGATTCATTCCGCGCCGCCATGGCCACAGCCTTTTTCTGACCCACAAGCACGACCAGACGCTTGCCCCGGGTAACAGCAGTATAGAGCAGATTGCGTTGCAGCATGGGGTAGTGTTGCGTGCTCATGGG
>JAAOMR010000635.1 GCA_018853935.1 Acidithiobacillus ferrivorans
CTGGAGCAGATCGGCAGCGTCTTCGGGCTCGATATACACCTGCAATCGGGTCAACTGCGGACCATCGGATTCCTTCAGGGTACGTTCCCGCCACCGCTTTTGCCGTTCCCGATTCGATTCTGCGCTCATACACCCGCCTGTTAGGCTGTAACGTGTGTTAGAGCCTAACGCTCTCGTGCCGGCCTTGTCAAACGCCTCCGATCTAAGCATCGGGCTGTTTCCTGGTGTCGGCCTTCTTCTCCTGCTTCGCCGGGAACTGCGCTTTGATGTAGTCCTGATCGGCCTTGATGACCATATCAAGGCGCTCGAAAATGCCGTAATCCGTCCGATACGGACGCGGACGCCTGGGGTTCTCGGGAGCATAGATTTTGGGTTTTCCCGCCCACTGCTTGAACTCGTCGCTGAAGGAAACCATGGGCACCTTGACGTGAAAGTAGCTGCTTCCACACCAAGAGAGAATGCACTCGCCCTTGCCGAGCGCTTTGAGGTCATCCGGGGAGACCTTGTACATCTCCTGTTCACGTTCGCCTTCCGTGGTTCCCGCTCCCGCTCCGGCGGCGCCACTGCCTACCACATCCGTTGAGGATTCGCTGGCAGAATCCGAACTGCTTTCCGAGAGCGTTTTCAACACGCCCAACCGCATCCCGATGTAATCCCCGGCAAACTCCGCCGTCTCCTGAGCACCGAGCTGGAAGAAGGTCTTCGTGGCACAGTTGCCCGCCACCTTGTCGAACAGGGTTTCTGATACGCCATCGAGGTTGGCTTTGGTCTGCGGGCTGAGCATGAGTCGCTGGCGGGCGGAGCGGGCCTGCTCGAAGAGGCGGTCCCAGGTGTCCGACAGGTAAGAACCTGGTTCGTCCAGGAAGACCAGAGTGGATGGATTGGGCCGCATCCGCTCTGGAAGGTTCTGAATCCAGGAGACGGCGGTGCGATAGTCTCCAATGAACATTTTGGCGAAGTCAGAGGCCGTCTCTTCCTTGCCCATGGTGGGTAGGGGAAGATAGACGATCTTGTTTTGCATGATGCACTCGTAGAGGCTCACGTCGGGGCGGGTGGTGTTGGCAATCTCACCGAACTTGCCGGACCCCATGAGGCCAAGAC
>JAAOMR010000636.1 GCA_018853935.1 Acidithiobacillus ferrivorans
GTTGCAGTCCTGACATTGTCAATTCTTCTGGCATTGCCGTTGGGCCACTATATGTATCGTGTTGTTGAAGGTCATCGATTCTGGGCCACCTCCTTCCTGGGACCGCTGGAAAAAGGAATATATCATCTGACCGGAGTAAATGTCGACGATGAAATGGGATGGAAACGCTATTCCCTGTCCCTATTGCTTTTCAATATTCTCTGCGTTTTTTTTATGTATATTATTTTTCAAGCACAAGGCGTCTTGCCGCTGAATCCACAGCATCTACAGGGAACCTCCATTGGCACGGCTTTCAACTCCGCCATTGCTGCGATAACCACCACTAACTGGCAAGATTATGGTGGTGAAACGACGCTGAGTTATCTATCGCAGATGCTGCCCTATACAGATCTTAATTTTATCGGTGGAGCAAGTGGTATTGCCATAGTTCTGGTCATTATTCGTGGCATAGTGCGTCAAAAAACCACGAAGATAGGCAATTTTTGGATCGATATTACCCGCATTATTCTCTACATTCTGATCCCCATGTCGATCATGCTGGCGCTAATTTTCGTTCAACAGGGCGTTATCCAGACCTTTGGGCCTTATGTGCAGGTCCATTTGATTGCACCCTTCCAAAGCGGGGGGAAACAAATCACTCAACAGATGATCGCGATGGGACCGGTGGCCTCGCAAGCATCCATCGCAGTGCTGTGTAATAACGGTGAAGGGTTTTTCGATGCAAGTTTCGCCCATCCGTTTGAAAACCCAACCGCGCTGACTAATTTTTTGTATATGATTGGTATGATACTGATCCCGATTGCTATCGTGTTTATGTTTGGTCACATGGCCAAGGCTAAAGGCACTGCTTGGGCGCTATTAATCGCCATGTTGGTGATTTTTGTGCCCTTGGCTCTTTATGAGCGAACATGTCGACCTCGCGGGCAACCCACTATTCAATACACTCCATGTCACGCAGGCGCATACCGCTGTGCTGGCCGGTGGCGGCAATATGGAAGGGGTCGAGGATCGCTTTGGTGTGGCGGCTTCAGACCTGTTTTCAAGCCTCGCCACCACCACGTCATCCGGTCTTGCGGATTGCGCTTATGATTCGCTTATGCCCCTGTCCGGTGGTGTCAATCTCTTCTTTATGGATCTGGGAGAGTGCGTGATCGGCGGTGTGGGTACGGGATTAGCAACCATGCTCGCTTTTGCGATCTTCACGGTATTTCTGGGTGGCCTCCTGGTGGGACGTAGCCAGAGTTTCTCGGTAAAAAAATTGAGTCCTTTGAGATTAAAATGGCCTCACTGGCCATCCTCATCATGCCATTACTGGTTTTGATTGGTACGGCGATCGCCGTGAGTACGAGCGCCGGACGGGCCGGGGCCTTTAATTCGGGGACGCATGGTTTCAGCGAGATCCTCTATGCCATTACCAGTCCCGCCAACAATAATGGCAGCGCCTTTGGTGGATTGAGCAGTGATACGACCTTTTACAACATCATCACCGGGATCGTCATGCTCTT
>JAAOMR010000637.1 GCA_018853935.1 Acidithiobacillus ferrivorans
TCTTCTCCCCGTTCCGCAACACCACGGTCTTCCGCATCCAGATCTGGGAAGATCGGCGCGAGTGCGGCATGAGATGCTTGCAGCCAGCGCCGCAGGGCGTGGGTGTGGTACACGCCGAATCCGTCAGGCTTGCGGCGCTCCATGTCCGAAAACGCACCACCGGTCTTAAAGATCAGATCGGCTACAGGCGTCGGCTCAAGCTTGGGAACAATGGTTTGCAGGTAGCGGTAGGCGCCAGCATCCGGGCGGGTGAACCACACAAAGGAATTGATGGCGCCAAAAAACTCTGGCACCACCACCATGCGCCGCTCCGGATCCAGGCGGGACAGGAAACCGTCTTCCAGGGACCGTTTCAGGGAGTTGGCTGCATCGGCACCCTTACCGATGGAATA
>JAAOMR010000638.1 GCA_018853935.1 Acidithiobacillus ferrivorans
CCAATCAAAAGGATCACGCAGTGACGGTGGTCAACCTGCCGGCCAACGCCAGCGAGACGCTGGACGGCTTGGCGGACATGCTGATACCAGTTTGTGAGGACCTCGACTACGACGTGGCGGCCTGTTATTCCATCGGTAAGGGTGCCGATGCAGCCAACTCCCTGAAACGGTCCCTGGAAGACGGTTTCCTGTCCCGCCTGGATCCGGAGCGGCGCATGGTGGTGGTGCCAGAGTTTTTTGGCGCCATCA
>JAAOMR010000639.1 GCA_018853935.1 Acidithiobacillus ferrivorans
CCGGCAGGGCTGCCGCCAGCAGGGTGTCCTGCAAATCCAGGACACCACTGCGCGATAGCCGGTACAGGAACTGACGCATGGTCTGCTCCACCGCATCCTGTGTACCTGCCGTCCGCTGAATCCACGCATTCAGTGCGCGCTCATCCCCGACTTCTATCTGCATGTGTGCCCTCCCGGACCACTGCCAGCCATCTACCATCCACCGCTCCGCCCGTTCCGACCAACGCACCCGAACCGCAAAGGGCGCGTAATCCAGAAATCCCTGTCCCGAACCCAACATACTCATCATCTGCATGGGCAAAGAGGTCTCTTTATCCTTGGTGCCGTAAAGTTTTTTCACGGAAACGCCTGACAGCCGGGACCAGCGTCGGGCCATTTCCTGCAAGGACGGATCACTGGCATGGAGCTTGCGTTCCACCCA
>JAAOMR010000064.1 GCA_018853935.1 Acidithiobacillus ferrivorans
CACCAGCCAGTACCACCCCCGCACTTTTAGCACAGGACGGCACCGTCACCTGATAGGTGCCCGGAGTGTTGAACAACTGCGGCGTACCACACGCACTACTGCTCGTAGATGCCGTAGCACTCGCCCCCGCCGACAACCCCGTAGCTGGCAGCACATTCACCAAATCCAGCAGACTCGGGAATGCCGTACTGAACTGTGGATCATTCGTGGACATGGTCAGCGCGGTCGCGGCATAGGGCAGCAGTGCTTGCGTGTACGCGCCTGTGCCTCCGTTATAGGAGATCGCTGCAACGTACTCTGGCGCGTTCTCCTGCATGGCAGATAATTTCTCTGCCATTTTCATAGCCACACCCTTTTCTGTTCTGGGTATTACGGGCACGCCATAGAGTGTGTTCGGCGGGTTCTGGTAATACGCCGCAAGGGTGCCCGTTCCCGTCAACGCTACCAGGGTCTGACCAAAGGGATTGCTGGCAGTGAATGCGGTGGGCAGATATCCGGCATTCACCAGTTGCGCCACCGAAATCGTGGCTCCGGTACTGACGCTATTGGCCGTGACATAGGCCCATGCGGCAGTAGTGAACGAATCCATCTGTTGGGCAGATTGCGTCTCCATGACCGATTGCGCTGTCTGAAATGTCGCATTTTCATCCTGCTCCATGTGGGTTAAGGACAAAAGGCCGAACAATCCTAATGCCATTACAATGCTTAACAGTACCCACATGGCCAAAATCCTTTTAATGAAAATGAAAACAAACGCAAACCCACAGAAAACCTTCTAAAAATTAATGACTACCGTTACCAATTTTCCCCGTTGGGTCCACGGGTAACCCCAGATTGATCTGACTGCGAATACGATTCACGATGTTCTGTAGACTTTTATATTCACCACTGGAGATTTGTGACGACACTTCCGGGCATCCCAAGAGGTACTCCTTGGCACCACGTCGTCCCTGTTCATCTTTGTGCATGTAAATAACGGCACGGAGCGTGCTGCCCAGGGTTTCACGAAAAACTTGTGCGTTGGAACCTTCACCCTCGCCCATGCTGATCAGTTTTGTCACCGCATTGATGGCCGAGTCAGCATGGATCGTGGTAATAACTCGCTTGCCGTTCGCCGATGCATTCACTACCTCCTGCGCCATTCCCGTAGTGCGTATTTCCGACAAAAACAAAACGTCAAATGACATACGTAAACTGTCTTCTATGGCCTGTTCTATTTTATTGCGGGATATCGGCACCTGCAGGATGCGACCCTTTCCGTGATCTCCGGAAAGCGCCAGTTCCGGCGGGTCTTCCAACGTGATGCAAAGCGCTCCGGCCATGGAGTGCTCCAAACATAATGCAGACGCAAGAGTGGTCTTTCCTGTATCAAAGGACCCCGCAATAACCACGAGACCCGTTGTAGACTTCAACAGCATATCCAGAATACTGGCATCTACCCCACAACTCGATAACTGCGGAATAAAAACAGAACCTTTCCGTACCGCATAAACAACTCCGTGAATGTCCGGGATAATCGATACCCGATACATGACATCATCATACGGCACTGAAAATTCTTTGATTTCGGTTTCTGTCCTAGGGACATTTTCAATATACCGAAGGAGTCGCTTGCAATCTTCGATAATCTCATCCGGCAATGGATGCAATAAATTGTCTCCACGTCTGCGCATGCGGCTATTTTTTAGTCCGCTGTCCAGATACATGTCCGAGAAATCAGCTTCTTTCAACGTTTGCACAATCTGCTCCTGTCATGCCTATCCGCTACGGCCCTGCTATCCACACCAGTCAAAGTATCCAAATCCTGCACATCGCTGGACAAACTGCCAAATCCTTCAAGCATGGTTTCCTTGTACGCTTTCACGTCCGGTACATCGGTTTTCTTTACTTCAAAGTGACCAGCCAGTTTGTTCAACGCTGCCAGTGCTTCTTCTGCCGCTTTGCTCATGCAGCCTCCTATTAAAAGTCCACCTGCTCCACTGATTCACAACCGAACGCATACACCGCTCGGCCGTGGTTTTCGCGAGACATCAAAACGCCTTCGAACGCCTTAGAACGCTTTGGAATGCCTTAGAACGCTTTACTGGCCAGCCTCCGTGATCACAACGGTATTGGCCCCAACCTTGCAATCGCCAGCCAACGCCGGTGGCCAAAGGGTGCCCGTGCCGCCGTTGTAATCAGGATTATCGGCAGCCGTGCCGTTGACGCTGATCGATGCGGTATTTGGGGTGTAATACGTTCCAAATTGTGCGCAGGTCTGTCTGTTCAGGTTGGTAAGCGTCATTGCAAAGCCATTATCTGTTCCACCATTCACAGATGCCGGCGCGAAGGACGCGGTGCCGCCACCAGGCGTTGCGAATCCATTGGTGCTGACAACCCATGTGTTGGGGACAGCCCCATCATCTTCAACGGTAGTGTTGGTTAATGCCGAAAAATTCGGGTTACCCGCATAGTCCGTCATCAAATTGGCAATGACTGCCGATGTTGTTGACAACACATTTTGCGCCGTTTGCTGACTGGACGCCGTGCCAAACTCCCCGAATACAGCCATAATGGCCAGGGCGGTCAAGCCAATGCCTACAACAAATGCAATAAGAATCCACATATCACTACTCCTTTCTTGGAAAAGAAAAACTAACGTATAACAACATTTGACCAGGTTACTTTAGTGCCCCGTAGCCTGCGCTATCGTTTGCACTTGCGTACTCAAGGCATTAAATGCCTCGTACAGCCATACCAGCGCAATAAACATGAGCAGATAACCGACACCGCGCATGACATTCGCCATCATTTTAACCATGCGCGTCGTATCCTTGATGGACTCTTCGGCAAGCACCTTCAGCGTTTCTTTGAAACCAGGACGCTCACCAAACGCCATAATGTCCTGAACCATTGCGCGGGATGGAAACCATCCTCCCGCCTGCCGCATGGCGTCACCCAGAGTGATGCCTTTGCGGAAGCAGCGCTCAATCAATCTTGTCTGCATGCCAGCCCACGGCCTCGAAAGGTGCCCTAATTCCTGCAAAATAAGTTCGTAAGGATATCCCGCCACAGCCAGCATGCTTAGGGTTAATACCCACTGTGCACCGGTGATTTCCTTGTAGACGCTGTAAGGCGGAAAACGGTCCAGGAACGCGCGAATCTTTTCAGTTCCTGACCGTTTTCCCGTCCACCTTGAGAAAGATAACCATACAAGCATCACAGGAAGCACCATGATGATCGGCACCAGAATGGACCATGGCGTAGCAGCAAAAAGACCTACGTCATAAAACTGTCTCGCCATTCCAGTCAACCGCGATGGTGACACATGGGTTACCTTCAATAACTTTCCGGTAAAGCTGCTCGACATCCAGAGCATGAGCATGTAAATGCTCGCCATAAGGATGACGGGCTCGAAAATACCATTCAGCAATGCGCCCTGAATCTCGGCCGTGGCCGACCCCATACTCAACACCTTGTCGATAGCTGCCACATACCCCGGGAACCCAATCTTGTCACCCGCTTCAATCAGCATGATTTCCTCTGATGTCAGCCATCCCTGGAATATTTGCGCCAGTTTCTGCCCACGCCGCACCCGCAAGTCCATTGCCTGCAAAGCGGCAAACATAATGCCCTCGTGATTTTCATTGGCACGCTTTTTGAGTTCGCTAATCGCATCCGAAAAAGGCGCCTGAGCTTTACCCATGATTTGGATGCGCCGCAAAAAAGACTTTTTCCGCATAAGGGGAAATGCCTTGCGGGCGAGGCCTTGGGGCACCAGCCATGCGGTTGACCAGCTCGCCAGCACCCGCATTTGTGCAGCCTTAAAAGGCTTGGCCAACAAATTCCCCATCTTCGCGATCATATTTTTCCACGATCCATCTGTGCCAATACCTGACGTGAACTAATCAGCGGTCCAGCAAACTCTCGAACCACATCAGGAGCCACAATGCCGGCCTGTATTTTCTCCAGCGCGTGATCCATCAATACCCGCCCATCCCGATGCTTCAACCAGAAATAACGGGCTGCCGGCACCCCTTCTTTGCGCACGATATCGAGGAGCGCCTGATCCGGCACGACAATCTCTGCGACCACGGTGCGTCCCAGGATGCCCCGTCGCTTATCCGCTTTCTGTTTTTCCGCATCGCCCTCGGCATTCGGAACGCACTTTATGCAGCCATCCCCGCGTAAGAAGATGCGCGTTGGGTCGATATCCGGAATAGCGTCCATCAACTCGCGCGTAATCTGCGCGGAAAGCCGCTCATGATGACCTTTTAGTGGCACCTTACAGTGGGGACACAGCATCGGGATGAGTCGCTGCGCCATGGTACCGGCCAGGTTCTGCGTATTGGCCAATACGGACATGGGATCCATCATCCCCGCTTCGCGCAACAAATCCATGAGGCGGTTGAGCGCTTCCCATGCGTCATTCGCATGCAACGATGTCCAGAGCCTGTGTCCCGTTTCCGCCGCCCGCAATCCAGCTTGCGCGGAATGTCCATCCCGGATTTCACCGACCATCAATATATCCGGGTCCAGTCGCAAGGTGTCCGCAATAATCGATGCGTATAACTCACCACGCCCAGCGCCCGTCTCGGAATCTACGCCCTGCGCTTTCACGGGGATCTGCGCGGAGGCTCCGGTAATCGGGTACTCAGGTGGATCCTCAACGGTCAGCAGATTGAAATGCGGATACGTTTCATGTATCCACTCCATGGCAGCCTTGAGGGTCGTGCTCTTGCCGGCCCCCGTTGGCCCGACGATGATAACCATTCCATTCGGCGCGTCGGCCATGTCATGAATAAGGGCTATCTGCTCGTCACTGAAGCCCAGGGCATGGAGGTTAACCTGGCTTTTTTCACTCAACGCCGCCTGTATTTTTACGGCTTCCGCAAGCGTTTCTGCTTCCAGCATGCCCATTGTCACCAGAATGTCCCCAAGATAACGGGACTGGATGCCTGCCTGAATGGACTTGCTCTGTTCGGCCAACGCCTGGTTCAGTTGGTCTTCCGTAATCAACTGTTCGTCGATTAACACCTCGCCTAACCGTTTCCGTCCTGTGTTGCGGCTGGAAATTTCATCATACAAAAGGCGGAGCACTACTAAGCCGTTTGCGTCCGATGGCGTAGAGGCAAACCGCACTGCATAAAGTTTTGGCGGTAATCCGTCAGAAGCAATAAGCCGTGCGGCCAGAGGACCGTTGAAGTTGAACTGGTTGCCGTTTTTTGTACTGGCATGACAGGACACATACAAGGCGCTTACCAAAGAAAGCGCTTCTTCAACAGTGATTTCGATATAGGACCCGAGATAGCCGTCAATACGCATTTTCACTTCTGCGTGATGACGCCCCAACACAAAATGTATGTCCGACGCATTCATCTCCACGCCTTGGCGCAACAGCCCGAAAGCACGAGCACGCTCAGTGGTTTCATTGCCGTTGGCTTTCAGCACCGGCGCATTGTGCGACATTTTTTCGATCTGTTGCATGGGGACACCCCTCTTTTGTGTCACCAGCCCCATGCGCATCAATCGCATTTCAAAGTCCAGCACCAAGCTTTGCGTCAAATAATCATTGGCGACATACAGGATCCGATCCTGAAGGATGGCGAATCGCCGAAGCGCATCAGGAACCTGAACATGCAAATCCAGATTTTCCTTGCTGGGTTCGTTCACTTTGTCGGCCATTACCGCACCCCCGCCATACCGGGCATTATCGGCCCGGACGAAACCATCGGCCCGGGATTACCCGGCATCCCAAGATTGAATCCCGCTGCAGAAGATGCGCCCGCCATGCTGAGTTGATGCCCTGACTGGCCATCACTCAGTAACAACGTCCTAATTCTTGAGCCTTTTTGCACAATGACCGTACCGTTTGCAATTGCTTTTACCAGCCATCCTCCCGGAATGTGTGTTCCATTGTGTGCTATCAGGGTTCCTTCGTTTTCGCCCTTGGCTGCCCACACCAGTACAGCCGTCAACTGCGGTCCAACCCCGTAAATCGATATGACGGAGGGGAAGCCCAGCTTTCTTGAAGTGGGACCAGAGGTGGACTGCTTGCTGATGTTTTTGCGTAACATAACTTGCGTTAGCCGCTCGCTTAAAACGGCATTTTGCATTTTTAAGCACGCCATCTGTTGCGCTGCATTCCCGGTTTCGCAATCCCCTTGCCGGGTGCCAACCCCTTGCAGGGTGCCAACCCCTTGCAGGGTGCCAACCCCTTGCAGGGTGCCAACCCCCGCCCAGGAAGGGGTGGACGCTATGAGCATGGTACTGACTACGGCCAATCGAACGATGCTTACACTTTTGTTAATGCCCATATTGCACTCCTGTTACTACATATTGGCTGTCTTTACCCAAGGTGACGGTTATGCTCGAAGGGACAAATCCGACATCGCGCCAGAACGTCCAGCGATCAGGTTGATACATGCTGGTGAAGGTCACCGGAAATGATTTCCACAGCATCGGTGGATGCAATAATTTAACGACGCTGGCTGGCGTATTTTTGGGGATTGGCGCATGGAATGTCGTCACAGCCCCCCGCGCAATCTCCACGATGCCATTCCATTTCTGCGCTTCTCCAAGCCACAGGTGGCGATTGGCCGTTAGGCTTTTCAAGGCGGCGCCTTCTCTGCCTCCGGCGTCTTTCGCCGAGGCCAGCGTTTTTACTTCGTGCTGGCTGATAATATCTCCCGTCACCTGAACGGCACCGGAAGGCGCATGCAATACCGTAGCGAATTGACCCCTGGCCCATGTTCTGTCTACATCCATGACCCCCGGGTTCTTGGCGGACCATTGGCAATGCACCTGCGTCAGCATCCATCCTTGCCGATTGAGTCGTCCGGACCATGATTGCGCACAGGTCTTGAAAAAAGTGTGCCACGCAATGGGGCTGGTCCATGGCCGCGGCCAGTCTTGCCACGTATCTTCGACGTGTTTTCTTTCGCTGTTGATCTCACCCCGGGTGAGCTGTTGTGCCTGTTCTGCATTCATACGCTGCTGAGCCAGTCGCGCCATCAGTTGACGATGCGATATGGCTGCTTCGTGCTTTTCCCATAAATGCCATCCTATTGCTCCGGTGCCTGCGAGAGCCCCTAAAACGGCGACTGCTATAGCCCCTTGTTTGGCTTTTTGTTCAGCCCCGGTGACAGCGGCCACTTTCGGAGCGTTATGGTAATCCTCACCACCCAGCAGCCACTGCTGGCTCTCCTCGGTCGTGTCGAGCTGTAAACCACTGCTGAACGTCATCCATCGCGCACTGTTCTCTTCGTAGAACTTTTTAAAGTCCGCGTCGGGAACCCATATATCCCAGAGAGGGTGGATCGCCATGGCGTCGTCCACCGCGATAATCCACCATCCGCCGTCCATCTTGAATATACCGCGCCACGGCACGACATCCAGTCGCAGTTTGGACAACACCATGGGTGCCAGAGCGCGTGCGATTTTTGGCTTTCCATCGAAAACAAACCAGCCGATCTGCTCGGATTCTCTCAGCCAGACCGTCGCCGTGCGTTTTGGATCAAACAGGTCCTCTTTGGCAGCCTGTTTAACCTTGGGCTTTTTTGGGTAGCGCCCGCCCGCCGTCCAGTGCGCGCCGATCAGCCATTGCTTGTCGCCCAGGCTGATTAGCTTTGCGGTTTTATTCGCGCCATTCACTATTATGCCCCCAGCTTCACGACGTGGATGACGATAACCAGCGCCGTTTTGTCGTGAATGGCCCCAGCGCCACCGCCCAGACCCCAGAAATGCGAGTTGCCGATGCCGCCATGATTCACCTGGCTGTTCGTTTGTTCAAAACCGGAAAGTACCAATGTCTGGCCCGAATTGATGGCCACGCGCTGCATAAATGCCTGCATCGCCAGATTGGGCAATTCCACCGTGGAGGTGCCTGACGTGAAAGTCTGCAATCCCAGGTTCTGCGTCAGGTTGATGGTGTATTCGAGCAGAATATGATGCCCACGTACCAGCGGGAGAAAGGTACCGCTGAATCCGGTCGTGAACTGCCCGGGCGTCAATGACGTTGAGCTGCCCACTTGTGCGGTTTGCGTGGTCGCGGAAGACGCCACATAACTATGCATATTGGCTACTTGCAGGGGGGTAGGCTGGCCGTTCAACGCAATGATGCTGCCAGACGTTACCAGTGACACATTTCCTTGGCTGGCTAACGCGGTAGCGACCATCTGGGCATTGATCGGTCCCGTAAGGATGCCGGCCGAGAGAGATCCTTGCCCAGTCGGGCCGCTTGCCACCTGTGGCCCCTGGATGTTCGATGGCATAACCTGTGAACCGGCCGCATTCAACGCCGTTGGTTCGCCATTTAACAATGGCGTAATGCCGTGCCCCAGATTGTTTAACGCTAAATTAAGGTTAAGGTTGTAATTATTCGACTGATTCAGCTTTATCGAATAAACATGCACCTCAATCATGACGTTCTTGGACATCTCAGCATTCACCGGCTTGAGATATTCGGCAACGGCCCGTAACTCGGGAGGAGAGGCGGTTACGATGATCTGCCCAGTGGATTCATTAGCGGAAACGCTGGTCGGCACCTGTACGGATGTACCACCGCCGCCAGCGGATTTGCTTTGCGCCAGGACGGTCTGAATACCGGAGACGATGGACTTGTAAATGTCCAGACTCGCAGACATGGATGCGGACTGATTCGTGGATCCAGAGCTTCCCGTTGACGACCCGCCCGCGCCACCGGCTGCACCACCGTTACTGCCGGTATTGGTAATGTTGGCTGTGAGTCCCGTTGTGCCAGGCAACGCATCGACGCTGTAAGCCCGAGTTTCTGTCAAGAAGAAGCGCACCTCGCCGTGCTGGTATTCCCAGAATGTGCCTGTCCTGGCCGCCACCAAATTAAGCAGTCCGGATAGATGGCCATTCCAGTTCAGCATCAAGGCGTTCTTGCTGCTGGACATGCCTGGTAAGGATTGTGTCGACGTTGACGACTGACCAGGAAGGGCGGGGAGACCGCCTCCAGACATGGCGCGCATACTTTCGGTGGCCATTGCGCTGGCATCCAGATAACCCGTCACCTGGCTGGCGACATGGATCGGTATACCGGTCATTTGGGTAATCTGTGTGGCAAATTGCCCCATGCTCAACGGTTGGCTGGTGGAGAGGTGCACGGTTTTCTGGAACAAGGCAGGCAGCGTATTCTGGTGCGTGATATGCACGACCATACCCATCAAATAGGGCGTGTTTACCGTGGTCACCACCTTCGCACCTTTTAATGCACGCTGTTTTGCGATCTCCTTGGCAACGGTTGTGCTGGAGTGAGAGATGGCCACGTGCGCCTGATGAAAAGTGGCGCAGCCAGCCATCAAAGGCAGGATTGCTGCGGCGATGGCGATTTTTAAGAGGTACTTATTGTGCATGTCTGCGTTCTCCGGGTTTGGTGTTTACTTCGTAATCATCCAAAATCTTACCGAGCCGCCGAACGCTTTCCGGGTGACCAGCAAGCAGCATGAATTCCTGGCTTTTTGGGTCGAGATAGGCGAGCGTGTCCAGCCCGCGCTTTTTGGCATCGTCAATGAAACTCTGGTTATGCATCAACCTTCTCCGTAGATTCGGGAGCTTCAACGAATGCTTTCGGCTTGCTCCAAAAATATCCCTGCCCAAGATGTGCTCCGGCGGCCAGTGCCAACCGGTAGTCCTCTTCTGTCTCGACCCATTCCACCACCACGCGGGCACCACCATGGGACAGGTGCTGGCAGAGGCCTCGCAGAAACTCCGGTCCCTTGTCGCGGATCGTCTGGAAGTAGGGGCCGTCGATCTTACAAAAGCTCGCCTTGACGGCTCCCGCTCTGCCCAAACCGTCAGTTCCGGTCCCGGCTCCGATATCGTCAATGGCGATCCTGAACCCTACTCCCTTCAAGAAGTTGAGCTTTGTCAAAATATCCACCAGTTTTTCGTCATGGAACCGTTGTTCAGTCCACTCAATGACAATACGGCTCGCCAGATTACGCAGAGAGCGGACGGACCCCGCGATCTGCAAATCCAGCAATTGATATCCGTCCAGATTCAAAAAAAGTAGGCCATGCAGGTCTGGCAGTAATAACGGGATTTCTTCCGCCAAAAAGCTGTACCAGGTTCGCCATTCTTCTTCACTCCATGTGGGGCAGAATTTTTCGCCTGCCAGTAATTCCTGCCCGACGACGTCGCCAGTGAGCAAGTCCACGATGGGTTCCAGCCGATATTTCATCCCCGTGACGGGTGGCGAGTTGTTCATCTGGAAGCATCCTTTTGTATGGTGATGCCGTAATCTGGCAGTAGTCTCTGTAAACGCACTTCGATTTCACGAATATCGAGGTCTTCTGCAGGGTCGGTAATGGCCTGCGCCGCGATCGTGACCCAGCGCCCAGGTTGAATTTCGTAGGCATCCTGCAAGGTCAGCGGCATTGCTTCCGTGACAATAGGCGGCAACGATTTCGTGGACTGAATGACGATACCCAGATCGTGGGATTGTCTGGACATAATGGTGCGCATGGCGGACTCCCAGAGGTCGATCACGCGCCAGGCCAGATGGTTTTCGAGGATGGATTGCGCAGCGATATCCTGCGTGCAGCGCAACAGCCATTCGGCGGAGAATGGTGGCTCGGTAAAGATGCGATCGAACAGCGTCTCTCCACCCGCACGCCGGATGATGGATGCAGGCTGACCATCGTGCGCCTTGGCCATCGCATCGGTCAGCGATTCGCCATAGGTGGCGTTGCACCCTGCAATGGACACCTCCCCCTCCATCAGCCGGTTAGGCAGAAAGATGCCCATGCGGGTATGTCCGCCGATCAGCGCCACGGAAACCTGGCCAGCCAACCCGTTTTCCAGGACGGCCTTCCCCTGCCAGAACCCGTACTCACGCATGGTGTCCACAGGAGTAAGCTTAGGAATGGCGCCGGTGCGCCAGAATCCGTGTGACAGATTCCCGGCAGTCCAACGCTCTTCGATGCGTTGATCCAAATTTTTGAATGTCGATTCAAGCACCAATGCCAATGTACGCATCATTACAGCCTCCACCACAAAACTCGAAAGACTTCACAGCCGCACCTTCGCATTTCGGTCACAGTCCCGATTCGCCCGGGAATACACAAAGGCAAAGGAGCGGAGATGTTTGCGTGCGTGAACAGCGCCATACCTTCGGGCTTGGTAACTGCTGGCAACCCCCGGAGAAACCTGTTCAGCAATTCGCCATCCGGATCGCACAACGCCACTTCCGCCTGATTGGCGACTGGCTTGTTCAACAGTGGAAGATTGAAGATCACCAGATCGAACTGTTCACGGTCTTGCAAAGGAGCGAACATGTCCCCATGACGCACATCAATATCCAGGTTATTGAGTAGTGCGTTACACTCCATGGCCGCGCACGCCTTTTCCGAGATGTCCGTCGCAACCACTCTGTTAGCGCCGCGCTGCTTGATCGCCAGCGACAGCGCTCCGGAGCCGCCGCCGATCTCCAGCACATCAAGACCAGCCACGTCCGGCAGCGCAGTCATCAGAAAACGGGTACTGGACCATTTGTGCGGGTGATAGACCTCACGCGGTGCCAGGATGCGCAATCCCGTGCCGGGCGCGAGCCCTTCAAAATCGGCGTACTCCGCAGCTCTGCCCACGATGGCAATGTGCTGTTCATGCAAAGTCATGGCTGTCCACCACTGATCTGCTGATAGCGTGCCAACACCGCAGGCACATAATTTTGTGTTTCCCGATACGGGGGGATCCGGTATCCGGCATTCACTACCGCCTGACCTCCCGCGTTATAGCCCGCCAGCGCCAATGGCCAGCTCCCGAGTTTCAGCGCCAGGTGCCGCAAATAAGCAGCGCCCGCGAAGAGTGCCGCCTTCGGATTGAAGGGGCTGCCATGGCCATACCTGGCCCACGTTCCTGGCATAAACTGCATCAATCCCTGTGCGCCTTTTGGAGACACAGCGCCCGAATTGAATCCGGACTCCTGGGCGGCTACAGCCAGCAGCATGGCGGCCGGCACGTGGGTCTGCGATGCTGCCTGATGCGCCCATCGCACATCCTGTTGTGGTATAGCACCGAGGTGCGAGGGATAGACGTCACCGTTAAAAGCATCGTAGTGAGCATTCTGGCGAGTGGTTCCTTTTTGATACATGGTCTCCACGGCCAGAATCCAGGTACCGGCGGCGATGCCCCAGCAGGCATTCTTGCGCAGGGTGGATACAGAGAATCCATTGGCGACCAGGACCGGTAGCCATTGCTTAGGGATGCCCATAGGACCGACGCCTTTGGCACGGCCAGCCGCCGTCAGCACCCGCTTGATAGCGGGAACAGGGACGTGATAGGCCGTCGCGGCTTCGATTACGCAGGCGAGCATAGACAAGTCTCCTTATACAATTTACACTCTTCGCAATCAAAACCGGTACTTAAGGAGATTTTAATGTCAACAATTGAAAGTTTGTTTGACACTGCTTTTATGGGGAATGAAATTATAAGTTTTGGGCTGACTCCTATATATGGAGAAGAAAATATACGTGTCGCAGTCGGATTAGTTTTAATATTTGTAACTATTGACAAGCAGAAAAAGATTGTTGCGCTTGACAACACATTGATCGTAGACATTCTGAAAGAGATAGAAAAGGCTATTAAAAATATAAAAGATACAGTAATAAAGAACGAAATAAATATGATAATGAAAACAAAAGACGGTCCTCTGGATGTAAAAATCTCAAAAGGCCATTCGATTGCTATACTTTTTGAAAATGTGCCAAAACCTATAACCAAAGAAATAATGCCAAACATAGATAACATGTTTGCCAATGTTGTGCATGTTATTGGACACCCTGATATCATAAAATTCGACGTTACCATATGCGGAACCACCGAAAGGTATTCGATGTTACCGACAGTTGCATCATTTCTTTATGTGTCCTTACAAAAACACTTAACAAGATCATCATAGCTTCCGGTTGTTGTGAGTTACTGGAAGATGTTTGTGGTCGCGTTTTTGTGCATGTTTTTCAGGTAAAATAATGCGGCCTATAATGAGTTTATCCAAATCCATTACCACACGGGTGAAGCCTTTCTCGTCCTTGGTTGGTTTTAGTGATACATTCATGATTCAACTCTCCTTTTAATAAGGGTTAGGAATCCCCGGCATTCATTTGCCGGGGAGCACGATAAAACGCATCCAATAACCACATCAAATCCCTTGTTCAATTGATAGTGGTCATACTCCGTTGCTGTTTCCGCCCCATCATTAATCACCATGTCATGATCGGTATACAGGGCTTTGACGGGTAGCCATTGCTTAGGGATACCCATAGGCCCTATTCCGCCTTGCCCTTTTGCAGCGATTACGACGCGCTCTATGGCCGTTACCGACACATGGTAGGCAGTCGCGGCTTCCGTCATGCAGGCGAGCATGTCAGACGGCCTCATGTACATGTTGATCAAGGCGGTCCATTAAGATTTAACCTTTTACCGCAGGCACCACGCCACGTCGCACCGTGATGGTGGCAACGCCATCGCGCAGTGGCATAAGGCCATGCACAGATACTTTGGCCTTGTCGGAATATGCATCATTGACCTGGAAGTGATAAGAAACAGTTTTACCCGTATCGCGCACTTCACCTTTGAATCCCTGCCACTGCTGACCGTTGGTGCCAAACATGGATACCGGTGCGGAGATGCCTTTCTTCACAAGAACGGTCGCGTAGCCGCTAGGCATGTTCACGCGCACAAGCGCCTCATTGCCAGGCAACTGCAGGGTGTTCGCCGTTGCCAAAACCGGAACCATCGTCAAACCAAAAACCACACCCAACATCGCTTTCTTCAACATTACCTTTCTCCTTTTGACGGTCTTCACCAAAATCAAATCACCGTAACTACCGAACCCAGAAACTTACACAGAGATTCATCTGCCCATCCGTCCATCAATTTCTGCCATAAATCCATCCCATCTTGCTTATCTGCGGCAGGAATGGTGATAAATACGAAATGACCCTGATTTTCAAAATCATTCACGCGCAAGTTCTTCAGTGCTATGAGAACAGGCAGCCTGAGCAGTCTGGGCATCGCCAGCCATAACGGCCAGATATCCATTTTTTAGACGATCAACCAATGCAGAGATTAATCCCCTATCTAATAAATAGGGGGCTGCTTTAGCAACCATGATCCGCGTTGCCGCGTCCCATACCATGTCAGCGATAAGTTCATTAATAGAATGATCTTCCACCGCACGGACCAATGACGTGTGTGCATCCCGCAACACTGTTAAAAAATCAACAAAGACATCGCTTCCCTCAAAGCCAAAAATATCTCCATTGACTCCACAAGAATCTGCTGTCGCAATAGATATTGCCGTATCCCAAATCAACCCGGCAGAATCATTCGTCAAGACTTTCTTCTTAAACATGGCGCTACTCCTTAACATTTAACCTTAATTGGCTGCCAGATTATAAACCTCATATAGTTATTCATTTGTTATGAGACGTACCGTTAAATGCGTATGCGACCCTGCTCCATTTAGCGGCAGGTTAAAAGCACGTTTACATCGCGCAGATAAAATTGTTTGTGCACTGATTTTCTCCCTATCACTGTCAACATAACTAAAATTAACTTTAACGTTCTGATGCCCATTTGGCGTCAACTGAATATCAATGATGTAGGGTTCAAGGTTGAGCAGTACCGCATTGGCCATGTGATTCTGCAATCTCGTGTCCGCAAACAGCAGAAAATTCTTTCCGTTAATCTTTCCACTTACCTCAATGTTTGCACGATGAAAATCATGACCGCTGGTGTTTCGGGCTAAAATAGTCACGCCCATGCCAACAACAAAAACGAGCAGCAAAGTATCCGCGATAATTGGGGGTGACTGATTGCGTATCAAGGCATACATGCTAGCCACACAATCCCGTGGACTTTGTAGCTTCACTCCCCACCCCCAGCGCCGCTGATCACCACGGTATTGTTCGCCGTATGAAAGACCGCATGGACGTTCGCGCCATTCGCGGAAAGCGCCTGAATCACCTGGCTGACCGACTTCTGAAAATCACCTCTGAACGTCGTGGTGTTCGGCACTTGCCAGTCTTCAGGAACCTGCCAGACTACCGTCCAGCCGGATTGCTTGGCCCATTTCTGGAGATCGGTGAGGATGAGGTCGCCCTGGTTGAGGAGGAAGACGGGGGTTGCACCCTGCAAAGGGGTGATGCCGGCAAGCAAAGGGGCTGGCAACGGTAAAGCCGTATCTTGAGAATATGCGGCCGATTGTGTAGATATCGGCAGACCTCCCATGTGTGTTTTCAGGAACCCTTTTAGATCAAGTGGCTTAGAAGCCTCAACAGGATGCGGGGTTACCGGAGCCGTCCACAGTGTCACTACCTGTTGATTCCACCACACGGCCCCATGCAATCCTGATTTTTGCAGCAGATCATGTAGCACCTTGATCCACATCTCAGAGTGCAGATGGCTCGTAATTTGTACGGGGATATCCAAGACCACACCAGGCTTTGTGTATAGCGACCAACCTGTCGGCAAGGCTTCCTGTAACACCTCGCGAAGACTATGGATGCCGGACTGCATACGATCTGGTTTACCGGGGATGCCGTTACCATGAATAGCCAGGGTTGGCTGTACAAAAAAACTCTTGTGGAACCCCTCAAGATGAGGTGACATCGAGTCTCTGATCTGGGCATCTAGAGCAGTACCGCGCGCAACAGGCCTGTCACCCGGTGAAGGAACAGCACCCGCCACGGGCCCCAAAACGATGGCCGCGGGAGTGGTATTAGCGCTGACTGCGGATGGTGGCATAACAATCTGGAACATGCTTCTCTCCCTTGTACCTTCTCTATAGAAAAACTTTCTTCACTGAAGCGCGGCTTATTTCCAGGTCAGCACTGGCACCGCTTTCTGTCGTAATCGCGCACCCGAAACCGGTCCGTAATAGCGGCTATCCATGGACCATGCCGACAGCGAACCATATAACCAGACAGTTTCGGGCCTGACCGTATAAGTACCCCACGGGTAATGCGGTAACGTGGACTGTCCGGCCCATGAACGGCTTTTAGGTGCTGAGTGCGGCAAACATCGGTCATTGACGCACATGCCATTTTTTCCCAGCGTCACAGTTTCCCCGGGTGTTGCGATGACCGTTTTCAGAAACGGGGCCATATTCCCTGGACAAAAACCGGGAACGAGCCAGCCGCGCTGTTTGGCCAGACGAATTAGGGGCCATTGGGGATCCGGGCAGAACGTCACAATTTCTCCATCCATCAGCGGGTGAGTTAAAGATTCTGACTGATAGAAACCCATTGGCTCGGACGGGGTGTCGTTATAAAAAGCATCCAGCTCTCGCAATGGGAACCCCATCTGCAAAGCGAGCACGCTTCCCGCCGCCAGCCCGGTGAGTGAGACACCTATCCATTTTTGAGTATTTTGAGGGAAAGACATTAAGTTCCATCACCCACGCCAAAGCCCAAAGCGCTGTCTGGAATCGGGCTGTTATAGGCCAGCAAGTCCCATAACAGCGCCTCGGGCTTCCTTCCAAATCGTGCGGCGCATATATCCCACCGGGTCCATACGTCTGCGGGCAAGGGAAACCGGTGAACTCGATGACGTTTTTCCTCAGAACGAAAGGCTGGCAAAGGCTGTGGCGCATCCAGCCAATTGTTAATCCAGACTGCGGCAAGCAATGGCGTGCGCATACCGGCATATTCCAGATCCGCCCAATAACGGCAACGCTTATACAAAGACCATGGCAAGGCGGTGCATCGTATGCGCCCGAAACTGCAAAATGGTGCCATCTCCGATTTTTTACGCGCCATGCCGCGCGCCTTCGGGGGCCACTACGAAATATTCCGCAATCAATACGTTCAGATAAAAGGTCGCCTTGCCTTTATGCAGATTAAGGAATCGGACGATTTCCGGGTCGGCAAGCACCGCAACGTTCATGTTTTTGCGCATTCTGGCACCATGTACTGGGGGCATTTCAGGCAGAGCTTTTAAGCCAGCAATTGCCTTGCGCAGCATCCACGTTCGCTCCTGAATGGACATGGCACGAAATTTCATGGCCCCGCAGTCCATGTACACACGCACCGGGATCTGACCGATCATGGCTGACCCCCGACTCCAACAGGAATAGGTTGCGAGTCGTTTACTGTGGGAGCCGGGACGAAGCCCTGGACTGCCGGCGCCGGGTTGCCACCACTTGAAGCCGGCATCAGCGCTGATAATTCCTGCGCCATCGTGGCAGGCGTACCCTGCCCTGCCCCCGCAGCGGATGAGGTCCCTATCGGCGATGCGCTGGTTTCTTTAACGAATCCGCCCGTCTGATATGGGTTTACCACGGCCGCGTTACCGACAGGCAATACCGTGGTACTCCCAGGCACCACGGAATGCCGATATGGCCCAGGAAAAACCAGTGCTTTGGGCACCAGAACACCGAAGGTATATCCAGGCCGGATTTTCAGAGTCGGTGATACATTGAGGCTTTGCTGCAGCATTTGCGCCTCAGCCTGGCCAAAGGTGTTCGCCAGGTTCTGTTCAGCAACCTGCGAAGGACTGATAGCCTGCGTCATAGACGCGCCAGAACTTCCGTATCCTGGTTGGGATAGGGATATACCGGTTTGCACCAGACTAATCAGTAGAGCGCTTTTGAAGATGGACCAGGTGTGATCATCCACCTCATCTTCGAACCCTGAATAGCCCTTCGGGGAAGTACCAGGGAACCCTGACAGATTCATACTGGAACCATTGGGTAAAATGATCTGTGTCCACGCCACGAACAAGCGATTCTGGCCGATTTTTACCTGACTGGCATAGGTCCCGATCAACTTTGATCCTGCGGGAATCAGCAGGTAGGCACCTGATTGGGAACTGTAGACGTTTTGGGAAACCAGTGCCGTCACTTTGCCCGGCAGGTCCGAATCAATGCCTGTTACCAGAACAGCGGGGATAACGGTTCCCGGGTCCATCTGATAGGGAGAGACTGCCTTACGCAAAAGGTGTGCATTAAAATTGGCCGTGTCAGGCGGTGTTACAACGCCACCTCCTGCGGGCAAAGACACCCCGGAAGCTTTGAGTGCCGCCAGCAAACTTTGCACGTCAGACGACCCATTTCCGTTCTGGGTGCCCTCCACGGCGCTCAGGGACGCGCCATTACCACCAGACGACAACGGTCCATTCAGCGCGGTTTCTGTGGCAACTTCCTGAGGAGAGGGTTGAGTCGGCGCGGGAGGAGGTGCAACGGTTTGCATCGCCACCCCAGACTGAGCCTGAGGTGGCATACCGTCGTTGGCAGGACTCCTTCCGGTGGACGCTGCAGAAGCTGTTGCAGCCACGAGTTTTACCGCCGCTTCCTGCGCTTTTTTTACCTCTGCCGCTGATTGCTCTAGTCCCAGCTGCGTATTTTTAGTGAGCGCGCCGTTGGACGGTGCAATCTTCACCGGGGCTGCATGAGGTGCAGACTCCGACAGGGATATGGCGAGCGCTGATCCCATAACCAGAAGAATCATGACGGCACCGCCCAAAATAATAGGACGGTTATTGATATAGGTTGCTCTTGCCGCAATCAGCTTGCGCGACTCACCCATGGCCAAGCCTGTCGGTGTGCCGGACGGTTCACCACTACCGTTTTTTTTATCGCCTGTGAAAAAGTTCAGGAAAGACATCAGTCATGCCCCGCGTGATGCCGTATTCTCACCACTTTAGCGCCCGATCCAACGCCTGCTATCAGAATAATTTCCGGAGGCACGCCATCGACGATGAAATAGCCGTCACGATAACGCCAGTTGATGATGGCGGGTTTACCGTCCCCGTTTTCCGCTAGAATGCTGGGCAATCCCCCATGTGTGGATAGTCCGCCAGGCATCTGGATATACGTCTGAACACCATCGTCAAAAACCCGCGACGGTCGAATCGATCCGCACGAACTCGAAAAAAACCATCCGCCTCCCGCGCAATGCACCTTCCACTGGAAGTCAAGGTCGGCGACATTGAGATTGGGTAAGGTCGCTACCGTTTGCGCATCCACCTTCTGCGCGGACGATTTGGATGCTTGTACCTGGAGTTTCCACTGGGTTTCCATGGTCTGCGGATAATAAAAGCCCACCATAGGAACATACTGACCTTTATCGGAAACCAGGTTGAACGTATACGTCCGGTCTTGACCGTTTGGCCCTGTGGCAGTGACCACGAGGTTCGTATGTAATCCGGAAAAGCGCGGGGAAATCAATATTTCCGGGCGCGAGCCGGCCATGGCCTGTGTCTGTTTCCACATGCCAGGGGCACCATTGACGATCTGGAAAGGCTTATCCCCCTTACCCAATAACAACACCGTCACATGCAATGGACTGGCCACAACGGTGGGCCAAGATTGACCGTAAGGATAAAGAATTTCTCCGTTAGTGCCCGCGATAGGCGGAAGATTGGTGATCTGGTGCGCGTGTTGTGCCGCCAGCAAAGCCTTGATGGCCTGATCTCTGGTCTCGAAACTTTCCTTTCCCTGAGGCGGCGTCTTGATCAGCTTCGCCCAAATCTGTGCGCTGGTTTCCTTGACAGACGCGGGCATCGCCGGTCCTGTGCCTGAATCACCATGAATAGGGAGGACGTCACCATCAGCAACGGGTTTCGCTGGCAAACCTGAAGCAGCGTCGCTTAATCCAGGCACTTGCTGCGGCTTTTTCTGGACATCCGCAAATCCGGTGGGTTTTGACGATAGTCCTTCCGTAGCTCTCTTAGGAGGCAACGGGGCACCATCAGGCAAGCCTGTATCCACCCCCGCCTGCGCCGTTACAGACGCCAACACCAATAACAACGCGACATGGTTGCGTGCCCGGATCATCAAAGAATCTCCTGCCAGGTGAAGTTAGTGATATACTGAAGTTTCACAGTTTTTCAGTGCGGAATACAAAGGCTGGTTAACAAAACCGTCACTCATACATTGAGATTATGCTGCAATAGAAAGCGCTTATGGATGTGCCTTTTGGTAACCCGCTTCAT
>JAAOMR010000640.1 GCA_018853935.1 Acidithiobacillus ferrivorans
CGAGCCAGAAGCCGCCCACCAGAGATAAGGGCAGGGTGAGCAGGATGATAGTTACCTCCACCCAGTTTTTAAAATTGAAGTAGAGGAGCAGGGCGATCAGCAGAATGACGGCGGGAATGACCAGTTCTAGGCGCTTGGCGGCCTGCTCCATGACCTGATACTGGCCTACCCAGGAGACGGTATAACCGCCCGGTAGATTGACGGCTTTCGCAATGGCTGCTTTGGCGCGGGGCACATAGGCACCGATGTTGGTGCCGGGCTTCAGATCGATGTAGACCCAGCTGTTCAGACGACTGTTGTCGCTGGTGAGCATGGCGGGGCCCCCCTCAATGCGGAGATCGGCTACCTGGGCCAGAGGGATCTGGGCACCACTGGGCGTGGCGATGCGGCTTTCCATCAGGGTGGACAGGGATTGGCGCAGTTCCCGGGGGTAACGGAGATCCACCGGGAAGCGTTCCAGCCCTTGTACTGCGGTGGTCAGGACCTTGCCACCGATGGCCGTTTCCACGAGACGGTTCACATCCGCCACCGAAAGGCCATAACGGGCGGCCTTGGCGCGATCGGTGTGGATGACGATGTAGCGGCCGCCGGTGACCCGAGCGGCATAGGCGCTCTGGGTACCGGGTACCTTGCGCAGGACGGTCTGGAGTTCCTGCCCCAGGCGGTTCAGGGTATCGAGATTCGTTCCGCCGATTTTAATGCCTAGTGGTGTCTGCAGACCGGTAGTCAGCATATCCACCCGTCCTTTGAGCGGCTGTGTCCAGATACTCGACAGGCCGGGAATGCTCATGGCTTTGTTCATCTTGCTTTGCAGCTTCTGCATCGTCATCCCGGCTGGCCACTGGTCGGGATTCTTCAAGTTCACCACTGTATCGAACATGGACAGGGGCGATTGGTCTGTCGCCGTCTGGGCCCGTCCCGCCTCGCCAAAAACCGTTTTTACCTCGGGAAAAGTCTTGAGGATGCGGTCGGTCTGCTGCAAGATCATCGCCGCCTCGCCAATGGAAACCGCCGGGTCCTGGGTGACCGGCATGTAGAGCAGCGTCCCTTCGTTCAGCGGCGGCATGAACTCCGATCCCAGGCGGTTCCAGGGATAAAAGAGAGTGGCCGTGAGCAGCAGGGCCAGGATCAAAATGATCCAGGGGGCGCGCAGGACAGCGTGGATGAGCGGACGGTAGAGGAAAGCCAGGACCCGATTCAGGGGGTTTTTGTTTTCAGGGCGGATGCGGCCGCGGATGAACCAGGCCATGAGAATGGGCACCACGGTTATGGAAAGGATGGCGGCGGCGGCCACGGAAAATGTCTTGGTAAAGGCGAGGGGCGCGAAGAGCTTGCCCTCCTCGCCACCCAAGGCGAAGACCGGCAGGAAGGAAACAGCAATGATAATCAGCGAGAAGAACAGGGCCGGACCGACCTCCTCCGCCGCCGCCATCGCCGCCGCCCAGGGGTCGCCACCGGGGTTGTGTTCCAAATGCTTGTGCATGTTTTCGATCATGACCACGGGGGCATCCATCATCACGCCGATGGCAATGGCGATGCCGCCCAGGGACATGATGTTGGCGGGGACACCCATGGCCCACATGATGAGGATGGCGGCCAGTATTCCCAGCGGCAGGGCGACGAGGGCCACCAGCGCCGAACGCGCACGCAGCAGGAAGAGCAGGGAGATGAGTGCCACCGCCAGGGATTCTTCCAGCAACTTGCCGGTCAGGGTATGAATGCTGCGCTGGATGAGCGGGGCCTGGCTATAGGTCGTGACAACCTGCACGCCCTTGGGCAGGGAGGGCTGGATGTCCTTTAGCTTGCGCTCGATCTGGTGGATGAGGGCATAGGCGTTGCCGCCCTGGTTCATCATCACGATCCCGCCCACCACCTGGCCCTGGCCATTGAGATCGGCGATGCCATTGGGCAGCTGCGGGCCCAACTGCACCCGGGCCACCTGCCGCAGCGTAATGGGCACGTCGTTGCGTACAGCCAGCGATGCATCTTCCAAATCTTTCAGGGAATGGATATAGCCCGAGGTACGGACGATATAACTGGCTTCTCCCATGTCCACCACCGAGCCGCTGGTCTCCCCGTTGGCGGCACGGATGGCGGCCTCCACTTCCGGCAGGGTCAGGTGGTAGGCGAGAAGCTTCTGCGGATCCACCACCACCTGGTACTCCTGCACCATGCCCCCCACCGTGGCCACCTCTGCAACGCCGGAGATGCCCTGTAGTTCGTACTTGAGAAACCAGTTCTGCAAGGTGGTGAGCTGGGCCAGATTCAAGGTCCCGCCGGGATCGCTGAGGGCGTACTCGAAGATCCAGTCCACCCCCGAACTGTTCGGCCCCAGGGCCGGGGTGATCCCCGGCGGCAGCTTGGACTGCACCTGGCTCAGGTATTGGAGTACCAGATTGCGGGCCTGATAGATGCTGG
>JAAOMR010000641.1 GCA_018853935.1 Acidithiobacillus ferrivorans
TCGGCGTCCATCGCTTCATGTCCTCCATGATGTCTTGCTTGAGAAACCGCTGAACGAGCTCCAACACTCCGCCATCTGCAATCCGATTTCCCACTTTCGCGAGAAGAGATGCGTGTGGAATCGTGTCAAAGTAGCTTTGCAAGTCTGCGTCCACCACCCAGCAGTGGCCTGCTTTCAAATACTGATCCACTTCGCGCAGCGCATCTTTGCAGCCCAGACCTTGCCGAAAGCCGTAGCTTCTTGGCTCGA
>JAAOMR010000642.1 GCA_018853935.1 Acidithiobacillus ferrivorans
CTTGTCGATTCCCTGCATGCTGACCATAACCATGATTGCTACTCCTTCTCTCTGTACTCGTGTGAACGAATTGCCCTGATCCCTTGGTGCCGCAAGGTTTTTGCCGGTTTCCGGCTTGCAGCCGGCAGGGCTTGCAGACGGCAGGGCTTACATCCCCGGTCCCGTCGTAGCCACCGGGCGTTGCGCAGAGGGCCATGCCGATGGCGATGGGTCTGGGCCTGTAAGTGATGGTGCCGCAACAGGCTGTGGTTGCGACGGAGATGGACCTACGGGCTGCGCCCGCGCCGGTCCAAAGCCGGGTGTCGGCTGGCCGTTGACCCCTTGCAGGGTGCTAACACCTTGCAGGGGTGCGACCCCTTGCGGAGGTACCGGAGCGCCAAAACCGTTGATCGACGCCTGCGCGAAACGATGCGGATCAAAAGGACGCTGGCAGGCTTCTCCCATGGCCTTGTCCACCGAGTTCCAGGCCAGCGGCAATTCCAGCGGTAAATCAAAACGGTTCTTGGCATCAAAAGCCGTGTTCGGCGCGGTACACAAAATACGCGTCCCGTTGGTCAACAACCGCACGACATTACCTTCCTTATCGCGTACTGGATCGACCTTCAACTGCGCGAATCCCACCAGATCGGCCCAATCCCGCAGCACGCCCACCGCCCGCTTGTCCAGACGCATCACATAGGTGTTGCGCGGACCATTGACTGGGTCGGCAACGGTCTTGGATTCGGTTTGCGCAATCAGCAGGACATTCGCCTTTAACTCCACATGGAACCGTTCCATCAGATCCCGGAAGCCTTCCCATTCCTGCCTGAACAGCTCATAGCCCTTGCCGTAGGAAAAGTCGCTCAGGCTTTTCTTGCCATGCTCCCGCAGGATTTTTTCCAGAATTTTGCTTT
>JAAOMR010000643.1 GCA_018853935.1 Acidithiobacillus ferrivorans
AGATTCCAGATTTTTCTGATACTGTTGCTGCGACCGGGTCACGTCTCGAAAATACCGGATACTCAACACCCGGCCTGGATGCTCGAACAACGTACCCATCATTTGCGACAGGTATTGAGCCAATGCCATGAGACCATCGGCATCCAGGATGGATTTCGCGCCATCCAGCCAAAAATAGGAGGCCAGCCCTCCCCCTTCCAGCACCACGGCTTCACGGATTTCTTCCACCGGACGCACAATACTGCGCAATCCGGTTTCCGATTTCGTATCCAGTTCATCCTCTACCTGCTGAGACAGCACATTCCAGCGATGGATACCGTGCAACTGTATGGATTGAGCCAGCATGATTCTTATCCCTTTTTGCGGTTTCGACTGTTCAAAAAATCGGGTTCTGCAGACGGCGGGTAGGGGTTGCACCCTGCAAGGGCTGCCCCCTGCAAGGGCTGTACACTGCAAGGACGGCCACCTGCAAGGTGTGGATGTCTGCCGATCAGGGAATGGTTACACTTCCACTAGTCGATCCCGCCGAAACACTGGTAGGGGCTGTTGTCATGTTCTCAATCGTCTTTTGTGCCGATCCCGTTACCCACGGAATACCCGCGAGAATGGAACCGCCGATGATCGGAAAGGCGATATGTTTCATACCGACCGGCTTTCCCTGCTGTTCCAATTCACCTTTCTTGTGCGCGTGCCAGCCACCATAGGTAATGGCAGCGAGTCCCGCACCCGTGGCTCCCAGCGTGATCATGCCGGGGACATAGCTTTCCAGCCCATAGATGCTTTTAGCATCCGTAACCAATCCCGTTACCGCCCACGCCGGGGATGTACACAATGCCGTCAGCCCAACGACCTTGGCCAGACCCCACAGAATTTGTTTGTTGCGATGACTCAGTTTCATGTCTCTGTCTCCTGATGAAAAATTAAGGAACCGGTTCCTCAAACCCCTTGGTGCCGCAGACTTTTTGCCACTTTTTGCCTCCCTGCCGGGTGCAGGTTTCTGCCGTCTGCAAGACCTGCCGTCTGCAAGACCTTAAAATGGCAGTTGGGTTCCGGCAAGGGTGGCTATCGCCATCGCCATGCCCGCAATGTCGATCAGCCCCAATCCTCCCAACAGGTGTATCCAGGCCTTGTCGTGATGCTCATTGTTTCGGGGATTGCCCGTATTCAGGCGGTACATCATGCGCATTCCGCTGACGAACCAGATGATCCCCAACATTTGCAGGAAATGCATGATGTCCACGATGGCGGTTGCTGTGTTCTGACCGCCCGGTCCCGTATAGGCCAGCGGCGAGGGACTGGCCGATCCGGTGAACGTCAGCAAACTGGAACCCATGAAATAGGCCAGACCACACATCACGGACCCGATGACAATGGACCACGCGATACTGCCCATCGTGAGTTTCGGGTCCTCGACCGACAGCATCCCGTAACGCCACATCCGGTAG
>JAAOMR010000644.1 GCA_018853935.1 Acidithiobacillus ferrivorans
AAAACCTACGTCAACATCAGTATCGATGCCGAAGGTCAGGCTGCGCTGGCCGAGCGCAACTCCAGCTTCATGGGCGAGATGAAAGCGCTGGCCACTGCGGACAGGGCCTAAAGCGGCGGACCGAGAGCAGCGGCAGCAGCGGCAGCAGCAGGGGCAAACATGGCGGACAGGATCATCGCGGTAATCAACCAAAAGGGCGGTACCGGCAAGACCACCCTAGCGCTGAATCTCGCGGCGGGCCTGGCACGACGCGCTGCCACCCACCTGGTGGATGCTGATCCTCAGGGTTCGATCAGTCAGTGGGTCGCGATGGCCGCAGCCCACACGGGCCTGCCGCCGGTGGCACAGCCTGGCGCCGATCCCTTCGCCACCATTGCGCAACTGGCATGTACCCACCGCTACGTGGTGGTGGACTGCCCGCCAGCTATTCAGGGTGACCTGGTCGCTGCGGTGATGCGCTCGGTTCAGGTGATATTGATTCCGGTGTTGCCCTCCCCGATTGATCTGTGGGCCAGCGTGGGGATGGCGGCAGCGCTGGGCGAGGCCCGGCGCTTGAATCCGGACCTGCGCGCAGGCCTGGTGCTGAATCAACTGGAATCGCGTAATGCCCTGTCTCGCGCCATGCGCGAGGCCCTGGCGGAGTTCGATATACCGATATTGCAGGCTGGCATGCAGCGGCGTGCGGCTTATCGCAGCGCCGCGGTCGAGGGGACAAGCGTCTACGGACTGGGCAAACGCGCCCAAGCAGCCGTGGCGGATATGGAAGCGATCATTGAGGAGGTCTTATGCCTGTGAAAAAGTTGGGATCCAAACTGGCGCAAGGGGTACGCCAGGTTCAAGCGCA
>JAAOMR010000645.1 GCA_018853935.1 Acidithiobacillus ferrivorans
GTGCTTCCGCATTCAATACCGCAGTCAGCTTTACCACCAATACCAACTGGCAGGATTACTCCGGCGGCTCCACAATGAGTTACCTCTCGCAGATGCTGGGCCTGACCGTGCAGAATTTCCTCTCGGCAGCGACGGGTATCACCATCGTCCTGCCCATCATTCGCGCCATCGTCCGGCACAAAACAAAGGATCTCGGAAATTTCTGGGTCGACATGACGCGCACCGTGCTGTACGTGTTGCTCCCCTTGT
>JAAOMR010000646.1 GCA_018853935.1 Acidithiobacillus ferrivorans
GCCGTAACCATAACCGGGGGCGAGCACACACCCGGACAGCATGGCGATACCCGCCATGACGATCAGAAAACGCCGATAGCGTCTAACGAAACGCATCATGTACCTCTCAGCCTGATTGCGGGGATCAACCCTGTTCAGTTTGGACACGCGCTTCCAGCACATGTTCGCACACCCGCGACGGCGATCTCTCTTGCTGAAGATCAATCCTGTATTCGCCCGTGCTGCCTGTACGATAGCGAGGCCCTTGATTTGGTCATGGTCGCCGTGCTGTTGTCCAATAGCGTAGGGGCGGATATATCATGTCTTCCCGACGCGTCAGCCTTTCTTATCTTCCACAGGCAGGTGCGGATCACAGTCAACCAGAACCTGATTGGTGTGATGCTCCCGTTCAGCTGCAAGCCCTTTGCAGGGTGCAAGCCCATCAGGATGCGAAATGGTCC
>JAAOMR010000647.1 GCA_018853935.1 Acidithiobacillus ferrivorans
CCGGCCAAGGCGGCGCTATCGCTGTTGGGGAAGTAAAAGGCGAAATCGCCCGCCACTTCGTGAAAAACCGGGATATCACGGGCGATGACGGGCAGGCCGTAATGGGCCGCTTCGATGAGCGGCAGACCGAAGCCTTCGGCGAAGGAGGCGGCCAGTAAGGCCGTCGATTGGGCGTAAAGCTGCATGAGCAGGGCATCGCTGGCCTTTTCCAGCCAGAACAGTTGCTTGTTGCGTTGGGGATGGCGGCGCAGACGGCGGACCAGGTCGTGGCTGCGCCAGCCTTCCTTCCCGACGATGACGAGATTGATGTCCGTGCCCTCTTTCCAGAGCATTTCCAGCGCATCGAGTGCCGGGGCGTGGCCTTTGCGCGCTTCTACGGTGCCGACCATGAGGAGGGTCGCCTCTGCCTTCAAGCGATCAAGTAGTCTTTGGTCATCGCTACTGATCCCTGTCGTAGGTTTGCTGTTTTCCAAGTTCGCTCCAAGATGGAAATAGCCTATGGGTAGTGGTGTGGTACGTGCTCCCGAATGATTTTGAAGCCAGGCGTGAACCTCATCCGCCACAGCACGTGAATCGCAGACGATGGCATCTGCAGTCGCGAGAACTCCAGTAAACCAGTCCATGAAAGATCGCTGGTATGACTCAGGGAGCATGTCGCTAAGCGTCAAACCAAATAGATCATAGATGGTGAATATGACACGAAGGCCATTTGAGTGAAGTTCCTGCAGACTGGAAAACGGAAAAGTAAGTCGCAAGTCAGCGCTGAAGAATAAGTCGCCGGGGGCAATTTTTATGATTCCGGATCTATAACATGATTGACTATAATTGGCGGGGTGTTTTTCAACAAGTTTTTCTGCGTACACAATTGTGTCTTGAGCATTGGCACGAACCACTATGGGAGCAAGTTGTAGGCTAAGCAATTCTGAAAAAATACTCCAAACAACTCGCTGTATACCTGTGTGTACATCACGGGAGGATAGTTCAGACACATCAAAAAAAATATGGTTTTTCTCGCGGTCATATTTTTTTTGCATTGTGATCTGTGATGATGCCTTATGGTTAGGTTTTCTACCAATTTTCTTTAATTTATAGTTTAAAACTCTTGCGCGAGATTCAATGGCTGGGAATGGTCTAAGAACTTTCTGCGATAGCGTTATAAATGTTTGGTTGGATAATGTTGATCGTAGTATTCTCCCAATATTAATTGCCAGATTATTTTTTTTCATGGGCGTCCTCATGGAGGTTTAACATGTCTGTTTTTTATTGCGTGTTAATATCAACAGGTGTTTTATTTAACATTTTTTTAACAAAGTTTAATGCAGATGTAAAGGGCTTAATGGTGTATTCTTCGTTGAAGCGAAGAGCTGTTTTTGAAATCTCCTCTGGGCTTGCAAGGGGTAATTCATTGTTGCACGATTTTTCTAGTAGGTCTATAAAACTGTTCATATCCCCTTCTTTGTAGAGATGGCCATTAATGCCAGGTATGACAGCTCCTCGTCATTTTAAGTGGGTAGCCTGAGATCCAGTTTGCCCAAGATGAGGTAAGCTATGTTGATAAAGTTCTTGTGCGTGCGATGGGGCGTTGTTGCATGGATGCCGCGCTGGTCACAATGACCCCATCCCAAATCATGATCAGGGAGCACTGCGCGCGCAGCGGACGGAATTTGGCCGTCCGCTGCGCAGCATGCGGTTGGGTA
>JAAOMR010000648.1 GCA_018853935.1 Acidithiobacillus ferrivorans
ATGGGCCCAGCATCCGGCTTCGATGATCTGCTTTTTGCGGTAGAGGGCATCATAGCCCCCATAGTCATCGGTCTGGAGAATGCCTTTCCAGTCGCCCAGGAAGTGTTGCGCGTGGATGCCCTTACGGTCCGGGGCATAATCAAAGACCACGATGGGATGCGGGGCATCCTCCTGACTGCGATACACCCAGAGATAGGCCTTGTCCGTCTTGCCGCTGCCGGGGTTGAGCACCGGTAAGGGGGTTTCATCGGCGTGCA
>JAAOMR010000649.1 GCA_018853935.1 Acidithiobacillus ferrivorans
TCGCCACGCTACTGATCAACAACCTGTCGCAGATTGAGTATGTATGCGGCAACTGGGAAGGACGCTACCCGGACATTGGCCACAACGAACGCTTCATCAGCGTGGGGGATGGATTCGAAGAATTTCAGGTACGGAACCTGGCGTATTTCGTGTACTTGCACACGGTGGAGGAAGGGGGGCCGGATCTCGACGTGGGCATTCAGATTTTTAGCCGGATCAATGTGCTACACGGATTACCCGTGCCGGTGGCGATTCATTTCCGCTATGACCGTCGCGTGCCTGGCAGTCGCGAACGCACGATAGAACACTGCCAGCGGGTCAGGGCCGCGATCGAGTCGCGCTATGCAGAATTGCACCGGCAGGGTTTGCTGGTATGCGGCATGACCGTGCAGGACAAGCCCTCGGGCAGCCCGATCGAAGCGCT
>JAAOMR010000065.1 GCA_018853935.1 Acidithiobacillus ferrivorans
CCCGCCTATGCCATGGCCGGGACCGTGTTTGGAAACGGCGGTTCCACTTTTGCCGAGCAACTGGTCCAGCAGGGCATACAGGTGATGCAGTACGCCCGCCAGGCCCAGCAGTTGCAGCAGCAGATCCAGATGGTCTCTGACCAGGCCCAGAATCTGGCGACGGTTCCGCAAGGTCTTTGGAATACGGCTTTGCAGCCGATTCAGGGCCTGGCAAATCTGGAGCAGCAGATGCAGGGATATTCCTACGGCCTGCAAAACACTATTTCACAGTTCTCCAATCAGTATCCGGGCTGGAACAGCAACGGCTACAACTATAACGGCCAGCTTTCCACCTTAGATAACTCCACGCTTCAATCCATCCAGCAGGCGTTGCAAGTAGCAGGGCTAAATCCCAATGGCTACACGACCGCCCAGAGTGCCATCAACAGTGCGGTCGTCCAATCCGCCACCAGTCAGGGGCGGATGCAGGTACTGCAAGCGGCCAATGCCATTTCCGGTGTGGAAGCCAGCCAGGCTAATCAGCTTCTCGCCACGCAGCAGCAGTACAACGCTGCGTCGGAAAAATATATGGCGACCAACTTGCAAGCGACCGCCAACAACCAACAGGTGACGGAGCAGTTTTTTAGTCAGCCTGCCGCACCTTATACGGGTGGCGGTGGCACAGTATTGACCAATCCGAATACTGTTCCATAAGCGAGGACAGAATCATGAATATGATAAAAACTATTGCGGTTATTCTCTGTGTAATGAGTTTTTCTGGGTGTTCGTCGAGCAATAGCGGGCCTAGCGGAATGCACAAGGTTGATTGGTACAAAAAACATCACACAGCACGGACAAAAGAAATAAAGTGGTGCAATAATAATACGCCGAGACAAACGCTTGCAGCGTGCCTAAACGCTTATCAGGCAGAGAATGCGCTGGCGACAAAAAAGTTTTTTAAACCGCAACATTTTACGGGCGGCGGCGGCACCTCATTGACAAACCCGAATAATATTCCATAAGCGCGGCCAGCAACGAGGAGTATAAAATCATGTTCACAAAATACATGCCCACAATTTTGTTGCTACTCGTGGTCGGCCTGATGTGGTCAGGTATTGCGGACGCCACCCCTATAACGCTGGGTTTACTAACACCATACCAGGCACAAAGCCAGCAATGGTTCAGCGTGGTACAACCGCTGGCCAGAGATCTCTGGATGACACTATTTGGCGTGGAAATCGCGTGGTTCGGTGCGAAGCGTGTATTATTCAAGGTTGATATTCATAGCCTTATTCCTGCATTAGTAAAGACCTTACTTTTCGCAGCCATTGGTTTGGCATTTATCCAACATGGAGCAACGTGGTTCCACGATATAGTAGCCTCTTTCGCGGATGTAGGTGCTAGGGCGGCGCACATACCAACAAACATCACGCCAGGGACCATAATGTCTGACGGCCTCAATGTAGCGGCCTCACTGGTCAACGGTATGGGCACGATAGGCAAGACCATGGCATCGAAAAGCCTATTAGGATCTCTCGTCGGCAATCCCGGCGTGATGATTTTAGGCGGACTGTTCGGGATCTTGATCATGTTGGCGTTTATTGTGGTAACGGCGGAATTTATCGTGATTCAGGTCATGAGCTATATTCTTTTTGGCGTCGGCATCATTATGCTTGGGTTCTCCGCGTTTCGTCCCGTGGCGTCATTCGGTGAAAAATACTTTTCTGCCGCTATATCCGTCGGTGTTCGTATGATGATTTTGTATGTGATCGTCGGTATCGGCATGGGTGTCGCGCAAACCTGGCCTCAGGAAATAACACAAAGCCCAACATTTGATACCGCGCTACTCGTACTTGGTCAAGCGGCTATCTTCGGTTATCTCGCCGTCAAAATCCCCAGCCTGGCGGCCAGTCTTTTGCAGGGTTCTCTCAACACTGGCGGCGGTGAACTGCTGGCTACTGCCGTAGGGGCCGGAATGGCCTTGGCGGGCGGGGCCGCCGTCGCTGGTGAAGCGGCCAGGGGCGCGGCTAATCCCGTAATCGCCGCAGCCCGCGCCGGTGAAGCAATGGGGGAAACTGGCGGTACATTCATGGGTACGGCCGCCCGTGCGCCTGGCGCAGGCGGACCCCCGCAGAGCAAGATGCCCACCGGCTCAGGCTTTGGGGCATCCTCACCCAATATAGGGAGTGCGGCCACCCCATCCTCTGGCGCTGGGCCTAAGCCTTCTTCGGGTGGCACGGGCGGCAGCAACCCGCTGCCACCGCCGGGGAACCCTAACAATATTCAGCCAAAATTTGCTGACAGCGGTCCCCAAAATGACAAACGGAACAGGGCGGGCAGTCGCGGCGCGGAGGGTATCACCGCCCTGCATCATGCTACCTCTGGCGTCAACTCGGCAGTGGACAAAACGCCTACACAAGGCATGTCTCCGAAGTTCGATGCTTCCCGTGATGAGTGAGGACACAACTCATGTCTGATTTCAAAGAAACGCGCGGTTTGCTCACAGCGCTCTGGAATGAGTTGCAGCAATTCAAACGTGAGCAACCGCGTGAGTATCTGTTCACCATGCGCCTGAATTTCTACGTGGTGCTACCGGTAATCCTAGCTGACTTCTTTATTCTGCATGTGCTGGGCTATGGCTGGTTGGGTATGACTGCCGCCATCGTTTTTGCTATAGCCGCAGCGGCAATTGCCATCCCGGTAATTGCCCGACTTTTCCCGTTTGATCCAGGAGCCGACCCAAAATGAGCCTGTTTAATCGTAATCGACCAACAAAAGATACAGCACCGCCGGATATGGCGATGAGTCCTTATCTGGCCGCCCGGCGGGAATGGGTGGAGCGGTACGGCGATTATGTCAATATCGCCAAAATCGCCAGCGTAGTCGCAATAGTTGCCGTTATTGGGTATATCCCGCTTGTTTACGGCCTAGTCCACGAAGCCGACCGGACCCATACCGTCACTCGTATTATCACGGTCAACAAACTTGGCCAGGCGCGCTTGGCCGAGCCAGTGACGGTATCCGGCATACCCGGTTATGTCGTGCGCCATCAAATCGCCAGCTGGATTGTGCTCACACATGAGGTCATTGATGACCCAATCGCGGAGAAAAAGCTGGTGGACGAGGCAACCGGCATGGTCACGCAAAGCGCGCTGGGACCACTGAATAAATGGTGGAAGCCGCGTAATCCCATGCGCAAACTCCGCACTGAATCGGTAGATGTGGACGTAACGAGTGCCGTGCCCCTATCGCCGCACAGCTACCAGGTCCAGTGGACTCAAACAACCTACACGCTTACTGGCCGCATCGACAAGGTGTCGCACTACCAGGGCATCATCGGCTATACCGTGATCCCCCCCGTCACCGGATCCGAACAGCTTAATAACCCGCTGGGAATTTATGTCACTCACTTTGCCTGGAATCGGATTTTATAAGGAGCCGACCGTGAATAAAAACATCGCCATTATCGCCGCCGTCACTTTGGCTTTGCCGCTGTCTGCATGGGCGGAAACCAGCGCGCAAATCTATCAACAGGCCCTCAAGGATGGTGCCATCATCCAGACAAACAATCAGCGGCAGGCTGTGGAGCGCGTGGTCAGAATGTACAACCATGATAACGACGCGGCATACAAGCCGATAGTCTTGCCGTCCGGCAAGATACTGTACCCCTATGGCAATGTGTGGCCGACCCTCGTGTGCTCCCCCCTCCATGCTTGTGTTGTCGATCTGGGTCACGGGGAAAAGGTCGTAAGCATAGCTATTGCCAATGTCCCAGGATGGGCCAGCCAGCCTATGCTCATTGGCGGTCATGAGGAGGTCGTCCTCAAGCCGCGCGGTTTTGGCCCGGAGTACAGCACCAACCTCGTCATCACAACAACAAAAAATAGAAGCTATTACATCAACCTGGTCAGCGACCAGAGTGCCTATGTCCCCCTGGTCGGGTTTTATTATCCTGACCAAATGGTCCAGAATTGGGCGAAAAAATATCACGCCATGGCGCAGAATGCCGCCAAGACGAAAGCACTGACCGTGGGCACCTTGCCGAGCCTGTCCGTTAAAAATCTGGACTTCTCCTGGCATTGGCACGGCAACGGCACCAAGCCCCTGAGAGTGTTTTCGGCCGACAATCATACCTATATCCAGACGCCGAAGGTGGACAACGCGCCCGTCATTTTCTCGCATTATGACGGCAAGGACATATTGATAAATTATCAGTACAAGTCCCCGTATTACGTGGTGGATGCCGTACCCCGTGAGCTGGTACTGGTGTCGGGCGTCGGCGATCATCAAAAGCGCGAGGTCATCAAGCAAGGCCCCGCGCGCAGGACTTGGTGGTAAAAGGAGGCATTATGAGCACCATAGACCCCATCAATCCGCCGCCGCCCCGCCCGGCCCGCCTCAGCAATAAGATCATCTACATCATTGTTGGCGGTCTGATCGTCGTAGGCCTGATAGCATATCTGATGTTTTCGGGTGTTCATTCGACAACGACCAAGCCCGCCGCATCTGCCAGTCAGACACCGGCATCACCGAATAGCGATAGCTGGGTAGACCAGAAGATCCCGCCTATCCCGGCGTCCACAACGGCCGGTCCGGCAACGACTTTGCCGAAGGCATCCGCAGGGGGAGCGCAAGGCAATCTGCCACCTGCATCCGGGCAGGCGGCAGGTGCTGCGCAAACTGCGGCGCAGCGCGCGGCCGCAAAAAAGGCCACGCTGAAAGCCATGGAAAAGGCGAGCCTCAACGTGTCTGGCTTTGGGTCAACACAAGGTGCTCCAGTGGCATCTACGCCCGCCGCCGCCCCACTTCAAGTTGTCGCGCATCGACCAAAGCCGCAAGGAGCCGTGCCCGCCGCCAGCGGCCCGCAGGCCAAGTTTCTCTCTGCGGCCGCCGCCAAGCACTCGGATTATCTTGAAGCACAGGTCGAAAAGCCAATCTCGCCTTATGAATTACAAGCCGGAACAGTGATTCCGGCAACACTGGTCACAGGGATCAAAAGCGGTATATCGGGTCTGACTATCGCCATGGTTCGCCAGCCCGTGTACGGATCCGTCAACGGCCGATATGTCTTGGTGCCCGCCGGGACGAAGGTCATTGGCACATATGACAACAACGTGCTGGAGGGCCAAAAACGGGTGCTTGTCGCCTGGACAAGACTGATTTTCCCGAACGGCTCCTTTATCAACATTGGCGGTATGCCAGGCGCAGGCCTCCGGGGCTACGCAGGCTTGCACGACCTGGTGAACGACCATTACTGGACCATCTTCAAAGATGCCTTTTTGTTAAGCATGGTTAATGTCGGTATCGCCTTGTCACAGCCGCAGCAGAGCATTCTAAGTACACAAAGCTACGGATCAACGGCAGCGCAGGCGCTTGCTTCCGAGGTTGGACAGGTCTCTACCCAATTTCTGACGCGGGCCATGAATATAGCCCCTACCCTAACGATAAGACCGGGCTTCCTGATGAATATCATGGTCACGAAAGATGTTGTTTTCCCAGGGCCGTACAAAACCAACTAAGAGAGGATTTTTTCGATGAAGCTAATAAAGATGAGCAAGGCTGTGATGTTTGTGTGTTTGATAACCCCGGTTATGGCGTTTGCCGGCGCGGCACAAAACAGCAAGGGGCCAGAGGGGGGATACAATACTGCCTTGTTGGCAGACCAGGGCACGCTCCTGGAAAAGATGGTTGCCGAGCAGCATGAGACTAACGTGCTGCTAAAGAAGTTACTTAAGCAGGAAAAGCTCACCAACTCGCGCTTTGTGCCGTTTAAAAAAACGGAATCTATGATAGCGCCGCAGGAAAAAAACAATAATCAATGAATCTATTCACCCGAAAAAAAGGAAGTTTTATGAAACACCAGTTGGTTATTCGTATCGCCGTATTAAGCGCCGTCGCCGTTGGTCTTTCCGGTTGTGCTGCCGCGCAAATGGGGCTTTCTCATAAAAATATGGATGTCCAGACCAAGATGTCGAACACCATCTTTTTGCCGCCGACCTCGCCGTCCAATCAGACAGTGTATGTGCAGTTTAGAAACACGGCCGACCAGACGCTCGATGTTCCGGCGCTGACGCAGGAACTGGATGCACGGATGGAAAGCCAGGGTTATCGGGTGGTGCCTTATAAGCAGGCCCACTATCTTTTGCAGATCAACGTGCTGTCCATCGGCAAGATGGCACCGTCCGCAGCGCAGCAATCCCTGACGGGTGGCTACGGTGGAGCACTGGCGGGCGCGGCGGCGGGCGGACTGATCGGCCAGTCCTACGTGGGTGCAGGGGTCGGTGGACTGGTCGGCGGCATTGGCGGGTTGGTTGCAGATTCGCTGGTGAAAAACGTTACCTACGGCATGATTACCGATATACAAGTGGGTGTGCGGTCACGTCATGCGGTCCAGCAGCAGACCTACGCTAATCTCCAGCAAGGGACCAGCACGAATACCACGCAGAATACCTACCAGGCAGGGCATTGGGTGGACTACCGCACCCGTATCGTATCTACGGCCAACCAAGTAAATCTGTCGTTCAAGAAAGCGTTGCCAGTGCTGCAAGGCCAACTGGTGCATAGTTTGGGCGGTATTCTATGAATATTTATCTTATCGCATCATCAGTGGTTATCGCTATAGCCGTACTAGCGGAGTTCAGCTATAAGAAAACAATAGATAAAGTCAGAGATATCGCGCTCAATAATCCAACAAGATTGCGTGGTGTGACTGCGGAAGAAGCCCTTGCTAAAGCGGATGGTTGGGAAAAACGGCATAAGATGTTATGGCCGTTGACTGCCGTAGTTGTCGCAGGGTTGTTGTTTTTAGCATGGGCACATTAACCGCCCAAGCGCACAAAGGCCCCCAGGGTTTCCCCCGGAGGCCTTGGCATCCACCGCCGCCATTCGGTGGTGGAAGTTGGTTCGCGGCGCAGTTTGGGGTATTCTCCAAGAAACGCCACTTGCAGAGCAGTTTCGCCGCTCTCTGCCGTGGTCCTTCACCTGTTCAGACCAGGATAAAGAACGTGCCCATTATAACGCAAAATCTCCAAGACAACACCATCGCCGTGTATCGCCCGGCATTTCCCCTCTTCTCGCGCATCCCCGGCCCAGACGACCCCGGAAGCTCTGTAGCTTCAAGGTGTCCTGTCTTGCCGGGGGTGCGTCATGATCGCCCCTAAGATAAAACATGCTCTGCCGGGCCAAATGGGTTTGCCTCTGGATCTGCCCGGCGAGCATTACAATTTTCTCCATTACGACCAGCGCGGCATCGTCGTTCACTGGTCGGCCCTAGCCGCAGCAGGGCAACGCTGGATAAAGCTCAAGCCCAACGACCCCCGGATCCCGGAGATTTTTCGGCACGATGAAGGCAAGGATGATACCTTCATCACCGTCAATGAGTTTGACGGATGGCGGTATATCCGCCTGTTGCGGTCCTTGCGCGCATTCTACGTGGATCTGGACGACCAGACCGATGCGTACATGGTTCTCGACACGCTCACGGACGCCAGGCTACCCCCCCCCAACATGATTGTGTCGTCTGGATCCGGCTTGCACCTGTACTGGTTACTGGAACCCCTGCCCCCCAAGTGCCTGCCCGTCTGGCAGCGATGCCAGGACGCCCTGATCCGGGCGCTCAAGCCTCTTGGGGCGGACTCGGCCGCTAAAGATTGCACCCGCCTCTTGCGGGTTGTCGGCACCCGCAACCGGGGCGAAGAAGTCCAGGCTATCGTGCTGGACGGCCACCGCTGGGCTTTGCGGCAAATTGCCTTCGAGATACTGGGCACGGAGGGCAAGAAGAAAGCCGAAGTCCGCGACATTCGCGCCCTGCGCACGTCGCCGGACAAGGCCATACAGGGCAGCATCTATGCCCGCTGGCACCTAGTCTTTCAGGACCTCTTGGCTATCTCCAATCACTACGGCCACAGCATCCCGGAGGGCTACCGCGACAAGTGGCTTTTTCTGTCTGGTGTGGCCTTGAGCTGGTTTACTCATGCGGAGGGCATCGAGGACGAAATCGTTAGCCTCGGCCGTAAGCACACGGACCTGGAGCAGCCGGAGATCCGGCAGGCCATGCAGCCCACACTCAAACGGGCCTTGCTGGCCGCCAGTGGGCATAAAGTCGAGTGGCAGGGCCAGAAAATCGACCCGCGCTATCGCTTCCGCCGACAGACGCTCTATGACTGGATCGGCGACCTGATCCCTGTAGGCCTCATGCCCAAGATGCGGGCGATTATCCCGGACGATGAGGCCGACCGGCGGGACCGTCAAAAGCAGCAGGCCCGCAACCGGGCCACAGAGGGCCGCTATGCGACGAACTACACCGGGCAAGGGGTTAGAGCCAGTAACGAGGAAAAGCGCGCCACAGCCCGCCTATTGCGCGCCCAGGGGCAATCCTACCGAGCCATCGCGGCAGATATGGGGGTGTCTCATCCAACGATCATCAAGTGGTGTGGCGATGATGGTAACTAATCGCCCCCCTTGTATATCCCCCTTGGGGTGGGGGCGTAGCTTTGCCTTGCCTTGCCAGAGTGGAGCGACGGGCCAGTGGGTAGCTTCCCGTTGGCTTTTGGAAAAGATAAAAAAGAAAGATGGCTGGCCCGCTCACGGGACAGCTCCGCAGCCGCGCTCACGCGGCAAGGCCTGCTGCGGATGGTTCCGGCAAGCGCGGAAACAGTCTAAGATGCTTTAAGAGCCACATGGTTAGCTGAATGGGGGTGTGGTATGGCTACGGCAAGACAGCTTGAGCAACCGGCGACGAGTTTGTATGAGCGGGATTTTCTGGCGTGGATAGAATCGCAGGTGGATGTTTTGCGCTCTCGTCAGACTGGCCGCTTGGACTGGGATAATGTTCTGGAGGAAATGGAGAGCATGGGCAGAAGTGAAAAGAACGCCCTAAGGAGCCGATTGCAGGGCTTGCTCATGCATCTGATGAAGTGGCAATGGCAGCCGGAAAAGCGGAGTAAAAGCTGGGCTTCCAGCATAAGAAACCAGCGACTTGGGCTAAAATACCTCTTCAAGGATTCTCCCAGTCTCAAAAGGCTTATTCCTGAATTATTGCCGGATGCTTGGGGTGACGCTGCCGATGAAGCTGCTTTTGAAACGGGTCTTCCGATTTCCACCTTCCCAGAGGCATGCCCTTGGGATGTAGACACACAACTCCTGGTCGATTGGTGGCCGGAATGAAAAGAAAAACTTTGCAACAGCGGGTGTATGGGGCGGTTAAATCCGGCCAATTGGTCAGAACGGCAGGCACTCCGGCTGAAAAAATGTCGGACTTCGAGCTGACACGGTTCCTGGTGGAACACACCCCGGACCATGATATTGAGTATTACCTGATGATGGCAGATCGCGGGGCGCAGGTAGAAGTCTCCGGAGTGCCAGAGGTGCGCGAGGACGAAGGCGAGGACATTTTTGACACACTCATTAAGCTGGCTCAGCAATGTGGTGGCAGCGCCCGTGTCGCAGGTGAAGGCCCGGACGGCGCGCCGGTGGACGTGACTATTTATGATGGACGGCCCCATGGAACCCGAACTCACAAATGACCGTGCGCGTCGTGAATGGCAGTGGTTATGCCAGGAGGTCGGTGAGACCGTGGCACGAGCCGCGATTGCCGCCTTGCCCGGCGACCGGCGGCCGTATCCGCTGAATATTGCCCGCGCTCTGGATGTGGAACTACCGGCAGAGGAAAAGTTGCAGCCACTGTTCGTGCCCGCTGATGAGGCAGTGATGAATAACGCCTTGGCGCAGGCGCGCCAGGCTTTGCGCTGCCGCTAGGCCTTCCGCAATTCCTGGACTTCGCGCTCCAGACGGTCCAGGCGCGCGCTAGTCGCTTCTGGATGGCTTCGCGTACTGATGATGACTGTCATCAAAGCATCCATGCGGGCATTGAATGCGTCCATGCGTACATCTATACGCGCAAAGCCTTCTTCCATGCGCGCGTTTACACTATCTAGCCGAACATCGGCTCTTGCAAACCCCTCTTCCATACGTTCCGCCAGGTGCTCCATACGACCGTCCAGGCGATCCACGCTCTTCTCAACGCCATCGAGCCGCGTCCGCAGATCTTTGACGCCGGGCGCGATAACGCTTTCCAGAACGGTGCGGAGACTGTCGATGGTTTCTTGCATGTCCATGCTAAATAGTATGGCGGCGAGGCTCTGAAAGGGCAAGCATCGAGGTCTGTGCCCTGCCGCTTTTTTGAGCACAGGCGGCAGCCGCCGTCGCCCTTCCCTGCCTTGGCGATTATCCACCAGGTTATCCCCAAAAAGTGGGGATGATTCCGCTGTCACCGTGACGCATGGGCGAAAAAAAACCGGGTGAGCGGTCCCGGTGAGTCCATTAACGAAAACAACAACGAAAAGGATACGAGCATTGCACTGCCACATCCAGACCGACATTTTAGCACAGTGCGAGCGGAGCGTGAAAACGATGCGTGTATCGGGTGTTATGTAAAGCCGTCGCCTACCGGTTGGCCGGGGTGATTGCATTATCTCTCAGTAATGCAGATGATGGACTCAGTCATGCATCGTCATTTCTGGAGTTTTAAAAATGAGCACCCATACCATCGACACCGCCACCGTTAAACGCCTGGTGGAAGCGCGCGCCATTCGCGGCGCGGCCATCATCGGCCAGCCCGGCGGCTGGTCGGTTTTGCTCAAGTACGGCATGGAGGAACGACCGCTGGGAATCCAGCGCGCTGACCGCCCACGTCTCTGGCGCAGTCTCGATACGTGCGTGGACTATCTCAAGGAAGAGCTGCATATCGGCCGCATCGACCTGGTGGACGCCACCCAGCACAGCGCCGCAGCTTCCTTGCCGGGCAAGTCCCGACCCGATGCCGCCGAGCGGATGCGGAATGCCTTTGCAGCCGCCGAGCATGATGCCTGGTTCCGCGAACAGGTGGAGATCGGCTTGAAGGAGGCCGATGATCCGGCGACCGAGTGGATTACCCAGGAGGCCGTCGAAAAGAACCGCGCTCAGTGGCGGGCGAACTTGCAGAAGCGGATCTCGTCCGCTTCATGAATCGGTTTCCCAATTTTACCTATCCGGTAACAGCACTCCTGCTGTCTGTTACCGGAGCATTTTCATGAACAAAGATGAATTAGTCTCATTGGCTGTTGTCTGGACCGGGCCTGCTTGGCAGCAGTATCAGGATGCTATGGCGCGTCTGGCAGAGGACCGGCCACAATCGGCACTGATCCAGGACGAAGCCATCACGGCCACCGTGGCCCGGCTGGGGAGTTATCCCCGTATGGGCCGACCAGGCCGCAGGCGCGGAACCCGCGAGCTGGTGGTGCCCGGTACGCCTTTCATTGTGGTGTACCGGATTCAGGAACAGGTAGCCCACCAGATCCAGGTGATTCGTTTCTTGCACGGCGCGCAGCAATGGCCGTAGTCAGAAAATTAAAGCGGCCGGGTTTGGTCGCGTGGCGCGAGCATGGCTTTTGTTTCCGAAAATACAAAAACAGCCTATGCTTGGATGCAGTATGGTCTCACGAGTATGAAAAAGTACGATCATGCGGAAGGCAGCGGACGTGGGGAATAGGAAGAAAATGAGTAGCCTCATCGTAATGTCTCAAAATGGCCCTCGACTGGTGCGGACGGAACCCAGCAAAATCAGGCCATCCGCCCAGCGTGGATCAGCGTCCACGAGACAGAATGATGCATAGTGTCGCATGTTAAATGACCAAGATTGGAACCTAAAAAATAGTTGCGCACGGATGGCACCACATCATCGATGTTTGATCATGGCCAACTAGAGAACATAGAAACCTC
>JAAOMR010000650.1 GCA_018853935.1 Acidithiobacillus ferrivorans
ATTCCACATCGTGACGGCCGTTTGAATCGAATCCGTGAATGGCGAAGGGGTCGCCTATTTTGTTGAGGGCATCGGCGAGCAGCACCGTAGCCTCACGTGCCAGTTGTAATACGGTGCTTTCCGAGCCCTGCACCGGATCATTGGTGGATTCGGACAGGTCGATCAGCAGCAGTACTGAGAGATCACGCACCTTACGCACGTTGCGCATCATGATGCGCAAATCGGGCTGCTCGCCCATACGCATCTCAATCATGGCGCGCACCGCGGCGTTCAGGTCGATTT
>JAAOMR010000651.1 GCA_018853935.1 Acidithiobacillus ferrivorans
ATCATATAGCGCACACAGTAATAAGCTGTGCATGTCGCCATGGATGGTATTTCCTTTGGTTTATATTGGCACATTATTTGCTGATTTTATGGCGATAACATCTATGCCTGCAGCGGGTTATGAGATAGGTACAACCAATCTTTTTGCAGACATTTTGCAAATTATCATGGCTGGTAAGTATCACTTTTTATCTGCACAATATGCTATAAAATGGATTGGCGGCGCTGGTTTAGAAGATGGTTTGATCCTTATATCCATGGGTGCCACAGTCGGTTCGTTTGGACTGGTATGGCTCATGCGGCGGAATTCGTGGGTGGTTTTTCAGAGGATAATAATGGGCATCACGTGTGGCGATGTTTAAAAACCATGGGGTTGTGGCGATGGGGGAGAAGTGGATGCCGATGGGTGGTAAGGGAGAAATGAAATCTGTCATCAGCACCATAGGTCTGGGGACTGTCCGTTCGCACCCCGCAGTGGGTATGGCCGTTACTAACAAACGGCGCAAGAAAATGCGGCAATCCACTTTGGATCTGAAGTTTCACCGAATTTCACATTTTGCTGATCGCCAAACCTCAAGCCACCATACGCATCAGCACCTTGGTGAATGATTTATGGAGGGGTTGGCAGAGATTGGGCCAAAGCCCCAGAAAAT
>JAAOMR010000652.1 GCA_018853935.1 Acidithiobacillus ferrivorans
CTGAAAAAATACCTGTTGAAGCAACCGATGCGCCGAAGCCCGCGAAATGCCCCCGTTCTCCGCCAGCCGTTTCGCTATCGAATCCATCTTCTCCTGATCCTCAGCGTTCATCACACCCCCTTTTGCTAACTGACCACCATCAGCCCGGTGACACCGGAAACGACGCACCACCTGGCCCAACCCCCGGCGTGCGTACCGTGTTCACCAGGGCCTCCGGAACCACCACACCCGGACGTACCGTACCCGCATGATGCGCTCGACCATATACCTTACTGGATTTTGTGGAAATCTGCCCCATCGCCGCCGCCAGCGTCCGCCGATCCACACCCGCTTTCTTCATCCGCCCCGCAAACACATGACGCGCCGAATATAAGGTCATGCGTGGACGTACCGACCCATGTACCGCATCCCAGGCCCGCCGCAACCACTGTGCATAGCTCTTCAACACGTCCTCCGCCACACAACCCTCCAGCAACAGACGATCTCGCAACTGGTTCGCATCCCGCACCACCTGCCAGTCCTCCTCCGACGCAAACTCCAGATACCGCCAGACCCGACCC
>JAAOMR010000653.1 GCA_018853935.1 Acidithiobacillus ferrivorans
TGTGCTGGCCATAATCCAGTATCCGGCAGGTGGCTTTGCCTTGCTCGTGGTCCTGGCGGACGGCGAATGGCCGCAATCCCCTTCCGGCCATCTGCAGATAGCGCACCACCGATTGTGTTCGACGCAACAGTACTACCGCGTCGATCTCAGGCACATCCAGGCCTTCCGTAAACACGTCCACATTTACCAGATACCGGAATACCCCCATCCGGAACCGCTCGATCTGCTCATTCCGTTCGTTCTCGGAGTGCCCGCCATGTAATACACAGGACGCGATAGATCCCGCCTGTATGGAGCCAGCAAGGGTTTCGCTCCCTGCAAGGGGATTGCTCCCTGCAAGGGCCTCCGCCACCGCTTCCGCTTCCTTGATCGTATCGCAGAAAATCAGCACATGATCGCAATCTTCTGTTTTTTCCAGAATTTCCTGTATCCGTTGCGTAAAATCCAGAGAGCGGTATCCGTCGATTCCCGCTACCGCCACTTCGCCATGCGATAACTGGATGCCAGTCGTCGGCAGAATGTAACGTACCGGCACGACCTCCGGGGCCAATAGATAGCCCTGCGCAATGAGATCCTTCGGGTAAATCCAGCAGGACGCTTTCTGAAACAGGCTTTGCGGCCCATAGATGGGAACATGCCGGTTATCGACCATGCGCCAGGGTGTGGCCGTCAACCCGATAATCGGCGGATCTTTGTTCAGTGACTGCAAAAAAGCCGCGTACTGTCCCCCTTCTTCCTCCGTTCCCACCCGGTGCGCCTCATCCACCAGTACCAGGTCCCAATCGCGGCGATTCTCCATGCCGGAAAGCGTCTGGATACTGGCCACCGTGACACTGCCCGGAACGGCTTCATCCCGCATCCCCATGCCCGCACTTACCACCAGCGTCGGGATACCCTGCTGGGGTGCAGCCCCCTGCCGGGAGCTTCCCTCGAAGCGTTCCCGCGCCTGGGTCAACAATCGGGTTCGATGGGCCAGCAGTAGAATCTGATGCTCCGGGTGATCCTGCAACCATTGCTCGATGATCGCGCGCATCACGACCGTCTTGCCCGCGCCGGTCGGCAGGACACCCACCGGACACAGGCCGTCATAGGCATCTTTCAGCAGCGCATCTACGGCCTGCTCCTGATAAGCGCGCAACTTCATCCGGGAGCCATCCCGCCCGTGCCGGGAGCAGCCCTGGCGGGCGCAGGCCACGCCACAGGTTGCGCTTCATTCCTATCAGCAGGCGTGGCCCCAGCAGGGGGTTGCACCCCGTCACGGGGTTGGCCCTCCGCAGGAGAGGGATGAACCCATGACGGTGTGAGATTTACCTGCGAAAACGGCACACCGATCAGTCGGGGTTCGGGTACGGGCGGGAACTCCAGCGTTTCCCAATCGGCACGGGTCGCGGCATTCAGCCGATAGCGGTCCAGTCCATGAATGGCAGCTCGTACCGGCTGCGGTATGCCGTCCACGTTAACCAGCATCGCATTCGTCAGGCCGTTGAGATAGAGAGTTTCGTGTGCGCGGGTGGATGCTACATAGAGCAACCGCCAGACCTCCGAAGGGATCTCTGAAAAAACGGGCCGCACCCCGGTTTTTTCGTCGATCTCGAAAGGTTTCTGCGCGCCGCCGTCCAGTACCACATGGGAAAATTCCAGCCCCTTGGAGCGATGCATGGTGGACAAGGTGTAGTCGGCGCTGGTCTGGAACGAGGTCGAGCGCAATAGATCGATCTCCCGTTGCATCGCGCCATGCTGATTCACTACCATACCCACCAGAAACGCCAGTCCTTGTCCCTCCCGCGTCTCGGTAAATCTCTGTAGTTCCTGAAAATTATCGAAAAAACGCAGGTCCGGATGCGACGTGAATTCCTGACGATACAACTTGCAACAGGCGTCCAGAAAATCCGCGATTTCCGCCGATTGATCTCCCGCCATATACACCTTGTCCCCCCGGTCCAGACCGCGCAAGGCGGTGGTGACCAATGCGGCGTTACCGCGGAACAGGTAGGCCGTGGGTTTCCGTCCCTGACCTATTTCGCTCCCCGTCTCCACGCGGGAATCATAGTTGCCCAGGCCCCGCAAAAAAGCCCGGAACTCCACCGGCGTCTGTTCTTTTTCGTAGAGTGCCGTCAGGAAGACGTTACCAGCATCCGCCACCCCCTGGCCGAAGCGGTACGACGACTGCAGGGGCAGGACGCGGGTTTCCGGGTAACGGTGTTTCAGTTCCTGCATGGCGTCCACCGCGCCCCGCCACCCGTAGATGCCCTGATGGGTGTCTCCGATGAATACGAGCTGGGCGTGTGACTGGTTCAACACCCCTTCCATCATTGGCATCGAGGCATCCTGCGCTTCATCGAACAGGATATGATCGGCGGGAATGACCGGGCGACCCATCGACCAGATTTTCAGATACGCATCATGAGTAACGTGTGCGTTTCCACCGGGGTCCAGCATCTTCTGAAAAATATCGTTGGCGACTTCCAGTGCCGAATTCAAAGTCATGTCCACAAACCGCTCGTTTCCGGACCGCTCCAATTTTAATCTGATCTGCGTTTTCAGATGCTCATCCAGGTGATGCGGCTGTATCTGATCATCCGCTGACTGACAAAAACTGGTCAGCATGTCCTGCACCAGAAAAATGCTTTGCGCCTTGGTCAAACGCACGTCTTTCATGGATTGCAAAAATCCCAAAAACCGGGGATCGTTCCAGTTTTTCAGGGTGCCATACAGCCGGTCCACGCGACGTTCCGCGTAGATATTTTTGATGAGGCCGCCGGCCGGATGCGCACCATTCCACGCCAGGCTATGTGCCGTGTTTACCTTGACGAATCCCGGCAACTTCTCCCTGGCTTCATCGGCATTCTTCTTGTTGAACACCAGATATTGCACGGATTTACCCT
>JAAOMR010000654.1 GCA_018853935.1 Acidithiobacillus ferrivorans
AGAGCTGCATGCTTGGCAAAGGACAGGCCACTTTTGAATACCTTTCCTGTCCCGCTGAAATCGCCAGTTGAAAAGCACAGCCAGGATGTGTTAGCGCCCAGTCATACCCTGCCTTCCTGGCCCTCTCGCGCCGAAGCTTGCTGACAATTCCACCGATCCTGTACCACAGCAGGAATATCCCGCCGAGAATAAAAACGCCTTCCACCAATTCGCCGCTCAGTGACGGGGTGCTCATGATGCCGAAACCTCACCGTAAAAGGGCGGATTACAGGCCTCATCCCCCATTTCCCCAGTACGGATGCGGATGGCTTCCGAGATCTCCGTCACGAAAACCTTCCCATCGCCTCCCGTCTTACCGGTGCGTGCTCCCCTGATCACTGCTGCAAGGGCGTCATCCAACCTCTCGTCACTGATGACCACTTCGATTTTTATCCTGTGAATAAAATCAGAAACATACGCATGGCCTCGACGTATTTGAAAATATCCTATTCGCTGATCAAAACCGATGACTTCCGTAACTTCCGTAACTTCCGTAACGGTCATACCCTGTATACCGATAATAGCCAATGCAT
>JAAOMR010000655.1 GCA_018853935.1 Acidithiobacillus ferrivorans
TTCTCCCGCCACGATCTGCCCGCGCTCCAGGTGGATGATCTGGTCAGCGAGGCGGGTGGTGCGCGGGCGGTGCGCCACGATGATGATGGTTTTTCGGCCATGAAGGGCGCTGAGGGTTTCCGCGATGCGTTCTTCACTTTCGCTGTCGAGGTTGCTGGTGGCTTCGTCAAGGACCAGCACGGGGCGATCCAGGTAGAGCGCCCGGGCGATGGCGAGCCGCTGGCGCTGACCACCGGAAAGATTGCCGCCATTGCCTTTGATCATCGTTTTTAGTCCCCCTATGGGGGCTAAAAAATCCCAGGCGTGCGCTTGCCGCGCCGACGCCTCGGCGCGTTCATAATCGGGCTGAGCATCGGCATAGGCGATATTGCTCAGGGCGGTCCCGGTGAACAGTACCGGCTCTTGAGCGACAAAGCTGAAATAGCCGCGATAATCGCCGGCGGGGAGATCGCGGATGGATTGTCCAGCTACCGTAAT
>JAAOMR010000656.1 GCA_018853935.1 Acidithiobacillus ferrivorans
GATCTACTCCAATAGAGAGCTTGAAGCCATAGGTGCTTTTGCCATGCTTCTTCGTCCAGGTCGCATCCAGATCTTTCTGACGGCGTTTCGCTGGGCTCCAGTCGGCAGGCATAGCGTTTTTTTTGATCTGTTCCTTGTCATTTCTGGAGAAATGTTGCTTGGGTGCCGGTACCAGCGTGGCATCAATGATCTGGCCCCCCCGGGCCACATAGCCGTGCTGCAGGATTTGCTGCTCGACTGCCGCAAACAGCGCTTCGGCACCGGCTACGCCAATACGGTTTTCAAAG
>JAAOMR010000657.1 GCA_018853935.1 Acidithiobacillus ferrivorans
CTGTCTCCCGCGTCTTTTTGAGAAGGATGCTCCGGGTCTTCACCACCCGTAACCTTGCCCTCGGACGTGTTGTCCACTACCACCTGAAACGGCCAATGTCGGCGACGTTCCCGATCCCACACCTTTTTCTCCCGCTCCGCGCTGGCCTCGGCACACCGTACCCGCTCACGATCCCGCTGAAGATCCGCAGACAACCGTTTCTGACCCTCCTCATCCGTATCCATCATCTGAGCCAGATTAACCGCATACTCAGACCGTACATACCGATCCCATATCCGTAAAATCTCCGGCGCTTCATCTTCCGCCACCTTTACCACCCAGCGATAATGATTCGGCCTGTCCGTTACCGGCGTGACACGAAACCCCATCCTTCGGCTCGCGGCTTCAAGACGCTCCCGATTTTCCGGCGTCGGAGGCGTCGGACGCGGTTGATGGGGCGGGAATCTGTCCAGATTCTGATAGAAGTCTGGAAGCTGGTCGGGTATGACGACTTTCTCCGGCACAAATACCGTCAACCCCATTGCCACAAAACCCACTTCGGTACGTACATATCGGTCGGTGATGTCCTCCTGAAAAAATACCTGTTGAAGCAACCGATGCGCCGAAGCCCGCGAAATGCCCCCGTTCTCCGCCAGCCGTTTCGCTATCGAATCCATCTTCTCCTGATCCTCAGCGTTCATCACACCCCCTTTT
>JAAOMR010000658.1 GCA_018853935.1 Acidithiobacillus ferrivorans
CTGTAAAACCGCGTTTAGACGATCCGTATCCATCTGGTGGCCGATCACGAACTGGCCGGTTGCGATGCCGGCCTGGGACAGTGCGCGCAACAGGCCATCCATATCGTATTCAGGCTTCTCCACCAGGGAACGGGAGATGCCTATGGAGGACAGGGCATTCAGCGCCTTATCCTCTTGGATTCTGGAGGACCATTCCGTCCGAATGGACCCCATGCTGACATCCCCCGGAATCTTCGGCCAGCTTTCCGGATCACTGCCCATCCGCGACTGCAGGTCCTGTTCCTTTTCCCTGATTTGCGTTTCCAGTGTTCGTTTCATGGCTTCCAGTTGAGCAATCTCCTGGACATCCCGCGTAATTTCCGGGGTGAGACTGACCTTGGTTACGATGCGCGGCAATTCCTGGGGTATCTGCTCCTTTTCGACCATTCCGGCCACCATTTCCGCCTGTTTACGCACCACGTCCGCCTGTCCGGGAATTTCCGGCACATCGCGGATCAGCACGTTCTGTCTTGCAGCATCAAAATAGGCGATGTGCATGGTGATCGATAGATGTTCATGCTCAAAGTATTTTTCCAGGACGCTATTCACCCATGACTTGCAGGCGTGAATCTGTACGCGGTTTTCCTGGCTGTCACCATGCGGAACACTGCGCGGCGTTTTCATCAGTACGACATGCGCACTGCGATCCGGCCCAAACAGCACCAGAGGCGGGCGCAAATCCACCAGCGGGTGATGTGGAAATTCATGTTTCCGACTTTCCAGGACAGTCATCATTCCATGAAAAGGTTCCATGAACATCGTTTGCAGAACCATTTGCGTCATGTGATTTTCCAGCACATAGCCACGTATCGTGTCGATGGTGGGTTCTGTTGGCAGATGCTGCAATAACATCCGTCTTGCGCCTGTACCGGGACTCTGCATAATCTCCACGATATTGTCCCGATTGATCATCATGGTTTGACGAATCATGTCCGACAACAGATCCTTTTGCTGCCATTGCACCGCCAGCACGGGATCGACACGAAAGTAGGGTTGCATCATTTCCAGTGTTTTGTTGCGTACTACAATGGCTTGGGCAATCCATTGCTGCTTGTGTACCTCACTGATGGATTTCGGGTCTTTGAGAAAAGTATCGATTTGTTCCATGGCCTGCTGTTCTTCGGCGTTCATGGGATGGGTAACCTCCTGTTGCCAAA
>JAAOMR010000659.1 GCA_018853935.1 Acidithiobacillus ferrivorans
ATGTTAGCAATATTGCCAACAATACCGCTGGCATCTCCTCGCTCAGCACCCAGCAGACCACAGACAAAGGCAATATTTCCACGTTGCAGACGGGGCAGACCACCGATCAGACTGCCATCGCCAGCCAAGGTGCGCAGCAGGCTACCGATGTTAGCAATATTGCCAACAATACCGCTGGCATCTCCTCGCTCGGCACCCAGCAGACCACAGACAAAGGCAATATTTCCACGTTGCAGACGGGGCAGACCACCGATCAGGCTGCCATCGCCAGCCAAGGTGCGCAGCAGACTACCGATGTTAGCAATATTGCCAACAATACCGCTGGCATCTCCTCGCTCAGCACCCAGCAGACCACAGACAAAGGCAATATTTCCACGTTGCAGACGGGGCAGACCA
>JAAOMR010000066.1 GCA_018853935.1 Acidithiobacillus ferrivorans
CAGACCCGCGCGGCTTCCATCTGACCGGCGCGTATCGTGGCGGATTGCCGCTTGCGAATGCCTTTGAGCGAGACTATGCGAACACGTTCCATGGCTGATATTATACTTGCATGAACACCACCCTGCAAACCGGTAAAACCCGCTGGACACACTATCAAATCGCCTATCATTTCGTATGGATACCGAAATATCGGCGCAAGATTCTCACGGGCGAAGTGGAAGTTGCCTGCAAGGCGCTTATCGAGGAATGCTGCATTCAGCATGGATTCACCTTGCTGGCTCTGGAAACGGATGTTGACCATGTACACTGCTTCGTATCCGCACCACCGAGATGGTCTCCGGCGGTTATTGTCGGATTGCTCAA
>JAAOMR010000660.1 GCA_018853935.1 Acidithiobacillus ferrivorans
AAACGGCGGTGACCGAGCAGGTGCTGGACATTGCCCCGCTGGGTGACTTCCCCATGCAGGATTTCAATGTCGGCGAGCAGGCCGTGCCCGCCACCGCCATGGGCGCGCTGGTGGCCTGGCTGGGGCAGCAGGACCCGCGCTTCGTGGTGACCAATGCCGACGGCAATGAAGCCTCGGCCATGAAGAACATCAACGATGCCCTGAAAATCCGCCACCCCACCGTGGATCCGCTGTACAACCAGCAGCCCGGCGGGCAGGTCTATGAGCCCTTGAACGAAGACGCCTGTGCGGGTCTGGCGGCGGGTCTGGCGCTCTTCGGTAGCCGTTCCCTGTGGCTGTCTTATGAGTCCTTCGCCATTAACGGCTGGCCCATCATGCAGACGGTGGCCCAGGCCATGGCCGAGCTGCGCCGCAAGACCCCGTCCACCGTCTGCATGTTCACCGCCGGTGCGCTGGAGCAGGGCCGCAACGGTTGGACCCATCAGCGTCCGGAGATCGAGAATTACTTTGCCGCGCAGATGCGCAACGGCAACGTATTCCTGCTCTATCCCACCGATGCCAATACCATCCAGGCGGCCTACGAGTACGCGGTGAACAGCGTCAACAAGTCGATGGTGATTGTGGCTTCCAAGAGCCCCCTGCCGGTGCGCCTGACCATGGCAGAGGCGCGCGCGGCGGTGCGTAAGGGGGCGGCGCTCTTGCATGATACGGGTGCCGGGCAGCGCGGCACCGTGACCCTGGCGGTGACCGGCGATATGGTCCTGCTGCCGGTTTTTGCGGCCAGGGATGTGCTGGAGACAGAGGGTTACCGGGTGCGGATCGTTTCCGTGATTAATCCCCGTCAGTTGTATCGTCCGGTGGATGTGGCCGCGCATACCGTTTCCGAAGCCGATACCGGTTTCATGCGCGACGCGGATTTCCACGCCCTCTTCGCCGGGGACTGGCTGCTGGGCATCAGCGGCGGCACCTCCGGGGCGCTGGAGCCGGTGCTGTTGCGCAGCCGGGCGACACAGCGCGATGTGCTGGCCTGGTTGCGGGGGGAGACCACCGCGACGCCGGGCGAGTTGATGGCCTTCAACGGGATTACCGCCGAGACCATCGTCGGTAAAATCCACGGCTTTAACGCCGCTTAGGGACGACGCGGATGACCGCCAGCAAGATCATCGTCATTGACGACGACCCCACAGGTTCGCAAACGGTGCATTCGTGCCTGCTGCTGACCCGTTGGGATGTGGAAACGCTGGGCATCGCTCTGCGCGATCCGGCCCCGCTCTTTTTTGTCCTCAGCAACACCCGGGGCATGGCGGCCGCGCAGGCGGCGGCGGTGACCCGCGACATCTGCCAGAATCTGCGGGTGGCGCTGGACCGCTTGGCGGCGACGGGGCAGGCGCTACAGCCTATTCTCGTGAGCCGTTCCGACTCCACCTTGCGCGGCCATTATCCGGTGGAAACCGACGTCATGGCCGCGGAACTGGGGCCTTTTGACGCCCACTTCCTGGTCCCCGCTTTTTTTGAGGGCGGGCGCATCACCCGCGACAGCGTGCATTACGTGCGCCAGAACGGGGTTGAAACGCCCGCCCACGAGACGGAGTTTGCTCAGGATTCAGTGTTCGCCTTCCAGCACAGCTATTTGCCGGATTATGTGGAGGAGAAGACCCAGGGGCGGATTCCGGCGGCGGCAGTGGAGCGCCTGACGCTGGCGGATTTGCACGCCAGCTGTCTGCCGCGTCTGCTGGCGCTCAAGGACAATGCTTGTGTGGTGGTGGATGCCGTGGAACCTGCCGATCTCGCCGCTTTTGCCCGGGATTTGCGAGGGGCTGCGGCACAGGGCAAGCGCTTCCTGTTCCGCAGCGCCGCCAGCCTGTTGACGGCACTGGCGGACTTGCCGCCGCAGCCGGTCGCGGCCACTGCTATGGCGCGACTGGTGCGCGGCGGCAAGCCGGGTGCCATCGTGGTCGGCTCCCATGTGCGCAAAAGCACCGAGCAACTGGAGCACCTATTGCAGGAGCCCGGTCTGGAGGCGATCGAGGTGAATGTGGATGCCTGCGCAGGCGACGCGCGGTCCAGGCAATTGCCAGCCATTTTGCAGCGGGCGGCAGCGGCGCACGCCAAAGGCTTGGACGTGGTCATCTACACCAGCCGCGGTGAGCGCCGTTTTGCCGATCAGGCTGCCCGCCTGGCCTTTGGGGAGGCGGTGTCGGCCTTCCTCATGGCCGTGGTGCGGGGCTTGCCGGAGGATCTCGGTTTTCTCATCAGCAAGGGCGGTATTACCTCCAATGATGTGCTCAGCAGCGGTCTTGCCCTGCGCATGGCGCGGGTCATGGGGCAGATTCTGCCGGGCTGCTCGGTAGTGGTCTGCCCTGCTGATCATCCCCGCACGCCCAATCTGCCGGTGGTGATTTTCCCCGGCAATGTGGGGGATGTGGAGGGCCTCGCGCTCGTCCGTCGGCGTTTGCGCGGCGCCGCAATTGAGTAACGCGTTCCTCGCCGAACTGCGGGCGGCGCTGTCTGCGGAGGCGGTATTGAGCAGTGCGGAAGAGCTACGCCCCTATGAGTGTGACGGCCTCTCGGTGCTGCGCGAGTTGCCGCTCTGTGTGGTCTTGCCCACGGACCGGGAGGGCGTGCAGGCGGTCCTGCACCTCTGCCAGCGCTATGGCGTGGCGGTGGTGCCGCGTGGCGCGGGTACCGGTCTATCGGGGGGCGCGCGTCCGATCCGCGGCGCGGTCCTCCTCAG
>JAAOMR010000661.1 GCA_018853935.1 Acidithiobacillus ferrivorans
GTGACTTCAGCATGGGCTACCAGTACCAGAGCATGCCCTTCGGTCACGGGCTGAATCTGGGTACTGATCAGTACCGCGTCGGTTATCGGTTGCCGTTCTAAGTCGTCCATCACCGGAGATCCCCTTGCCGGGGGCAACCCATGCCGGGGGCAACCCATGCCGGGGGCAGCCCTTGCAGGGTGCAACCCTTGCAGGGTGCAACCCACACAGGAAAAGGGACTCTCCGGTTTCATTCCATTCAGATTCAAGGAGTGCGTTTCCATGAACATTAGCATATTGACACAAGTTGATGCGGAGGCTTTGAGGGCAACGGTATTTCACGGGCTGATCGCCCCGATAGAATGTGGGGCGCTCATTGAGATCGCCCGCGCATGCGAAGCAAAGGCGTCCGTTTGTGATAGCGATACCGGAGCGGTCCGGGTGGATGCCGTACGCAATAACAACATGTCCTGGGTGAATAACGATCATCCCCTGGTACGGTCGATGAATCAGCGGATCGCCGCGCTAACCGGAATACCGCTGGAGAACCAGGAACCTTTACAGGTGCTTCACTACCGGCCTGGCGAGGAATACGTCCCGCATCACGACGCTTTTACACCGGGGAATCAGCAACTGGAACACGGCGGCAACCGGATCGCCACCGTACTGCTGTATCTGAACTCAGTGCCCGCTGGCGGAGGCACATTTTTTCCGGAAATGGATATGCGGGTTTTTCCGCATGCGGGACTTGGGCTGTTTTTCAGCAGCGTGAAAGATGGACAGGTACTGCAAAAGTCGCTGCACGCGGGCGAACCGGTTCTGCAAGGTGAAAAATGGGTTGCCAGCAAGTGGATACGGGAACGGGCATACGTTTAACACCGAACGAAAACAAAACCTA
>JAAOMR010000662.1 GCA_018853935.1 Acidithiobacillus ferrivorans
ATTACCTGGACGAAACCGATCAGACCTCCTGCACCGCCTGGAACTACCACGGTTCCGGCATCGGCAACGTTGAATCTCTCGCCGCCGTTTTCCTGCGCAATTTCCATCAGGCCTATGTCTCCGGTAAGCAGCACGGTTTTGAGAATGGCCACTTCTTCCCTCTGGTCCACTGCGGCACTTCCTTCGGCAATTACAAGGAAATCCGCAAGTATCTGATCGAATCCGCTGAACTGCGCGAAAAGGTCAAGA
>JAAOMR010000663.1 GCA_018853935.1 Acidithiobacillus ferrivorans
GTAAATAGGCACGGAACAGCTCCGGATCCCCCAGTCGCACCGCTGCAACGGGGCTGCTGGAAAACATGGCTGCAATGACCGTGGCGCTGGTCTTGGAATACATTTTGATCCCGGCAGCGAGCATGTCATGGACGGCATCTTCGCCCAGTTCGCGCGCCACCGCCGGTGCGCTTTGGATAAATGACACCACCAGATCAGTGCCTCGGCCCAAAGATTTCAGGCTGGTCGCGCCATTCAAATAGTCATTTTCCAGTCCACGTGGCGTGAATACGCGCGCTGCCTCATCCCAGGAGGCACGCAGCACTTCGCTAGCGTGCTCCCCGAGTTCGGCCAATATGTCCTGGTATTTTTCGAGTTCGACCGCCATCTTGGGCTCCGGATATCAGAAGAATGTACTCA
>JAAOMR010000664.1 GCA_018853935.1 Acidithiobacillus ferrivorans
AGGATCAAACCATCTTCTAAACCAGCGCCGCCAATCCATTTTATAGCATATTGTGCAGATAAAAAGTGATACTTACCAGCCATGATAATTTGCAAAATGTCTGCAAAAAGATTGGTTGTACCTACCTCATAACCCGCTGCAGGCATAGATGTTATCGCCATAAAATCAGCAAATAATGTGCCAATATAAACCAAAGGAAATACCATCCATGGCGACATGCACAGCTTATTACTGTGTGCGCTATATGAT
>JAAOMR010000665.1 GCA_018853935.1 Acidithiobacillus ferrivorans
CTCATAACCCGCTGCAGGCATAGATGTTATCGCCATAAAATCAGCAAATAATGTGCCAATATAAACCAAAGGAAATACCATCCATGGCGACATGCACAGCTTATTACTGTGTGCGCTATATGATGTGCCATGCAATTTGCCGTGATTTACCAGTAAAAAATAAAGCAACGGCACGATAAATGATAAAGTGTCGCATGCCTCATACCCGTAACTAAACGGGTCAGAGAAACAAAAATCGGAGAGCACACTGACAAGAAAAGTCAGCAACAGCATGCCATAAAAAAATGAAGATCGCAGTAATGGCACAAACTGGGCACGGCACATGTAAACAATGGCAATGCTCATAAAAAGAGGCATCCAAAATCCAAAATCCGTAAAACCCAGAAATCTGATGTGAGTAAACATGTGAAACCTCCTTG
>JAAOMR010000666.1 GCA_018853935.1 Acidithiobacillus ferrivorans
TGGACATTTCCTCATGGGAATTCTCCATCCGCAATAAGGAACAGGCCTATCGGTCAGCCGTAGAACGGGGTGCGAGCGATCATGTCTTTGGTCAGGAGGAAGAACTACAGACGGCCCAACAGCAACACCAACTGGCCAGCCGTTTGTTGCGCCTGAAAGTGCGCAAGCTGGATGGTCTGGAAGAACGTCTGACCGGCCTGTTTTTGCAGGACATGGAAAAAACCCTGCAGGACGTTCAGGAAACGAACCAGAATACCGGAGAAACGGTCACGGTTTCCCGGTTGACGCACTCCAAAGAGCAGGAACGGGAAGCGCACCGGCAGGCGAAAACCTTTGTGCAGGAGATGATCGACGCCTTTTCGCGCCCGCCGCTGACGGAAAATGCCCTATTGGTGCTGGAAAGCCTGGGCGTCAGTGCCAAAAAACGGGAAGCCCTGCGCGAAAATTTGGGGCTGGTCGTAGAAGATACGAATACGGCGGTGGAAACCGAAGAACCGGAGGATGAGGATGATCTGCCCGAATCCGGTGAAGTGGAAAAAATCCCGGAAACGACGGTCGATGAAACCGTACTGAAATCCCGCATCGGCATACGGGAAACTGTCGAGGCGGAAAATCCCTGGCTATCGGCCAGCGCCCCGTTTTTCCCGGATTTATCGGTACCGGGCAATGGCATACAGGTCAGCCTGTTCGATGATCTGTTTAGTCCTGCACCTGGCAGTCCTGCGGCCGTCAGTCTTGCAGACGGCAGTCCCGCACCCTGGATCTCCAGCAGGCCACCGACAGTCCTGCGGCCGGCAAGCCCTGTGCCGGATGTAATCTTGCCCATACCCAAAACCATCGAAGGTGAACCGGAGGTCATCATGGAAAAGCCAGAAAACGTGCCGATTGTTGCGGAAAATGCGCCGGTCCCTGGAAAGACCGTTGCGACGCCTGCATCCAAAGTGGAGAACCAGCCCGTTTTGCAGGTCGTACCACCGGCCATTCGCGGCTTTTTGTCCAACAGTCAGCGCATGGCGACAGAACACGGTTTGCGTGGAGAAGAACGGGAATATTTCAGCAACAAAATGCGGGAACTGGAACAGGTTATCCGTGCCATGCCCCACACCCATCAAACCGATGGGCAGGGCGATAACGCCCCTGTAACCCTGCACTATTTCAAGGGGCAAGCCGACTGGTACATCACTGAAAAAGACATCGATCCCGATGGTGCGGGGCAGACGCAAGCCTTTGGTCTGGCTGACCTGGGAATGGGCTACCCGGAAATGGGCTACATCAGTATTCAGGAACTGGTTCAGGCCGGCGTGGAAATGGATTACCACTTTGCGCAGCGCACCTTGCTGGAATTGAAACGTGAAAAATACCCGGAGATGATCCGTGACCGCGCGCCAGAAAATGTGCCCGCGCCCAATCTCAGCCACGAGGGCGTCCTGTTTTACCGCGGCGGTCCTGACACATCCTTCCCGGCGGGCAAAACCATCGAGGACATCATTGACTACGAGCGTAACGAACTCGAAAACGATATTCATATCATCCCGGAAAACATGGACTACCAACGTGTTTTGCCAGTCGCAAGCCTGCAATGGGTAACGGACACGAAGGAAGAAGCCGAAGAATATGGTACAGCGCAGGAAGTCTGGTTCAATGATCCCGTAGTGATTGCGCGTGATTCATTTGGTGGAATGCTGGTTGGAGAGCGCAAGGATCTGGACGCTGCTCTCCTATCCCATAATCGCGCACCAGAAAACACCCCTGCGCCGGATGTTAAGGGTGATCCTGCACTTTCCGAACGAGATGCAGAAGCACCCAAGCAAAGCCAAAACACTTTTTTCACGGGCGACGTGCCAAAAAAAGAAGGGCAAACGATAGCCGAAATGATCACACGGTGGGGCGATTCGGGCATCACGGTATTGGCCGACGACCGTGTAACCCCTTATCTTCAGATGCCATCGAATACCGGAAGCCTTCGGGTGATATTGGCAAGGCACCCGGACGAGTTACAGCAGGAACCCGTTACAGAGGTCGAATATAAACAGCCGGTCATTCTGGCGACATTGCCAGAAAATGCGGTATTGGTTGCGGAACAGTCCTATCTGGATGCGTACCGGAGCACGTTGAACCCTGTGCAGGATACGCAGGAAAACACACTGGATACCCTGGCGTCATGGATTACACCAGACCAGATGATCGCTTTGCGCAATGCGTCGAATGACAATGCACATACGAACCTGCCGCACACCATGAGATGGTTGAACACCGTGGCAAACCGGTTGCGTGATCCATTACACTTCGGCCCCGGCCATCGTCCCATCTCCACACCCCGCGTGGCCGAAATTCAGGCCGGTGCGGGGTTGAACATCATGACCTATCGCAGCCCCGACAGTCTGCACTGGTGGTTCATCACCGGCATGGATCAGGATTCCGGCTTGCTGTACGGCCTGCAGATGGTCCGGTCCCGCCCCGATAGCCGGTGGGAGGCGCAAATGGGGCCGGTTTCGCGGCAGGACTTGCTGGATGCAGGCTTCCTGCTGGAACTGATGCAGGACACACCTTTTGTGGTCGCCGACCGGATGCACGAGATGGCGCCGTACATCGGTGGCGTGGATGCATTGCCCGCCAATGGGCCCACCGCACTGGTTGACCGCGCAGACGCCACAGTAATCACGCCAGTAAACGCCGCGACCGACCTGAAAATCATGGAGCAAATCGTTTTCGACTCCAGAATTCCGGCATCGGGCCATACGATTGGTGACATGCTAGGCGACCTGCGTGAAAACGGAGTGAACCTGATCGCCACGTCCGACGTGATTAATCAATATTTTTATATGGAACGAAGCGAAAGCGTCCGTGT
>JAAOMR010000667.1 GCA_018853935.1 Acidithiobacillus ferrivorans
CGGAGAAACGCGGCGTGACGGAATAGACCCGGTTCTCGTCCACTGCCACGGTGCCCACGGTATGGATGGCATGCCCCATCTGACGGCGCTGCACCGCTACAAGGCGCACCCCCAGGTTTTGCGCCAGGCGCGGATCGATGCTGAGACCGGACTCTTTTTTTGCGTTCGGGCTGGAGGCATAGACCGGGATATATGCCATCCCCATGCTGTCCTTCATCGGGTGATCCGAATGGATTTTGGGATCCATGGGGGCAGCCCAGTAGAGGATGTGCCGTCCCTTGGGGGTACTTTCCTGAGGATGGGTTGCGGCGACGTTGGCGCTCGATGCCGCGGCAGGGGCGGCGGCCCGCAACCACCACACCACCCCAGCCCCGAGGACTACGCCAAGGACGAGGAGACCTATGCCGATGATCCAGTTGCGTGACTTCATGGTTGCATCTCTCCTTGGGTGGTGAGGAAATCCAGTTCTGCGGCGCTGATGGCCAGGTCGCGGCGGTATTGCAGGCGGGTCAGGGCGTAGTCCAGCACTTCCTTCTGGGTGCGCAACACCGTGTTCAGTCCGGCGCGCCCCGCCGAGTAGGCGGCGAGCGTTGCGGAAAAGGCATTCCGTGCGGTGGGCAGCAGTTGCCGATCCATGCGCTGCAACTGGATTTTGTAGGATTCATAGCGGGCAAAGGCGGCGCGCGCCTGCTGGGTCAGGGCCAGGTGTTGATCGTCATAGCGATATTGCGCCTGCTGGGCCCTGGCCTGGGCGGCGGCAACGTCCTGGTCCTGGCGATCCCCCGGGAATATCGGCAGGCTCAGGTTAACCCCCGCTGACAGCCAGTTGGGGCTGCCGGGGTAGAAATCCTGGCCATAACCGACGCTGACGGTGACGTCCGGCCAATAGCCGGTTTTGGCTACCTGCACGCCCATTTGCGCGGCACGGGTTTGCGCCTGGGCGGCGCGCAGGAGGGGCTGGCCGGAAAGTCGGGCTTCCATTTCGGCAAGAGTGGGGGGTGGCGGCAGATTCGGCCATTGCTTTTCTATGGACGGCGGTTCCGGCAGGTTCAGAATCTGGGCGATTTGCGCCAGATCGCTTGCCCGCTCCGCCTGCAATTTGCTGATATCATTGGCCAGGTTGTCGCGCGCCAGTTGGGCACGGAGTACCTCGGCCTGTGACCCTTGAGCGGAGCGGTAGAGCGCCAGTGCCG
>JAAOMR010000668.1 GCA_018853935.1 Acidithiobacillus ferrivorans
CCCCTGGCGATGACGGGTATCGGCCAGGTGGTGTTTCCCCATCAGGCCAATGGCTCTCTCATTCGCCAGCATGGGCGGGTCGTGGGTTCCAGTCTCATTGGTCAGTATTTTCGCGAACCGCAGTATTTCTGGAGCCGCCCTTCGGCGACTTCACCGGTGCCTTACAATGGCGCCGGGTCCGGCGCTTCCAATCTGGGTCCGAACAATCCTGTTCTGGCACAGCATGTGGCGGCACGGATCAAGGCTCTTAAGGCCGCAGACCCCGCCGAGAAAGGCCCTGTCCCGGTGGATCTCGTGACCTCTTCCGGGAGTGGTTTGGATCCGGATATCAGCGTTGCTGCGGCGCTCTATCAGATCCCGCGCATTGCGCAGACTGGTGGTATTGATATCGTGACATTGCGCCACTTGGTCAAGGAGAACACGACGGAACCGTTGCTGGGTTTCCTCGGCGAACCCGTGGTCAATGTGGTGAAACTCGACCTCGCGCTGCATGACCGATACGCCGCCGCGCATGGAGCAACAATATCTCCGCTCACGAAAGGAGCGAAATCATGATGGCTTCCTGGGCGGGCGCGACTTTGGTCATCCTGCTCACAGTCACGTTTGGCATATATCGCTGCGAGATGCGGAAAGTGGCACTCCTTCGCCACAAAATCAGTGCGTTTCAGGGCGGAGCGATCCGCTCGGTTGGCTCACCCGGCACCCAGGGGTAACGCGACACCACAAAACCCTACCGTTGGCGGAGGGCGTTTCTCTCTACTCTACTAACGGCAGGGTATCTACGGAGGTACAAAAACA
>JAAOMR010000669.1 GCA_018853935.1 Acidithiobacillus ferrivorans
CATCGCCCATCTCCTCGCTTTCGATGTCCACCGGCCCCGGCTGATCAATGACCGAAACCATTTGTGCGGCACTCCCGGGAGAAAGCACGAGCACCTGATGGGGATACGGCCCTGCCTTCTGATCGTTCCAGTCGGCATCGAATACCCTCTGTGCGGCTTTCACGATGGCCGTATTGCCGGTCACATTTAGATACTCCCGGTTCTTATGAAAGGCCGACCAGTCAAAATTGGCGGTCCCGATTTCCACCTCGTGACCGGACACCACGTACTTGGCGTGGTCGAAACGGTAGTGCCCAGCACCGGCCTCAAAGCGTGAAGGTGCCCAGCGCAGCGTAGCACCCGTTTCCCGGATGGCCCGCGCCTCTTTGCGTACCATCCATGGTTTGATGCCATAGGGATGCTGGTCGAGAATCACCCGGACATTCACGCCACGAGCATGGGCGCGACGTAGTGCTGATAAAATGGGCTTGCTCGACAGGTAGTAAACGTTGAGGTCCACCGTGTGCCGCGCATCGGTGATCACCTGAACGATAGGTGCGGGTCCCGCATGGGGCTCGATGTAAAGCATAAAATTGTCCTCAATCCTCGATGCGCAGGTTTTTGGCGATCCTGTCGGTCTGCAATCATCCCACATGGAGCGCCCGGATACGCGGCGCAATCTTACCCAACAAATCGCGGGTTGCCACCCGCATGTCGTACTCGGTTTGCAGATTGACCCAGAAACGCGGATCCATGTTGAAGTAGAGGCCCAGACGCAAAGCAGTGTCGGGCGTGATCGGGCGCAGGCCGCGAGCAATTTCACTGATCCGACTGGGGGGAACATCAATATCTGCCGCAAGCTGACGGGCGGTTATGCCCATCGGCTTCATAAAATCCTCCAGCAAAATCTCGCCGGGGTGTATTTCATCAAGCAATTCGTCCATATTAAACTCCTAATGGTAGTCCACGATTTCTACCCGATGCGCACCATCGCCGCGCCAGATGAAACAAACGCGCCATTGGTCATTTATCCTTATGCTGTGCTGTCCTTTGCGATCACCTTTCAAGGCTTCCAGGCGATTCCCTGGGGGAACTTTCAAACTTGCCAGTTCGGTTGCCGCGTGTAACTGGAGCAGCTTGCGCCTTGCCACCCGCTCGATGCTCTGAAAACGTGGCACTGACTGGCTATGAAAAATGGCCTCGGTATCCGGGCAAGCGAACGAATGAATCATGACTTAGTATATTCTGCAGCACAGATTCTTTCAAGGAGAACATCTGGGTAATGAAACCTTACAGGAGATATGCCGTGATCAACCAGCCCAAATCCAGAAGCCGCTTGCTGGATGCGATTCACAAGACAGCGCGTGACCCGCATCGCCTGGGCTTTATAGATCAGCGCAAGATGCGCAATTACAACGCGCTGTGTTTGGGGCCGATGAAAGAGTACGACGCCGAATCGGTCGAGATTGGTATAAAGGTGCTCGCCAGGCTTGCCGGGAACCCGGCCTGTCTGGAGCCAATCCAGGAAAAGCGCCTCGAAGGACTCCGGGGCTTTATCCCTTTCATCGAGACAGGCCACCGTTCACCCCTCGGTTTGGCTGGCTTCGGCCACCTTGGTCAAAAAGCCTTTTCCCTCACTCTGCGCGGGGCCGGTCTGGTAGTCGAAGAATCGCTTGCCATCGGTCCACGAGTGCAGTTGCACATAGTAATAGCGGTCGCGGGCCTCCAGCGCGTCGGCAATGGCTTCCGCGAGGGCGGTTTTGCCCGTACCCGCCTCCCCTGTCACCAACAGCGCCCGCGCCCCTGCGGGGGTGCAACCCCTTGCAGGGTGCAACTCCCCCTCGCGCACCTGAAACTTTTCACCGTCCCAATGCGCCTCCCAACCCAATTCTTCCGCCATGCGTCGAACCACCCGCGTGATTTCCATCAATGGCAAATCCGCGCCCACGATCTCAATGTGCATGACTGACTCCCTCTGCAATGCGGTGTGTGCTCATGCCACGCCCGGGCCCCATTGTGTGACCGGCAGCAGCTCAGGTCTGGGGGCATTCCGCCAGAATTCCGGGATCAAACGCTCCATCTGCCTGCATCTGCTCCAACAGCGCAGGATCAGCAACCTCCATGATTTTTTCCAGAAGATACTGTTTATGGCGTGCTCCGTCCGTTTGCAGTCCCTTCTTCGCCAGTGCGGAAATCATCCGCAGAGCGGATTGGTGTGCGGCGATAATGTTTTCTTGTTGACCCATGACATTTGTTATACCAGACATTGTTGCACCTCTGTTTTATGCCTCGTGACCGAAATCCGCATCCATCATCTCCTGAAAATGCCTAAGCTTTTTTTCAATAGGCACAAACGCCTGGAGCCAATCCAGTGCATACTCACTCAGAAACGGGTTGTCTGCCGACACCATGGCCTGCAGGTCCTGACGTAGCAAATCCGCA
>JAAOMR010000067.1 GCA_018853935.1 Acidithiobacillus ferrivorans
TTCATATTAATATTTTGATTGGTGGCGAGTTCGGGGTTGTAGAGGTATTCCACATTACCCTGTTCCACCTGTTTGAGATATTCCTGGAAGCCGGCCTTGGCTTTATCCCAGCTGATGCCCATTTTCTCGACCAGGTCTTCACAGGGTGAAGCGTGCCACTGCAACTGGACGATTTTGAAGGGATCGGCGCCACAGGCCAGGGCCGCGAGTTGCACGTCGGCGATGATCGGCATGGAGTAATTCATGTCGTGCGCCTTGCCGATCCACTGGTTCTTGTCCAGCGTGGTGATGCAGCCGGTGTCGATGCCGATCATGACGTCGGCCTTGGCTTCTTCCCGGGCTACCTTGATCTTGCGATTCATGGAAAAGCTGCGGGTGAACTCGCGCTCGGAAATGATGTGGCGGAAACCAAAGCCACAGCAGTCGTACCAGGTGGAGTAGTCGATAACCTGCGCACCCAGGGCCTGCGCGACGGAGGTGCCGACCGCTGTGCGATTGCCGCCGAGCACCGTGTTGTCGTACACGGCGTCTTCCTGCACCATCTTGTAGTAATGACAGGCGGCATGGACGGTGACGCGAATATTGCTCATGTCGACCACCTGCATCTCCGAGGCAATGCGGTTACGCATAACGTGCAGCCATTCACTGTAGTGCACCACTTCTTCGGGGATGACGATCTTGCCGTCGACCAGACGCCCAAGTTTGCCCAGAATCTTCTTGACCTTTTCGCGCAGTTCAGCGGATTCGATCAGATACTTGCGGATTTCCTTGTAATTGCCGAAGGAAGTGCCGCAGTGGACCAGAGGGAAGAAGTGGCCATTCTCAAAACCGTGCTGCTT
>JAAOMR010000670.1 GCA_018853935.1 Acidithiobacillus ferrivorans
GGGCCCAGGTTGATGTGTTGCTGGTCCCCTGCCGGCACGGATTCGATGGCTGCGGCAGGCACCACATTATCCAATGAGAAGTTTTTGAGCTTTAGTGTGTATGTGGTGCCAGAAAGATCCACGGCTTGCCCGACGCGGCCTTCTTGATGGATGGCACCCGCACTGGGATTATTAAGCATGTAGCGTTTCATTTTCAGAAGCGAGCCGCCATCGACAAAACTGGCTTGAAATATCTGGACACCCTCATAGCTGAGGGGATGATTAACCCGGACATTCGCCTCTTTCAGCACTTTCCCTTGCTTATTGTAAAGGACAATATTGGAAATGAAGTCCTTGGGCATGCCGGTGGAGTAGTAGGAGACGTGGAATCGCCGCAACATAATTCGAAAGGGGAGTGGCTGGACCAGGTAACCGTTCCCCACCAGTTCGTAGGCTACCTGCGTTGACTGCCCTTCGGGAACGGTAACCGTACCGCGGTATGCTGGATTGCCAACCGGCAGCCATGCAGCCTTGGAAACTTTAGATAATGGAATGTGAAAGTTGTTTTCCGGTTGCGTGGAACCTACCAGCATGGCCAGTTTCACGGGGATATCCGCGTTATAAAGGGCTGCCGCACAAAACACGATAATCGCTGCATGCGTCAATATATAGCCAACGCGGCTATAGCGGCCCTTGCGACCAAGAATGGCCATACTGCC
>JAAOMR010000671.1 GCA_018853935.1 Acidithiobacillus ferrivorans
CATCGAGGCGCTCGCGGCGGCGAATGAGGCGGTGCTGATGGCCGCCGATGAGCACTTCGGGGGGGCGGGGGCGGCTATTGTAGTTGCCGCTCATGGCGAAGCCGTAGGCCCCGGTGCTCATGACAGCGAGCAAGTCACCAGCCTTGGCCGCCAGGGGGCGGTCCTTGGCGAGGAAATCGCCGCTCTCACAGACTGGGCCGACGATATCCATGGGCTGCGTGGCTTCCGCGCTCTGGTGCAGCGGCAGAATGTCATGCCAGGCCCCGTAAAGCGCCGGGCGCAGCAGGTCATTCATGGCGGCATCCACCACGCAGAATTGCTTGCTGCCGTTATCCTTAAGGTATTCCACCCTGGTCAGCAGCACGCCGGCATTACCCACCAGCGCCCGGCCCAGTTCCACGACCCGCCGCACCTCTAAGCCTTGCAAGGCCTGCTCCAGCGTCCAGGCATAATCGGCGGGATTGGGCGGGG
>JAAOMR010000672.1 GCA_018853935.1 Acidithiobacillus ferrivorans
GATCCTTGACCACATGCTCCAGATTAACCGCTGTAAGTTTCGCCTTGCTTAGACTGAAATCACTGCATTCCGCCAGCATCGGCCAGCGCGTCGTCGCCTGGGTAATCGTCAGTGTAATTAGTTTCAAAATCGGTATGCCCAAATGCGGATGCTGGATGTCCCCAAACTGGCTGGTGATGACCGGATCATCGTTACATACATTGATCATATCCGACAGAACCGGCATGGCATGCAGTTGCGCGGACATGGCGAGATCGATCTCTCCTTTCGTAAAAAGCGCATCCACCACATCCCACCATTTCGTTTTACGGTCCGTTTCTATATTCTGCATGGCCGCGTCGATTTCCCGGTTCTTGCCCTGTACGTACAGATGCGGTTGCCCATGAACACCATCG
>JAAOMR010000673.1 GCA_018853935.1 Acidithiobacillus ferrivorans
CTGGACTACGCCCTGACCCGCCTGCAATACCGCCGCGACCTGGCCATCAGCGCCGCAGAACTGGATTTCCTCACCACCCAAGGAGAGATGCAACCATGAAGTCACGCAACTGGATCATCGGCATGGGTCCGCTCGTTCTTGGCGTAGCCCTCGGGGCTGGGGTGGTGTGGTGGCTGCGGGCCGCCCCTGACGCGGCACCGAGCGCCAACGTCGCCGCAACCCATCCTCAGGAAAGTACCCCCAAGGGACGGCACATCCTCTACTGGGCTGCCCCCATGGATCCCAAAATCCATTCGGATCACCCGATGAAGGACAGCATGGGGATGGCATATATCCCGGTCTATGCCTCCAGCCCGAACGCAAAAAAAGAGTCCGGTCTCAGCATCGATCCGCGCCTAGCGCAAAACCTGGGGGTGCGCCTTGTAGCGGTGCAGCGCCGTCAGATGGGGCATGCCATCCATACCGTGGGCACCGTGGCAGTGGACGAGAACCGGGTCTATTCCGTCACGCCGCGTTTCTCCG
>JAAOMR010000674.1 GCA_018853935.1 Acidithiobacillus ferrivorans
GATTATAACCACCGATAACCACCCGTCAATGCGTTCCGCCATAACTTGCGGAATCAGCCACCAGAGCCTTGACCGTCACCTCCCCTATTCTTTCCAATCACCCGTCACCACCAGTCGTCGCAAATCCCTTGCAGGATGCAATCCCTTACAGGGTGCAACCCCTTGCAGGATGCAATCCGCATCAGGTTCAACCCAGCCGGATACGCCATAGAAATCACCCTATGGAGGCCGATATGGCGACCACAAAGAATGAAATGCTCGACGCGCTGTTGCAGCGTGCGCATGGACGATGCCGTGGCGAACGGCACGAGCCTTCCCTGGCAAAAGCCTTGGGAACCGAAGTTCGGCGACCTGTCCGCGCCACAGAACCCCACTACGGAAAGACTCTATAGTCCGCCCACCACCCTGAAAAAACCCGCATCAGGTCCATCTCAGCCGGATATCCCATAGTAATCACCCTAATGGAGGCCGACATGGCGACCACAAAGAATGAAATGCTCGACGCGCTGTTGCAGCGTATGGACGCAGCGCTGGAAAAGGGCGAAAAACTTCCTTGGCAAAAACCCTGGGAACCGAAGTTCGGCGACCTGTCCGCGCCACATAACCCCACCACGGAAAGACTCTACAGTCCACTCAACGGACTGATTCTGTCCACGGCGGCCCTGGAGCGCGGCTACGAGGATCCCC
>JAAOMR010000675.1 GCA_018853935.1 Acidithiobacillus ferrivorans
AGGCACGCTTCTACCATGCCGTCTGCGAGGCGCATTTATCGCGCATCATCCAAGTCGATATGGCCGCACAGCAGTTTAGCTACGACATCGACAAAAGCGCACGCACCCTGGCGGAAAAGATGGATGGCAAGCTCCTGCTCGTGAGCAATGTGCAGGACCTGTCACCGGCGGAGGTCGTGGCCCGCTATAAGTCTCTCGCCGATATCGAGCGGGGCTTCAAAGTGCTCAAATCCGAACTGGAAATCGGCCCGGTCTACCACCGCCTGCCCGACAGGATACGGGCGCACGCAGCAATCTGCTTCATGGCGCTGATTCTGCATCGGGTCATGCGCAGTCGTTTACGTGCGAGTCACACCGGGC
>JAAOMR010000676.1 GCA_018853935.1 Acidithiobacillus ferrivorans
TCATGGTGTCCCGGATTGCCGCAGGCTTCCCGTCCCCTGCCGATGACTATGTCGAAAAACAGATTGATCTGAATACCCACCTGATCCAGCACAGGGAAGCGACTTTCATCCTGCGGGTTACCGGTTGGTCCATGCGGGACGCGGGGATTTTTGATGGGGACGAGATCATTGTGGACCGGGCCATTACCCCGGTGGATGGCAAAATCGTGGTGGCGGCCATCAATGGCGACCTCACCGTCAAACGCTTGCGCCGGATCGGCAGCGCTGTGCATCTGGTGGCGGAAAATCCCGAGTTTCCCGCGATCATCCTCAAAGAAGGGGAAGAACTCTGCATCTGGGGCGTGGTGACCCGGGTGCTGCATCGCGTCTGAGGCCCCCATGGCCATTGCCCTGGTAGACGCCAATAATTTTTATGTTTCCTGCGAACGGGTGTTTCGCCCGGATCTGGAAGGGCGGCCCGTGGTGGTGCTCTCCAATAATGATGGCTGCGTCGTGGCGCGATCGGCTGAAGTGAAGGCCTTGGGTGTGGTCATGGGGACACCGTGGTTTCAGCTGAAAAAGCTGGCCAAACGGGAAGGAATCATCGCCCTGTCGAGCAATTACAGTCTATATGCCGATATGAGCAATCGCATGATGGGGATTCTTTCGACCTTCAGCCCTATTCAGGAAGTCTACAGTATCGACGAATGCTTTCTGGATCTGCGGGGCTTTGCGCAAGACCGGCTATCCCACATGGGGCAAGCGGCCCGGCAGAGAGTCCGGCAATGGGTGGGATTGCCGGTCGGGGTAGGCATTGCAGCGACCAAGACGCTCGCCAAACTCGCCAACCATGTCGCCAAAAAGATGCCTGAATATGCGGGAGTCTGCGTGTGGGACGATCTGGCTGAAGGGGATCAGCAGCGTCTCTTGCAACAACTGCCTGTTTCCGAAGTCTGGGGGGTGGGTCGCCAGTGGACCACGCGATTGCAGGAGACGGGAATTCAGACGGTCTGGGATCTCCGGCAGACGGATCCCGCGCTGATGCGCAAGCGCTTCAGTATCCTCATGGAACGGAGCATACGGGAACTGCGCGGGGAACCTTGCATCGCCATGGTGGACATCCCGCCGCCCCGGCAGGAGATTCAATCCTCGCGATCCTTCGGCCGCCCGGTAACCAGCGCAGAGGAATTGGGCGAAGCGATCAGCCTGTATACCGTAAAGGCCGCCTATAAACTGCGTCGTCAGGGTTCAGTGGCCGGTGCCCTGCGGGTGTTTATCCACACCAGCCCCTTTCAGGCCCATCTACCGCAATATCATGCCACGAGAACCGTCGCCCTGAATCATCCCAGTCAGGATAGCCGGGCATTCCTGCAAGCCAGCCGTATCGCACTGGCGGATATGTATCGGTCGGGATTGGCTTATGCCAAGGCGGGCGTGCATCTCCTGGAGATCACCTCGGCGGATGCCTTGCAGGCCGACCTTTTTACGTCGGTCGAAGATGAGGCGCGCGCCAATCAATTGATGATCACGCTGGACCGGGTGAATGCGCGTTTTGGCAGCGGTACCCTGCAGCCGGGCGTGGCCGGTCTGCAGGAACCGCGTGGATGGGCCATGAAACGCGGGAACAAATCCCCTGCCTACACGACACGATGGGCGGATCTGGCCAAAGCAAAGCTGGAATAACCGAGATCAGCCTCTCGGTATAGATAAAAGACAGCGCACGGGAGGGTGGTGTGTCCGGGAAAGCGCATTTGCGCCATGAAAGAACACCGGCGTAGACTTGTCTCACGGTTCATCTTTCACTGTTCCCTATTTCTGGACATCGGCATGCCCCCATTACGATTTCCTGCGCTGGTGTTGACGCCACCGGCACAGACCGACACCCCTCTGTCGCCGGAACAAAAGACATTTAACCGCCTCTCCCAGCAGATTGCCAAAGCCCGCCAGCAGATGAGCGATTGGGAAGCTGCTATGGAGGCGACGCGACAGCGTGTGCTCAAAGACCTTCTGCCGTTGCGGGACCAGCATCTGCAATTGCGTATTCAGCTGCTGGTTCAGCTGGACACCATCAGTCTGACCCAGAAACTGGGGAAAGCGGATAACGAGACTCTATCCCATATGATTGCCCGTTTGGCCGAGAACCTCATGACGGAATCCTCCGATCCACAGTTGCAAGAAATACATGATCGGCATGGCGGCCCCGACGCAGAAGAACAGGCCATGTTCGCCGAGATGAAAGCGTCCATGGAGGATTTTTTCAACCTAAACCCTGAAGCTGCGGGTGATGGAAAAGGGTCTTCAGAAAACCCAAAGGCATGGACGGA
>JAAOMR010000677.1 GCA_018853935.1 Acidithiobacillus ferrivorans
CCGCCGCCTTGGTCATCGCGTCCGCCGCTTCAATCGCCGGCACCAGGCCGCGCGTTTCAATCATACCCAATGCCACTCCGCTGACGTTTGCCATTTTCACTGCTCCTTTTCTGGTTCGCTTGACACTAAGTAATACTGCTCATTCCACCGGGCTGTTGGGCAGAATATTCTCCACTTCACTGTGCACGCGGGCGATGATGTGGGCGGCCACCAGGCCATCGCCGACACGCTCACACGCATCCGCCCCGG
>JAAOMR010000678.1 GCA_018853935.1 Acidithiobacillus ferrivorans
GATGGGGCGTTGTTGCATGGATGCCGCGCTGGTCACAATGACCCCATCCCAAATCATGATCAGGGAGCACTGCGCGCGCAGCGGACGGAATTTGGCCGTCCGCTGCGCAGCATGCGGTTGGGTACAGCTACGCCGACATCTGCTTCTGTACATTGTCCGGGCAGGCCGCGTACGCGCAATCTGGGGCCAATGATGGCCTTGTAGCGTCCCATCGCCGTCTCGACAAGTGCACGGCACCCGTAGCCGGTTTCCTTCCGCCAACCGAGTCGCCCTTTAGCCTCCATCAAGGCAATGTGCCTGTCTCGTTGCGAAGGGCTATGCGCCCTGCATCATCGCTGGATACCGCCGTCACATGGGGCGGGCTGATTACAGGAATGTCACCCGCGCGTGTTGCTACGGCATGCATCATAGGCGGGCGCTCCATCATAGGCACCATGGCTGTGACACTGCCGATCTCGGCATCGATCCGGTCGAGCAGCAGCGCCACTAGCGAAGGATCTCCAGCATCATTCTCAGTCAGCGTCGAGACCATGATCATACCGGTGCCGGGGTCTACCGCCAAATGCAGTTTCCGCCAGGTGCGCCGGGCTTTCACGCCATGCTTGTCTTGCAGTCATTCCCCTGCGCCATAGACTTTCAGTCCCGTGCTGTCGATCAACAAATGGACTGGCCCATCGGGCAGACGACAGCCCTTTGAAACGGATGCGAGGTTCAGAGTGCTGTGATCTGGAATGCTCAGTGTGATGCCAATCAGTTCGAATACCGAGGCCATCAACCCCCCTGTCTGACGCAGCGGCAGGTGAAATGCCATGCGCAACATCAGGCTTGTTTTCAATGGCCAGAATAGCACGGCTGCCCCCGCCCGGGGTGCCGCCTGCCAGTCGGCCATGGCCTCGTCCGTAATCCACAACGTCAGACTG
>JAAOMR010000679.1 GCA_018853935.1 Acidithiobacillus ferrivorans
TCGGCGTCCATCGCTTCATGTCCTCCATGATGTCTTGCTTGAGAAACCGCTGAACGAGCTCCAACACTCCGCCATCTGCAATCCGATTTCCCACTTTCGCGAGAAGAGATGCGTGTGGAATCGTATCAAAGTAGCTTTGCAAGTCTGCGTCCACCACCCAGCAGTGGCCTGCTTTCAAATACTGATCCACTTCGCGCAGCGCATCTTTGCAGCCCAGACCTTGCCGAAAGCCGTAGCTTCTTGGCTCGA
>JAAOMR010000068.1 GCA_018853935.1 Acidithiobacillus ferrivorans
TTGCTGAGATTGGCCGCGGAACTGGCCGGATATAGGCTGTGCGACACTGGCAGTGCACTCATGACAGAAACGGACGTGCCCCAACGGGTGCTCATATTCAGACCAACGCCTACATCCGATAAATTCTGCCATGGGGCCTGGTGCGGCGACAAATAATTACTGGTCACACCCGCAGTTTCATAGAAGAGGGATCCCGTCGCCGTAACGCCGAAGTGATGCACTGCTGGTGTTTGCAAGGATAAGCGCGCCGAATAGCCACTGTCGCCCACCAGAATACCTGCATCATAAGCCGACACACTGCCGAAGCCACCGACAACCCATTCCTGATTTTGTGGCAATGTGTTGAAAGCCCATTGTCCGTTACCGGTGAACTGCGCGCTCATCCCCCAAGGCAAGCTTTGGGTATAATTTGTATTGAACGTGAGATAGCGAAACTGCGGGGAGGGGGCACCGGGGCCTTTGACGAAGGTGCCGTGATAGCCCGAAACTCCCTGGTTGTAATTGAATCCCAGCGTGGTGCTGGCATTCTCGCCAAATAGATGCACGATCCGGTTATACGTGGCGCCCACCGTATAATATTGATAGTTCTGCTTGGACAGCGTGTACAACCCTTGCAACACCGTCTCACGATAATGCGACCAGGCGTATCCCTCATTGACCGCAAATCGGGTAGTGGTGCTGGCATAAAGCAGCTGGCTGCCCGTCAGCATGTCGGTTTCCACATT
>JAAOMR010000680.1 GCA_018853935.1 Acidithiobacillus ferrivorans
CCCCCGCCATGCCAGCCATCCGGCTGATCATCTCGTCGCTCATGGCATTCTGGGCAGAGCCGATCAAGCGCGCGAGCTGGACGAGGCGGTCAAGGTCGCCATTGTTGACCAGCTCGGCCAAGGCCTCCTGGGCCCGGCGCAGTTCGGCATCGTGGGTATGGTGTTCTGAGATTACGGTAGCCATGCTGTCCTCCCTCTTTAGAGTAAACCACGGGCAGTCGCCCAGTAGAGTTGATTGTAGGCCATCTTGAAGGCATGGACGGCACCGGTTGGCGCTTTGGGCTGGGGCGGCGTCTGGTAGTTGAACGAAGCATAGGTGGCGCGATCCTTGCCCGCTTCAATGAAGCAGAAGACCTTGCCGTCATATTCCCGCACCGGGCACCCAATCTTGATCAGTGCCGCGACATTTTCAGCGGCGACCTCTGCCTCATAATGGGCGGTGGAACCGGCCTTGCTGATGGGAATATTGGTGGTATCGCCCAGTACCAGAACATTTTTACCATATTCACCTTCCATATGCAGGCTGTTGCGATGGGTAGGGATCCAACCGTTTTCACCGAGACCATTTTTCTCGATAACCTCCTGACCCTTGTGCGGCGGAACCGCCACCAACAGGTCGTATTTCACGGCAGCACCTTCCTCGCTGAGGACGGCAGCATTTTTGCCATCCACCTCCTTCATGTTGAAGAAGGTTTCATATCGGATGCCCATGCGGTCGAATTCCGGTGCCGCCCACTTGGCGACATTCTCCAGGCTATGGACGCGACCGATGGGATAGGTGTAGTAAAACTCCGTCTTGTCCAGCAGACCGCGATCCTTGATGAAGTCGTGCATGGCAAAGGTGATTTCCAGCGGAATCATCGGACATTTGTGCGGCAGGCCGACGGTGATGACGATGCGTCCGCCCTTGAACGCCGACAGTTGCCTGAAAAAGTTCAGCGCGTCATCCGCCGTATAGCAGTGGATAGAGTTCTCCCGGAGGCCGGGGATGGTCTCTGGCGTGGGCCGGGAACCTGTGGAGATGACGATGAGATCATACTCATAGACCTTGCCGCTCTTGCACTTGACGTGATTCTCGGCGAGGTGGAACTCTTCCACCGGGTCCACATGGAACTCGATGCCAGGCTCCAACAGGCTTGCCTGCTCACGGACCAGTTCATCCGGGGTGGCACGGCCCATGGCCACATACAACCAGCCAGGCTGATAGATGTGCTGGTGGTTGGCCGAGAGCATGGTGATCTGGGTCTTGCCGGTCTTCATTTCGTGTGGGAGACGGCGGGCCAGATGGTTGGCAAAAATAGTACCACCCATACCGCCGCCGATGACGAGAATCTTCATGATGCACTCCTTTGTAATGATGGGTTATTTTTCTTTGCGGACTCGAATGTGCCAGGTCCCTTCGGCATCCTGTTCCGTATTGATCATTGTATGGCCGACCTTCTTGATCCACTCCGGGACATCGGCGGCGGAACCGGCATCCGTGGACAGGAGTTCCAGGACATCGCCCACAGCCATCATCTTCATATTTGATATCAATTCCATCAACGGCCCGGGACAAAAACTGCCACGGGCATCTACGACTCTTTGTGTGCTCATCACCAGCTCCTTGCTCAACAGCATTAAAAATGAGGATCTGTGCTCCTTCGCAATATACGGAAAGGCATTCATCGACAAAAATTTAATGTGTCCTTCCGATCCCCACATCGCCATCGCCGCAAATGATGATATACCACTTGCCAAATCATAAATGGCTGCTGCCGTGTGCTACACGTTGGTTAATAGATTCTGTTCGTACTGCGAAATTAGTTCACGGCCATCGCATATTGAAATCCTAATTGAAACGCTCCCTGAAATGGCCGAATGTATCGGACATTGGTGCAACATCCTAATCAGAACTGTCTCGTCTTCTGCTGACAGTTGTAAAGGTAATTTCAATATAATATCAGCACATTCTATCCGAACGGAACCGGTATTTTTTACTGCCATGCGGATGGTTGTTAGGCAACATGATTTTAGATTCCTGCGCTCCAGAAACCGCAAGGCGAGTTCAGCTATGCATTGACCAAGAGCTATGTTTAACATGTGCAATGGGGTGAGTTGTGCATCATCCAAAGAAAACCTTAAAATTATATTTTTAGAGTCTTCCAGTTGGCATGCTACAATGTGACGCTCTTTATCCTTAAAAATATGAACGGTAGTTTCTCTCATTGTTATACGCTCCTGATTTTACGTGATTAAAATACATCCAGTCAGTGCAGTTAATATTGTTTGCAATATCTGTCAACTTTGTCTCTGTAGTCCGTCAATGTGCATGTGTGCATGTATTCCTGAAATCTCTACCAGGTCAATCAGGTGCTGAACATCCTCTATAATAATGGTGGTAACCGCTCCGTGCATAGCGGGTATGTTCTAAAAGTAACAACTCAATTCGGCTATATAAAAGCAATAAATTTTCTTCAATCATACGCTAAAGACCTCCGTAATTTTACGTGTTTCTGTCCGCTGAAAATCTTCCGAATGGATGTTTTCCTCCAACGACAGGCGTTGCGACAGGCGTACCGACTCACCCACAATGATGATTGTCGGACTACCAAGATTAGCTTCATGGATGACATCGGCAAACCGGTTTAGCCGGGTACACACATGGCGCTGTTGCGGCAAGGTCACCCAATGTACCGCCAGTACGGGCGTGTCTGGATGCCGCCCACCGGCGATTAAGCCGCCCTGGATCTCCGTTGTCTGTGCTAGCCCCATGTAAATTACCAGTGTATCCGCAGCCTTTGCGAGATGAGCCCAATCTATCGGAGGGTCCCCCGGGGCCGCATGTCCCGTTACAAATAGGACAGATTGGCTGATTGTGCGGTAAGTAAGTGGCACGCCGACAGCGGCAGCGGCGGCACTGCCACTGGTGATGCCGGGCACCACTTCATAGTCGATACCAGCCGTCCACAGGGCTATACATTCCTCACCACCGCGCCCAAAAATAAAGGGATCACCACCTTTGAGGCGAACTACCCGCATGCCTTGCCGCGCGGCGTGAATCATACGTGTATGAATGCTCACCTGAGAAGTTGAGGGCTGGCCGCCACGTTTGCCGACGTTCACCAATTGGGTATCTGGTCGTGCCATTGCCAGGATGCGAATATTAACCAGTGCGTCATGGAAGATGATGTCGGCCATGCCTACAAGCGTGGCCGCCTTCAGGGTGAGGAGTTCCGGGTCGCCGGGACCCGCCCCAACAATCCAGACTTTTCCAGCGCTGCCGTAACTAACTCCGCTCATAGACGCAATCCTCCATCTCTCCGCAGGAGCCACATCCCGCCGACAGGGCAACGCCGGTGGTAATCCTCTATATTCTGGAGAAAGAAGTTTTTAGCATCCTGATACATTTTCCACTCCAGAAGCGTCGCGGCGAATCATCCCCGCCGCGACTGTTTGATGGGTCACTTCATCAATCAGAATGAACGCACCGGTCGAGCGAATGGCGTCATACGCATCGGCAGCGAGCGGTTGTTGCACATTCAGCGTGATGTTGGCGATATCGTTCAGTTGTACGGCGGCTGCCGGGTGTTTTTGTTGCGTATTGATATCGAGCAATGTGTTGATTGTGGTGACGCGCGCGGTGACTTGCCGGGTTGTGTGTTTCAGCCAGTATTTGCGACGCAGATCGAGTGGCTCTTCCGACAACCAGCAGACGTCAGCGGTGACGGTTTTGAGTGGGCTGGCCGGACGATCGGCGGATGCAAGCATGTCGCCGCGCGAAATATCCAGGTGTTCCTCCAGCAGCAGCGTTACCGATTGGCCGACGACGGCCGATTCCAGCGACTGATCAAGTATTAGGATATCTTTCACGGTCGCCGTCGAGCCGCCTGGCTGCACTACCAGCCGGTCGCCCCTGCTGACTTTTCCGGCTTCGATACGGCCCATGTAACCGCGGAAGTCGTTGGCTTCGTGACCATTGTGGCGCGCCACCAGTTGTACCGGAAAACGCAGCGGCTCATCATGGCATGCGTCATAGACGCTCAGGGATTCGAGCAGTTCGATCAGCGTCGGTCCCTGATACCAGGGCATCCTGTCGCCCGCAATAACCACATTGTCGCCTGCCAGGGCGGACAGTGGAATCGTGCGGATATCCTTCAGGCCCAGCCGTTGCGCGAATTCCCGATATGCCTGTACGACACGGTCATATACCGTTTGGTCGTAATGCACCAGATCCATCTTGTTGACCGCGACCACGACATGCTCGATTTGCAACAGGTGGGCTATGCTCGAATGGCGCTTGGTTTGTACCAGTAATTCCACGCTGCCATCGTTGCCCAGCCGCACTTTCGAGACATCAATCAGGATGATGACGGCGTCGGCGGTGGATGCTCCAGTGACCATGTTGCGCGTGTACTGTTCATGACCTGGGGTATCGGCGATGATGAACTTGCGCCGGGGCGTGGCGAAGTAGCGGTAAGCGACGTCGATGGTGATGCCCTGCTCGCGCTCGGCTTCCAGACCATCCGTCAGCAGCGACAAGTCGATCGTGTCGCCGGTGCTGCGCCGGTGCCTGGCGCGCGACATCGCCTCTAGTTGGTCGGCGAAAATACCCTTGCTGTCGAACAGCAGACGGCCGATCAGGGTGCTCTTGCCATCATCTACTGAACCGGCAGTAATGAAGCGCAGCAAACCGCGCTCTCTGGTCAGTTCCTGCAATAACTGGTTGGAAATGGCCGCGCTCATCAGAAATATCCTGCCTTCTTGCGTTGTTCCATTGAGGCTTCCGAGGTCTGGTCATCCATCCGGGTTGCGCCGCGTTCCGTGATTTTGGTCATGGCGGTCTCGGCGATGATGGCCTCGACGGTGGCGGCATCCGACACCACCGGGCAGGTGCATGAGATATCGCCGACCGTACGGAAACGCACGACTCGGGTCTCGATTACCTCGCCTTCCTGGGCCGGTGTCAGCGTGGTCAGCGGTACCAGAAAGCCGTTGCGCGCAATGACCTGGCGCTCATGGGCAAAATAAATCGGCGGCAGCGCCAGTTTTTCGCGGGCGATATATTGCCAGACATCCAGTTCGGTCCAATTGGAGATCGGGAACACGCGCATATTTTCGCCAGGATAAATGCGGGTGTTATATAAATCCCAGAGTTCCGGGCGCTGCGCCTTCGGATTCCACTGCCCGAACTCATCGCGGAATGAAAAAATCCGCTCCTTGGCGCGAGCCTTCTCTTCATCGCGACGGGCACCGCCGATGCAGGCATCAAACTGAAACTCAGCGATGGCCTCCAACAGCGTGACGGCCTGCGCCGCATTACGCGAATCGCTTGCGGGATTACGCAGGCGCACGCTGCCGCGCC
>JAAOMR010000681.1 GCA_018853935.1 Acidithiobacillus ferrivorans
TGTACAACCCTTGCAACACCGTCTCACGATAATGCGACCAGGCGTATCCCTCATTGACCGCAAATCGGGTAGTGGTGCTGGCATAAAGCAGCTGGCTGCCCGTCAGCATGTCGGTTTCCACATTACCCGTGAAATAGTAGGGCGCTGTGACCTGACCCAACATATAATGTGTCCATTGGCTCGTAAATCCGTACGTACCCCATGGCGTGATCGAACTGATTCCGATGGATCCCTGATAAAAGATGCTTCCGGCACTGGCTTTGCTAAGACTGGGGAAGCCGTGGGAATAGCTGCCGTCAATCTCCAGGCCCGCACCTGGGCGGATGTACGCACTGGCGCCGCCAATGTAGCTGCTGGTGTACCGACTGCCATAGTTGCCGAACATCAGATTGCCACCGACCATGTGATATCCGGGTAACGGTTTCTGTTCTACGTTCAGCGTGGAACCACCAGGATTTTGTGCTGGGGCAAAGCTTGGGGCCAGCT
>JAAOMR010000682.1 GCA_018853935.1 Acidithiobacillus ferrivorans
GGGCAGGAAAGTTGATAGCCAAAAGCCAGAGAGAGCAGAGATGGAAATCGAAGCATCGTCAGTGTTGGAAACGACTAAACAAGATGCAGGCGCGCTGGGAAGCTGCATGCAGCGGAAATTCGTGCCAGCTCCAATCTGGACAGAAGCTATGTTGGCAGCTCTTCAAACAGGAGTTAAGGGAGGCAAATGGCATAGTCTGATCGACAAAGTGTCGCGCCCCGAAACGTTGGGGTTGGGATGGATACAGGT
>JAAOMR010000683.1 GCA_018853935.1 Acidithiobacillus ferrivorans
TTTTGTTTCATCGCACACTGGCGCAATCCGGGAAACTGGAAGCAGATACGGTGTTACCCGTTTCCATGGCCATGAAACGACATGAAAGAGAATACCTGAAAGCGTTACAGAGCTTCTCTGTTCCATCGCGCGGCATGTGGAATGTGCGCTGGCTTGACGGCGATCAATTCGATTTCAGATTGTCCGGCAACGGTACTATTTATCGGTATTGGGATGCCACCCCGGTAGTTGCTTTCGGTCTGGATATGGCTAAAGAAGCATTGCGCCATGATCTTCAATCCGAGGTAAAACTATTGTCCATCTATGATGCCATGATTCACCGCATGGAACGGGAGTACGACATACGGAATAGCGATCTGTCCATCTTGGCCCTGTCCTGCATCCAGAACGGTGGTATTGTTTCCAACAACC
>JAAOMR010000684.1 GCA_018853935.1 Acidithiobacillus ferrivorans
TGATCACATGTGGCAACTGGAGAAGGAAGGCGAGATCATCGTCCACCGCATCACCGACGATCATAAGGCCGTCGAAGTAGACACGTTGTTTGGCTGGAAAAAACGGGTTCCGACCAACAATCTCTGGCATCACAAAAGCTGTGGTCAGTGCGGCAATATCCCCGGCTACCCCACCAGTCTCATGTGGTTCATGAATCACCTGGGGGTCGATTACCTGGACGAAACCGATCAGACCTCCTGCACCGCCTGGAACTACCACGGTTCCGGCATCGGCAACGTTGAATCTCTCGCCGCCGTTTTCCTGCGCAATTTCCATCAGGCCTATGTCTCCGG
>JAAOMR010000685.1 GCA_018853935.1 Acidithiobacillus ferrivorans
CGGAACATGGCTTTGCGCTTGTCTTTCCCGGTCCTGATGAACAGCTCGTCATAGTACGCCATGATATCCATCGCAAAAGTGCTGGCAACAATAATGGCCGCATTGGTGGCATATTCCGCCATCAGGTCGGGACCGTAGCTGTCCATCGTCATGATGAATTCATCCGATGGCAGCATGTCATACAGCTTACGCATCATCTTGTGAGCCTGCTTGCCTTTCCCGATCAATGCGTCAGCAGCTTCCTGGGAACA
>JAAOMR010000686.1 GCA_018853935.1 Acidithiobacillus ferrivorans
ACTACCATCTGGCGGAAATCATCGGCGAAGGCAACATCATCTCTCTCAACAAAACCATGTCCCTGGATTTCCAAGGCGGCGTCGGTGCTCAGGAGGACCAACCCATAGGCCTCAAATATCAAACCAATCCAGCCGCGCGGTTGGCGGTGGAGTATGAATGGCATCTGACCCGGCATGCGACGTTCAGGGAAAAGGTTACAGCTTTGTTATCAACAGCCAACAATAATACTTACGAATCGGTTACCAGTGTGCAAACCCGACTGTATGGGCCTTTAAGTTTGCAAATGTCGTATACCGCCACATACAATGAGCTCCCGGTGATAAGCTATTACAAAAAACTTAACACCATTACCACGGCTGATTTGATGTACAAATTTTAGTAGCTTGAATCCAGGGAGATGGGGTGGATGAGATGCTGGACCGTCGTCTCGGGAGGTAACGCGGGGATTCCCGCGATGCTATAATCCGTCCAGGAGAAAGCGGAGTGTTCGACATTTCGAGGGTCCCCTCCGTAGCTTCACCGACGCATGTCGGTACAAGAGGAGTCATACCATGAGTACCGTGAATCTCACCGACGCCAAGGCAAGGCTG
>JAAOMR010000687.1 GCA_018853935.1 Acidithiobacillus ferrivorans
GCAAAGAGGTCTCTTTATCCTTGGTGCCGTAAAGTTTTTTCACGGAAACGCCTGACAGCCGGGACCAGCGTCGGGCCATTTCCTGCAAGGACGGATCACTGGCATGGAGCTTGCGTTCCACCCATAGGGTTTTGTTCGAGGGATGCTCCCGGCAGGGGGTTGCACCCCGGCAGGGGGATGGATCAGGATCGTCGATCCGAAAACGTAGCAGTAAAAAATCCGTACCGTTACGCGCACGGATGGGAAACGCTCTCAACGCTTTCAGCGGAACGCAAAATGCTGCTTCCGGCTCGATGCAGTCTGGCGCACCTTGCG
>JAAOMR010000688.1 GCA_018853935.1 Acidithiobacillus ferrivorans
TCGATCCGAAAACGTAGCAGTAAAAAATCCGTACCGTTACGCGCACGGATGGGAAACGCTCTCAACGCTTTCAGCGGAACGCAAAATGCTGCTTCCGGCTCGATGCAGTCTGGCGCACCTTGCGTTTCATCCAGTTCATGAATCGGCAGGGCTGCACCCGGCAGGGTTGCACCCCGTAGGGGCTGCATTTCCGTGTCCCGATTTTTCCAGCGACGTTTTTTCCACGCCAGCGGCATGGCGTTTTCGCCCCGGGCGGCTTCCACCGGACCCAGGCGCTCAATGTGCTGGCCATAATCCAGTATCCGGCAGGTGGCTTTGCCTTGCTCGTGGTCCTGGCGGACGGCGAATGGCCGCAATCCCCTTCCGGCCATCTGCAGATAGCGCACCACCGATTGTGTTCGACG
>JAAOMR010000689.1 GCA_018853935.1 Acidithiobacillus ferrivorans
CGTATCCCCGCCGTTTCCGACCAGTTTCGCCAGAATAGGTCCGTGCTCAGCAGAATGCCCTGCCCTCCCAAATTTCGGGTTTGCCAGTCCCGATAAAACAGAGCCAGCAGCCTCGGCAGAAAAACGCCCCGAAATCCCGCCAGAATCGCCACCTCACTCATGAGACCCCCCTAAAATCTCCCAGCGACACGGCTGTCGGTAAATCCCCATCAGACGGCAAGGGCTGCGCCTCGGCAGGGGGCTGCACCCCAGCAGGGGGCGCAACCGACTGTTTTTCATCCATCACTTCACCAGATGCAAGCCTATCGGCGGCAAGCCTGTCGGCTGCAAGCCCGCCGGAGGCAATCTCCTGCGACCACCATGCAGGTGGACGGGAAGGTGGGAAAACCGCTGATCCTACAGGGGGCGATACCATAGGCGACGGTAATACGACGGGCAGATCGAGATGATCTTGCAAAAACGACGGCGGGGAAGGCGGTGTATCCCATCCGGCAAGAGCCGATGCGCGTTCGTGGGGTACACTATTATTATACACCCCGCCAACGGTTGTAGATTCCTGTTCTTCCATCATTTTTTCAGGACTGCCCGATGCGCGACCCACCGGTTCCGGCAGGCTTACAGCCGGTAGGCTTACAGCTGGTAGGTTTGCACCCGATAGAGATGCCGTCTGCAAGACTGCTCCCGGCAGGGCTGCCGCCAGCAGGGTGTCCTGCAAATCCAGGACACCACTGCGCGATAGCCGGTACAGGAACTGACGCATGGTCTGCTCCACCGCATCCTGTGTACCTGCCGTCCGCTGAATCCA
>JAAOMR010000069.1 GCA_018853935.1 Acidithiobacillus ferrivorans
AGCTGGCCCCAAGCTTTGCCCCAGCACAAAATCCTGGTGGTTCCACGCTGAACGTAGAACAGAAACCGTTACCCGGATATCACATGGTCGGTGGCAATCTGATGTTCGGCAACTATGGCAGTCGATACACCAGCAGCTACATTGGCGGCGCCAGTGCGTACATCCGCCCAGGTGCGGGCCTGGAGATTGACGGCAGCTACTCCCATGGCTTTCCCAGTCTTAACAAAGCCAGTGCCGGAAGCGTCTTTTATCAGGGGTCCATCGGAATCAGTTCGATCACGCCCTGGGGCACGTATGGTTTTACAACCCAATGGACGCATTATATGTTGGGGCAGGTCACAGCGCCCTACTATTTCACGGGCAATGTGGAAACCGACATGCTGACGGGCAGCCAGCTGCTTTATGCCAGCACCACTACCCGATTTGCGGTCAATGAGGGATACGCCTGGTCGCATTATCGTGAGACGGTGTTGCAAGGGTTGTACA
>JAAOMR010000690.1 GCA_018853935.1 Acidithiobacillus ferrivorans
GGAGCTGGTGCAGGGGCAGGGGCAGGGGCAGGAACGCAATCCGAGCCAATACACAGATCTACTGATGTTGATGTCTCGCTCAAATAGGGTTGGAATCCTGCGATTGTGGCGGACTGGCTACCATTGTAGACGTAATACACATTAGAGGGCTTAAATGTGTTGGCTACTCCATTCGCAGAATTCAGCAATGCCCATATATCCCCATTGGCGAAGCTGCCACTCCCGGATGCATTAAAGCTACCAGGAAACGGGCTGGCGATGCTTGTATCCTTGCTATCATATGCGTCGATGAACACATTGCCGCCGCTCACATTGAACTGGTTGGCAGAGATGATTG
>JAAOMR010000691.1 GCA_018853935.1 Acidithiobacillus ferrivorans
CTGCCACTCCCGGATGCATTAAAGCTACCAGGAAACGGGCTGGCGATGCTTGTATCCTTGCTATCATATGCGTCGATGAACACATTGCCGCCGCTCACATTGAACTGGTTGGCAGAGATGATTGGCGCGCCATTGGTCGCCGCGAGGGTGTTGCCGGGGGTGACGGTCAGGTAGGTGTTGCCGCTGGTCTGCGTCAAATCGCCAGACACGTTCAACCCGCTACCCGCATAGAAGTTGCCACCCTGATTCAGCACATTACCATCAACTGCGAGGATGCCTCCCGCATCAACACCGGGGTTGATTGTCATGGTGCCGGTGCCACCCAGATTCACACTCATCGATTGAAAGTACGTCGTGCCCTTTGGGGCCAGCAAGTCCAGGCTGCTGGCCGCAAATTGGGCCGCGGTAAAGTTCATGTAGCCACTGGCAAGGTTTTCAATGACGGCGGGTCCAGACACGCTATCCGTGTATGAGCTAAACGTGTTATCTCCGCCAACGCCGGCCACCAGAAGTCCGGCCGCATCGTTAGCTGTCAGGTTGCCCGAGTCGGTGACGGTAGAGTCAAAAAAACTGATCTGCCCGGAGTTGGCTGCTCCCAGGGTCAGGGATGCCAAGGGGATGTTATTGACTGCGGAGCCGC
>JAAOMR010000692.1 GCA_018853935.1 Acidithiobacillus ferrivorans
GAACCTTTGTAGATGGCGTTTTCCAAGCGCGAATATTTTGCATGCTCTATCTCGGGCATTTGCTGGCATGACTCCCCAAAAAGCACAGGCCATGGGGTTGCCAGGGCAACCCCGACTTCATTTGGTCAATCCGCCATATTCCAGTGGGTTCCAACATGACCGGCACGGAGCCATGCCAAGTAACGGCGTGCTTCATAGATACTAAGAAGAGACGGCTCTTGATCGTGGTGATAACGTACGCAGACATAA
>JAAOMR010000693.1 GCA_018853935.1 Acidithiobacillus ferrivorans
ATACCCCAACAGTAGCGCCTGTCTGGTCGCTGAGTAGGCACCGGAAATCACCGCTTGCGAAGCGATCACCGTAGCAATACCCGATATCACCACCATAGGCAGGGTCGCCCAGGCGGGGAAGAGCATGAAAAAAGGATTCTGGATCGCTGATGGATCAAGTTCCAGCAAGGCGCCTTGGCCGAGATAGTTGAGGGCCAAAGCAGGCAGCACCAGAAAATACCAGGCCATGCGGATAGGTTTAGCTCCAAAATGGCCCATATCGGCGTAGAGCGCCTCCGCTCCAGTGACAGCGAGGACGACGGCGCCCAGGATCACTAACCCACCTATGCCGTGTATTACGAAAAATTGCAGGGCGTACCAAGGGTTAATCGCAAGCAATACCTGCGGATCAGCGATGATCCAGGCCAGACCGGAGCCGAAAAGGAGCAGGAACCATACCAGCATGCTTGGACCAAAGAAGTGGCTGATGGCCGCCGTACCGCGACGCTGGACCATAAAAAGTCCAATGATCACGCCCAGCGCCAGAGGGATAACCAATGGTTTCCATGCGGGGGACGCGACCTCCATGCCTTCCATGGCCGACAGCACCGAAATGGCCGGAGTGATGACACCATCCCCGTAAAAAAGAGCCGCGCCCAAAAGCCCGATACTCAGTATCCACCAGCGCAATCGATTGGAGTGCCCGGTTGCATGAGAGGCCAAAGCGGTCAGCGCCATGACGCCTCCCTCGCCGTGATTGCTCGCCCGCATGATCACCCATGCGTACTTGACGCTCACAACCAGCACCAGGGTCCAGAAAATCAGGGAGAGGATACCCTGGAGATTCACCGCGGTGGGTTGCAGGGACATGGCTGACAGGCAGGCGCTGAGGGTGTACAGGGGACTTGTTCCGATATCCCCGAAAACCACACCAAGGGCGGCCATGGACATCAGCGGAAGAGTTACACCCTGCACGATGGGTGCCGCCTGCATAATTTTTTTCTGGTCGCTCATGGCGTCCTCATGATGGTAGGGGGTGAGTGCTAGCATGTTCTTAAAGGGGTCAAGAAGCCTGGTCAAGTTTTTCCTGGAAGGCTTCCGGGTCGATATCCAGAAGCTGCATATACATGACGGCATTTGGCGAGAAAAGCCACCTTTTAGCCTCTTTCGCTGCTGGGCACCAGGGCGGCAATTCGCGATCGTGAAATTGCCCGCGAGCGTTGTTGAGCGCTGAAAGCAGAATGGAAGCGACAAGATTTCTTATTTTCTGGTCCTGGTTTGACGGCTCCTGATGATCTTGGGTTTTCGCAATCTGCTGTAGCTTGGAATGCGTAACCGGATCATCCAGTGAAGAAAAACCAAGTTTTTTCTCCAGTAACTTGTCCACGCTAATCATGAGATTTCCTGAGTATGCATGATGGATTCAGTGTGGCCCATTTTGCAGGAAACCCCCTACCATTTCTCATAAAATGGAATTAATAAGATCGTCACCGATACCAAAGCCTGCGCCCGTCATCATGGCCTGTCCAAAACCGGAATGCACCAGACTGTTCAGGAAACCGCCTGACTGGGGCTGCTGCGGGACGAAACCAGCATTTGGTGTTTGCGGAAAACTGGGTTGCCACTGGCCGTCTTGTCCTTGCAGTTCGTTTTGAGCAGCCTGGTGTACTGCCTGCATGACTGCCATGGCCGTCTGTTGTTCCTGTTGGATATTGACAGCCAACTCCCTGAGGTCGAGCAGCCATTCGCGAGCATCGGTATTACCGCTGTCCGCGGCTGCTTTGAGTTTGGTGGCCAGTGATTGCAAACTCTGGGAAACACCCTGGGCTTCCTGCTGCAGCTGATCGTACTGCTGTTCTACTGTTGTTATATCCATCTGAACACTCCTTCACAAGAAAACGGTAATTCCACAAAAACCCCATCAGATCGCAGCGAAAGGCGTGTCCATCCCCAGCACTCCCGCGGCCTTGTTGAGACGTGAGTCGAAACACGCAAAGGTTAATGGCAGCCCGGAAACCTGCTTTGCTTCATAAGCCGCTGCAAGCTGAACGCTGTCGTAACCGCGCAGTGCAAAAGTGTCCGCAAAATCTCCTGCGCGTGCAACAACGGCTTGAGTTACTTCGATGAGCAGGTAATGAGGCCAGTCCGCCGCCAACGCATGTTTTGCCTGTCCAATGAACAGGCCGTCCGCAGATATTTCCCGTGCTCGCCGGGAGAGTGCCGCGTGCGCCTCGGCCCAGGCGATGCGGCATGCCGCGACCGCCTCCGAGTTTGCGGCTAGCGACTTAACAGCATCGCTTTCCGCCTCCCATAGATAGAGCTTAACCAGCGCGGAAGTATCGCAGAATACAATCATCCACGCCCTTCCAGTACCATTTCCGATATGCTGCGCCCGGCAGGAGACAGATGGATTGACGCACCCGTTGGCTTGCCTCCCTGCCACAGGGCTGTTCCGCCGGCGAGGAGGCGCATGATGCCCACACTTTCAGTGGGTGGGACCCCAACAATGTGGGCCACCACCCTGTGATGAGAAGTAATATCGAGAGGCTGCCCTTTCTGCGCCTGAGCAAGATAGCTTGATAGATGCGTCTTAAATTCACGGATAGAAACTTGCATTTTTGTGACTCCAAATGAATTGCATTCCAAGAAATTGTGGACACAATTTATGTTGGCGTCAAGCGGTCTTTCAGCTATCCGAATACCCGGCAGCATCATCCCGACGGAACGGTCGACTGGTTAATCTGTTCCAGATCTGGCTTGTATTGGCGCCAGAATGCGTTACGCCATGACTCCCAACGATGGAGTTTTTGGCATGCCACGCTAGCATAGGGCCCCTGTTCCAGGCATTCCCGGATGACGTGCTTATAGTATTTGGGGGATCGGCCCCAGGAGGCCTTGACACTATGCCAGCCATGCAGCATAGGCACCCGGCCCGTCACGAATACAAAGTGGTCAGCCATCCCTGGAGCCTGGCGGTACCATAAGGTTTCGTTGTCGTTCAACGGGAATGAGGCAAGAATAATGGCGCGTGGATACAAACGATGGAGCACCGATACCGCTGTGGACTCCGGGACGGGATTGGCGAACGTACTACCCAGCAGCACTGGCAGTATCCCGAAAATGACATAAAGCACGCTTACTCCCAGCCCAACCAAAGCGATTGGCGCCATGACTGCCCTTATGGCACCTGAAGCCATGCGGTAAATCGTGGCCGCCAGCAGACCAACCAAAAGTGGGGCTAAAAAATAAATGTCGATATTTGTGAAGTGATCGAGCAGCATGCCGTGGATCCCAATGTGAACGATGATATCTGATGTGTTCACGCGGGAAACCGGAATGGTTCTACCTCTGAATGTGCAGCCGAAGATCTGTTATTCCAGCAAAATGGCTTCTATTAGAATACCCCGCAGTACTCCGCCCATAGCCGAAGGCTTGGGGGGGTGAAGCGGGGTTGGCGCAACGCGCCGCCCCTTATGGGTCCAGCTCCATTTCCAAAACTGGTTTCCGCCCTGTGCATATTCCTGTCAGCGACCCAATTCGGGTCATATACAGGACTCCAGCACAGAAACATGGCCAGGAAATCGCGCTGCCCACTCAAGAACCCTCGATCGACGCGCCTCACGTCTACGGACCGCATTGCCAATGCGGATAAGTTCGAGATGGTCCTGTCCCTGTTTGATCGCGTGCTTTCCCTGAAGCAAACCATGGGCGCTTACTGCCTTGAGCATCTGGCTGATTTGTATACGGATACTTACGCCTTCAAAAAGCAGTACAATCTCACAATATTCGCCTCGTCTGATCTCAATGCCTGGGAGTGTCAGGCACTATTTTCGGACGTGGTGGACCGTTATCGGGACACGATCAGGCAGCGCATTGCGAATCAGGAAGTGTTCGTGCAAGCCCAGCCACAGGGGTGGAGCATCGAGCGATACAAGAAGGACACGTATCGGCTGGCGGGACCGGACGAATACTCGGAATCCGGGAAAATCCTGGTGCATGCCAAAGGAGACGTGCGGCGCTTCGACCTGATCCGGCGCCGAACAGATTTGACGGCGATGGTAAAATACCTGGCTTACGTCCCTCTGGCCACCTTCAATCCGGACGATCTAAAAAACGCGGAGATACGCGAGCGCATGCAGCACTACCGGGACGAGAAGCCGGAGATCTGGCGGCGCGCCTGCCAACTGGCGCAAGCCATTCAGACGCGGGTGATCGGGACCGTCAAAAAGATCCGGTTTGCGACGGGCACCCATCGGCGTGACCCCAAACAATCCCGCTCTCAGGTCATTCACGACCCCAGCAATGCCGAGTACCAGTGGTGGTATAAGTTGCGCATGGGCAGTGGCAGGGCCAAAAAGACCTTCATTTATCTGCCGCTGACATTCAACCCCAAATATATGAAGCCGGAGGACCTGCGGCTGGACGCTGTTCATGTGTGCTACGTGCGGCATGGCCGACAGTTCATGGTCGGCGCGACGTATGAGGGGGAACCGCCGAAGTTTCGGGCCCCCTGGGTGAAGTCCCATGGCATAGACGTGAACACCAAAACCAATCTGCTGGCATTGTCGGACGGGCGGTTTTTCGATTACGACCGGCAGTGGGTCGAAAAGATGATTTCACTGATCGACCATGCCACGCGCTTCGGCACACAGGAGATGAGTATTCGGGACAAGGCCCGTCTGGCGAAGTACGCCCGGCAGAACGAGTGGCACATTAAACGCAGGCTTCACGGGTTTCTGGAGATCATGGAAGCGGAGGGGGTCACCGATCTGGTGATGGAGGATTTCAATCTGCAGGATGACGCGACGTTTTTCACGCATCCGGCATTGAAGGTGAAGTACAGCCGGTTGTTACGGTTGCTCCGTTTGTCGCATATCAAGGACTGGATGAACAGTCAGGCGGAGAAGCGTGGGATTCGGGTGCATTTAACGCCGCACGATTTGACCAGTCAGGAGTGTCCGAAGTGTCACCGGATCGATTCGGCCAGCCGGGTGACGCAGGCGGTGTTTAGTTGTGTGCATTGTGGTTATACGGGGCCCGCGGATCCAACGGCGGGCACGAATATACAGTGTCGGGTGATCGCGGATGTTCTGCGGGGACCGGATGCGCTGTTACACGAAAAGGATAGCATGGGACGTTGGCGGCCGAAGCCGGGTCTCACGCAGCGATATATCCGGGATGTAGTGGAGCGGCAACTGTATGCGGGTTTAACACCAGGTGATTTTACTGAACCTTTGGCACCTGGAAAAACTAAATCGGGCGAGGCGGTTTCTCGTTCATCAAAGTATGTATTGAAGCTCCACCCATAGCAGTATGTTTGGGTGGAGTTGTTCACTAGACGGTGGTATATTACAAGATACGGCACCAACATCCGCATCGAAGCTAAACCAATCCTGCGATGTATTAATATCCAGCTCCACTTTCATTCTATGGCGCAAACACTGCTTATCTATTCTCTTCCAGCGAAGTATAAAATCTGGGGCGCCATGTTGTTGGAGAATTTTTTCAAGGTATGCGAACAAATCCTCATACGGCCTACAATTGCGAGATTGAATCCACATTCCTGGATGATTGATTCCAGGAATTTTTGGAGGGGTGCCGGCAGCAATAGATTCATTAAGCAGCTTGAGTTGTGCCGCGAAATCCTTCCCCTCAACAGGAAGCCAATTTGTGAAATGAATATGCGACACATCCTTGGCGCAATGCTCATCTGTGAGTGGGGCTGCATGGACGAATATTTTGATATAAATATCAGCTAGTCTTTCGGCGTTATCCGCAATAGCCCAGGGCACCCCGTCACGAAGTTCGATACGAACCCCCTCCTGGTGAGGCTTGTAGTTCGTTTTATCAATACGAGTTAACGTTAGTCCGAGTTCTTCGCATTTCAAAGGCAGATTTCCATAAGCTGCCGCATTACTGTGGGCGGGTACGCTTGCTTTCGTTCCCTTAACATTAATGTCTATAAAATATGGATCGCCCTTTACTTGAACCCTCAGATCCGTTTCATCGCCACCGTTAGCGGTAAGCAGGTAAGTGACTGGCATACCAGCCAAGACTAATTCTCTCCATAACATCAAGGTTGCAACGGTATCTATCCAGTCTGGCTCTCCGCGTAACTGGTTTGGCGCTTCAGTTGCCCCGCGAGTACGGATACACGGAGTCTTGTATTTTGATGCTTGTTGCCCAAAGCGCAGAACCGTTCCTGGTATATACACTAAAGAAGGCGGGCTATATGTCATACGGAGACTCCAGATCGAATGACTGCGATATTTCTTTACGTCTCAGACAATTTTGCATCATGTGCGCAAAAAACCAAAGTCGAACACTTGAGGACGTAACTTATCACCCAAAGCCCTATATACCGAATCAAACGTCGAGAAATCTACCTGGGCTGAATTCCTGCTTGCGTTGCGAGCTTTTAAGGCATTGCGAATTTGATACCATCCAACATCTGGACGATTTAATTGGAGTTCATCTCTTACAGTGCGCACATCGGTATAAGAAAAGTATGCCTGCCACAATGTTCGTCCAGCATCCAGCACTTTAATGGCTTCATGTGAGAGCCGCTTGTCAGCTAGGTATTTCACCATGAAGTCCGACTCGAACCGATCTGGAGCATTTACTTCGGCCTCTGTGTATGGAATAAAATGATTTGCGATAGACCACGCTTCCCCATTCCATTGCAAATTGTTGGCACTGGCCGTCAAGTTGCTGCCACTGAAAAGCATCCATATCAAGCAGTCGGCTTTGAATTCTTCAGGCAAGGGCGCTGTAGGTTGTGAAAATTGATCTCGATCATTGAGCCAAGTTGCTTTTATCAACCGCCTGACGGCAAAAATAACGGCGACCTGCCAAAGATTGTCCGGATTTACAAAAAAGGCTCCGGGGCTACAGTATCCGGAAGAGAGCAAGGCCGTCCTTTGCCCAGCGTGCTGCAAGTCATTGCTATCGCATAGCATCTGACCTAAAGCATCGTCAGACCACATGGTGCCCCGCACATCTAGCGTTTTAATCGCAGGCTGAACCGCGTTTTTCAGCGGGATAACGGGCGTGTCATTTGCCTTTGGTCGTGTTACCCACTCATTCAGGGATGTTTTATGCGGCAGGTTGTAAAAGGTCTTTCGTCCAATCGGCTTGACGGTCTTATCAAAGACCTCGACCGACAAATCGCTAATCGGTTGATGTTTTCCCATCTTCCAAACTAGGAATCCAATTGGAAAATCTCCTTTCAGCCCATCAAAGGCTTTGCTATGTACCACGAACCCGTCCAGGAATTTAGCATTCCAGGCTGCTCTGAATTTGTGGAAGTTCGGCGCGTTGACGTATTTCATCTTACTAAACATTGCCAACGTTGCTATGGGAATTTCGTTTGAAATCCGCGCAACGAATTGAGTAAACAATTCGCGGGTGGCAAATCCATAGGCACCCATGCAGTTAGCCATGCGTGTTGTAGCTACATCAGACTTTGCTTCGCTACCGAGCGTGTCACCAGACTCTGCATACGGTGGGTTAATCAGCACCAACAACTTATTACCTTCCTCTATAGCCTTACGAAGACCCTCCGGCATTTTGTTGGTAATGCTGTAATCAATATCGCCATTGTCGGCAATGTCGTCGTTTAGGTAGTCATACTGAAAGCGCTGTGCAGAAATACATGTTTTTGTTGCCTTCATTACGTCGATGTCTGCTGTATCCAGCGTTGACATGTAAATGTTGCGCGGGTTGCTATGCTTAACTTCCAAATTACCGACCCCACAGCACATATCCCAAACGACATATTCCCTTTGCCAATTCTTGCCAAGCGTTGAGGCTAACGTATCATAAGCCTTATCTACTACAGCTAATGGCGTGTAATATGCTCCTTTAAAATTTCGCTCATCAAGCGGTATAAGGCTGTCGCGTCGTTCGAGCAAATAGTCACGGTATTCAACTTTAGGTGGGCGATGATATATCGTCCAGAATTGATGATAGCCATCCCTGTTTCCAAGCTCGTATAACTCCCCGCGCAACTTAAAGACCGGATCACCGTTCAAAAAAAGCAACTTGGCTGTTAGGTGGTCATGGGTGGATAACGTCCCATCATTCATGATGTCCGCAAAAAATAGAAGTGCGTAATCATTTTTATCAACGCCTACGATTTCACGTCCAATTGCCGCTACCCATCTATCAAAAACCTGCTTCAAGTTGTCAGGCGTAATTTGTGTGCGGATGATGTCGCCAGTTTTTATGGCCGCCTTAACAGTGCTGATGAATTCTGATTCTTCTCCGGCGATCTTGAACACTACAAAATAGGTGCCGATGTAAGCGGAAATCTCGGCCAGTGCTTCTGGCGTGTACTTGCTGGCGGACTTCCCCCATTTGACGGTTTTTTTGGCAAGGAACGGCAGTATGTCGCTACTTTTCATTAGCGCCGCTTTTTCTGTATCGATCACTGCCAAAAGCGATGGGATTATTTCCCCCTTATTCAAGGCAAATTGAACGTAATGCAATAGTTGCGTGAACATCGCATAGCATGACTGCTTGCCGTTATCTTTCGCTTCAAACCATATTTCATTAGTCTGAATATCAATTAGCCCCTTTGTGTAACTCTTCAATCCCAACGCTTGAATGTAAGCATCTTTAACGTCTTCTTCGCTTCGAGATTCTTGCAGTTTTTTATAAAGAGACATAAGCAGTAGTTCCTATTCGTGTGGTGCTGATTTGCCGGTAGTTAAGATGCTTTTAGTGGGGTATCCAGCCAAATACGGTGATTGGCTTCTCCAATAGTAAAAAAGTACCAATATATCAATGCGCAATAAGCGTTGCACGCTTGGAAAAGGATCGTTGAGTGAACAGTTTGATTTCGCAACAAAATTTTGACATTACCGTATTTGGCTGGATACCCCACTACTTTTAACGAATGGCGCGGGAATTCCCATCCCCTTTAGGGGATTGGGATGATAGCGACTATTTGCCTTGGCACTCCTGTATGTATCGGCGGATCACCTCGGCGGACACGCTTCCGGCGGTGCCCACATAATAGGCCTGCGTCCATAACTGTTCTTCCCCGCATTGCCGCTTGAGTTTGGGAAACCGTTCTCGCAGCTTGCGAGAAGTATATCCTTTGAGCAATCCGACAATAACCGCCGGAGACCATCTCGGTGGTGCGGATACGAAGCAGTGTACATGGTCAACATCCGTTTCCAGAGCCAGCAAGGTGAATCCATGCTGAATGCAGCATTCCTCGA
>JAAOMR010000694.1 GCA_018853935.1 Acidithiobacillus ferrivorans
GCCGGATGCGCACCATTCCACGCCAGGCTATGTGCCGTGTTTACCTTGACGAATCCCGGCAACTTCTCCCTGGCTTCATCGGCATTCTTCTTGTTGAACACCAGATATTGCACGGATTTACCCTGCAACGGCCCACCGTTCACGGCAAAATTCACCGTGGTCGATTTACCCGTTCCGGCCAGCGCATTAACCGCAATAAACTGATGCCTTTCGTAGATGGCCTGCAAAATCGCCATCTGTTCCGCGTTTGGTTGCATGATATTTCCTCACTCGCCGGGGGTGCTATACCGGTCAAGAAAAAACCCTGCCGGATGAGCGACAGGGTTGCACCC
>JAAOMR010000695.1 GCA_018853935.1 Acidithiobacillus ferrivorans
GGATCAGGAGATCATGACCCGTGTTGGCCCGGGCATCGTGCCCCACGTACCCTTGTTGACCGATCGTTTTTACGAGATTCTTCAGGAGGACCAACAAACCGCTCCCTACATTGACGGACGTATTGACGTCCTCAAGAAAACTCATATTGCCTGGCTGCAAGACTTGTTTAGCGGGGACTATGATGAAGCGTTCATCCGCCGCCAGGAGAAAATTGGAGAAGTACATGTCAAAGTCCGGGTGCCGCCGCTTTTCGTGGCTGCCAGTATGAGTTT
>JAAOMR010000696.1 GCA_018853935.1 Acidithiobacillus ferrivorans
CTATTGATTGCGTGATTGCAGCTCTCAACCCGACTCTTAAAGGCTGGTATGGCTACTTCAAACATGCCCATCGGTTCACCTTCTCGTCAATCGACGGCTTTGTTCGTCGTCGATTGCGGGCAATGCTGCGACGGCAGAAGCATCGACCGGGTCAAGGTCGATGTCTACGCGATCACAAACAATGGCCGAATGCCTTCTTCGCTGATCTTGGGCTGTTCACGATGTGCGAAGCCCATCAATTGGCGCGCCAATCCCGATGTGGAAACAACTGACTGGAGAGCCCGTCGCGGGAAAACCGCACACCGGGTTCGGAGGGAGGGGACGGCAATCGCCGTTCCCTACCCCTATCCTGCCCACGGGCGGCACCCGCCAGCCAATGCAGTAGGTCGCGGCGGCGGTAATCCACCGGGCGGCGGTTGTCCGGGTCCACGAGGCTGAAATCCCACAGTTCGCTCCCCTGGTAGATGTCTGGTATGCCCGGCGCGTAGGCCTACTGGGTGGCTACTTCGGTGATAAACTGCCGGTATTGGATAAAAGAAAACCATAGATCTTTGCCCTGATGAAGGAACAGTGTGAATACTGAGAATTACTTTAAGGAAAACAAACTATGAGCGAAGGATTACATACCCACGCACCGCACGAAGAAGCTGTCCATGAGGCGGCAGAATCCCATAATCCCAAAAGGCATTCTCTGTACCAGTGGGTAGC
>JAAOMR010000697.1 GCA_018853935.1 Acidithiobacillus ferrivorans
GACCTCTGGATGAAGTTGGCGCACTGGACTCACGCGTCAAAGCGTCACGTGACACCAAGCGTTTCGGCGCCACAGGCCCCCGCCGCCGTACCACCAAAACCCGGCTTGCCAACGCCACAACCCACAGGCAACCATACCCAGAAGCATACGGCAGGGAAACCAGCAGCCACCACGACGCCAACCTCCGCCACCATTAGCGAAACCGCCAATTTGCAACGCAAGCTCGTCGCCGATGGGCTGGAAATAACCAATCTCAAGCAACGTATGGCCGCCGTATTACGAAAGGACCATGTCCAATCAGCATTATTCGCTAATCGTATCCAGAGTCTATCAACGAATGAGACGGCGAAAACAAAAAAAATGGACGCTCGCCTCTCTTCACAAGCCGCGCTGCAGATGACCTTGCGACACCAACTCCAGATACAGCAATGGATATCATCCGCCTCTGGTGGCGGCGACGCATTGTTCCTGCTAGCCATAATAGCCCTGGTAATCCTGTATCGCCGGCAGAGAGAACCCTTACCATGAGACTACTCCCCTTCACTAGCGGAGACCTTTTCCTGCCCTGGGCGCTCCGCGCGGCTCAGGACGCGGCAAGCGATAACCATGCAGAGCCGCTGGGTGACATGCTCCGCTTATCAACCATCGCGCCGGGGCCCAAAAACAAACTCCAAATGCCAGCAATCTTCTCGTTTTTTGGATTACCCACTCCTCACAGCTTCAGCGAAACCGCACTGGAATTGCTGGAAGACATTCGCATGCAGGTTTTCGGCGAGATGTTGGCCCTCACCGGAGAAGAATACCGTCTGGACTGGAGCCGAACCGACGGAGCCTTTGCTCTTTGGTACCGGGACCGTGACGCCAGACTTGACGCCACCCGCGAACTTACCTTTGTGCGGGCAAACACTGTCCTCAACATTAAAAATACAAAAATAAGCAACAGCACAGTGCATGGATTCGGTTTGTTCGCAACGCAGGATATCGGGACTGGAAAGTTGTTAAGCGTTCTTGACGGCCAAGTTTTTCAGTGTGATGACTACGAAAAACTCCGCCAAAAGCTCTCCTACGGCCTGGGGCGTCTTCGTAATCACGTGTTCATGGAATGGAATGCGCTACCAGGAGACAGGTTGCTGGCGCGACCGTTGCGCACAGATTACAGCTACATCAACCATTCACTGACGCCAAACCTTCAGGTGACCGCCAGTCAGGATCTCCACTGCCAGCTGGAACTCGTGACCACCAGGGATATCCAGCATGGCGAGGAATTGTTTTTGGATTATAACGCAGAACAGCTGCCACGCGGATATTTCGATGGCGCATTTTCACAGTATTTGCGCTAAGAACTCCGCTTCTCCCATTTTCGTCCGTTCTGGTTTCCACCACCACGCATAGTACTAACACTACCATTGTGAGAGGTGAGAACACCTTATGCAGACCGAAAAACTCCAGACCTCAACGCGACCCCCTTCAGCAGCCTGTTTGGATCCGCTCGGTCAACCGGAGTCCGTGCCCATTGATTTCGCCGCCTTACTGGACAACCCTGAGACCATTTCCTCCTTTTGCTCGGGGCTGCAAACCGATGACCCATTTGCCAGCGTGGATCACAAGACGAGCGTTGCTGATCTCACTCGCAACCTTTCGGAAATGCTCCGACAACTGGAATCCGCTCATCCGTACCATGGAATGCACCACCACTCACGGTGGACACAATGGACTGGCAGTGCGCTGAATCAGAAACTGGATTACCACCTCGCCCAGCACCGATGGACCGTCCTGCAGCACTTGACTCACAACCAGTCTGAAGCACTGCGATCCATGCTCCTGGAGATGGATGCCGCATTCAAACGTCAATCCACCCAGATAGACCGGTTGGAACAGACCCTGACCGCCGGCCTGTGCTGGTTACAAGAACACCCGGAAGTCGGTATGGAGTCCATAGGGGCGGGTGCCGCGCCCAGAGATCGGCTGCACCGGCGAATTGTCAACTTGAATTCTCTGCTCCTGACGCTTCGCATGCAGTTTCAGCAATATCAGTTAGCCAGAGATGGCATTCTCGCCGCACTCGATTTCCATCACCAGGTTCACGATGTGGTATTGCCCATCTGGAAACAGCATGTGGATCTGTTTAAACGCACCGGAAAAGCTGACAAAGAAGCCCTTCGTAAGTTTGCCAGCATTGTCAGCAAATTGACGGAATAGCCGGAACAACCATATCACTCAGTTGAGGTTTATAGACATGACACAAGAAACTATTCACTTGTCCAAAGACGTGGCCATAGCCGACCCTATAGACGCACAATCCATGACCAAACTTGGACTGACCGATCAAGACATGGCGGAAGCCAGGAAAATTGCTGATTCCGCGGATTTTTCCAATCCTCTTGCCGTATCCGGCTTCGGCCATGAAGTGTCCGTACACACAGCGTCTTACACTGACAAAATTCTGTCTTACGTACAGTCCAATGATACCGATGTTGTGGGTAACCGCCTCAATGAAATTGTGGACATCGCACGCCGAAGCAGTACAGAAACATTTGCCGGTCCCGCCAAGGGGATGACGGGGATTGTTCGCACCGCCACCAAACTACCTCTGGTCGGCCCACTCATGCAGCGCATGGGTTACGGCGTGGCACGTGTCAGCGACCGGTTTCAATCCGCCGCACACCAGATAGAGGTTATCGTAGCCGATATTTCGCAATCACAAACCAACCTTGCCCGAACCAATGAAGCACTGGAGGAAATGTTCCATGGGGTTTGGGAAAACCACCGTCTCTTGGGCGTTCACATTGCCGCTGCCACAATGGCCATACCCAGGCTACAAGAACAGTGCGAGACAATACGACAAAAAGAAGATATTTCCCCTGCTGAATTACAGTCTCTGGCCGATCTGGATGCCACCATCCACAATCTGGACAAGCGCATGGGGGATATGCGCGCCCTACAGACCAACGCTTTACAGACCATCCCACAAATCCGGATGATTCAGGCGGCCAACGTCACGCTTTCCGACAAATTTCACACCATTCAGGAAGTGACTATCCCGACCTGGAAACAGGGGTATTCGATTCGCGCGGCACTCACCCAACAACGCAGTGCCGTTCAGCTTGCCGACGCCATCGACGACGCCACCAACGAATTGCTCTCCAGTAACGCCAAAATGCTCCACGACAATTCGGTGAAGACGGCCAAAGCCAATCAGCGGCTGGTGATCGATACCTCCACACTGCAAACCGTCCAGGACGAACTATACAAAACCGTGCAGGACGTGATGCAAATCCGACAACAAGGGGCTGCGGACCGAAAAAAAGCGGAGCAGCAGCTGCAACAACTGCAGGTCAACATGAGAAAACTGGTCACCAGCCAACCCCCAGTAAGCCAGAACAAATCGCTCCATTAGACAAACTGAAACCAACCAAAATTATCGTTCTTACGGGGGCCAATAGAAGGCTTTCTTTGTTATATACCGATTGGTGCTGAAATGATGCCTGATCCCACACCAGGAAATTTAATTCATGGAACAACAGACCATTTCAGCCACACCAACACCGTCATGTATGCGGATGGAACCCATCGTCCGAACCGACGACTCCACGCCAGTTGCAGGTGAACTCCTGTGTAACGCCCGGCTTCCACACACCATGATGGAGTGGAGGATATTTTATCATCACTTTTTCACGCAGGAAGCCGACGCTATCGATCATGAATATCCGCTTTCGTTCAACCTCGACACGCGCCACATCCTGGATGATGCCATTTGGTCAGGTGTTGTCCGTTTTTTCATGGCTCAAAAAAAACCCGCCAATTGGATCGTGGAATGGACCGAACACGCAGAAGGAAATCATGCAGCGGCTGCGCATCGATTATGCGATCTGCAATCCATCGTTGGCATGCCAATTTCCATCGACGACGTCGGCGCGGGACAGGATGGGCTGAGTCGCATCGCCGCGACACGCCCACAATGGATTAAGATAGACGGACCGCTTTTCCAGAAAGCGCGTGGCGATTCCAATATTCAGTCGTTGCTGCGCGGATTGTGCGCTATAGGCCGGGATATGGGAGCTTCAGTCATTGCAGAATGGGTGGAGTGCCCGGGCGACCTTGATCTGGCACGCAGTGTCGGTGCCGATCACGCCCAGGGATTTTTATTTCGACCCACAAAAATTATCTAGGCACGGTGTAATGCCTAAGTCGCAGGTCTTCATCTTTGCCAATATGGAGCGAACCCCCACCAATTATCTAAGGAGAGCTTATGCGAACAGTCCAAAGCATACCATCGACCAGCCGACCGGCTGACCAAGCGTCAGCAGATGCTTCCAAAACATACTCCATCCTGTTTATCCAATCGCGCACGGTCAACGAGGAGAAACGGCTTGCCAAGCGGCTAAGCCGGATGGAAGCGAGATGGGACAACCAACATCCCGAACCGCCCATATTACGGTTGGTACCGGGCAAGCCAGCAATCAAGGAGAGATCATGAGTGTCCTGGATACGCCGCGTTCAGCCCGTGCTGTCGGTCTATCGTCCGAGCCGCGCGAGGATTACAAGCCCGCCCCAACCTATCGCCGTGGGCAAAAGGACGCACCGCCCAACCCAAATCATTCCGTATCGACCGTTGGCATTCCGAGTTCCGGAACATCACCCACAAAATGCGAAAGCCCAACGGGGCCAGACATTCTTCCCGCGGATCCTTCACCGGTGAATGCTAAACCAGACCATTCTTTACCGCAGGCTCATCCTGCCATCGCGGTGCTGACGACGAGCACTGAGGATACGACTCACACTACCGAAGAGGACGAAATCATGACGCAAGATCAAACATTGGCTACACCTACACCTGCAATCACACTAACCACAGCGCGGCCATCGGCGGCGTCAGCGCCATCTCTCACCTTGTCACGTGACACGAGCAAATCACAACGAGAGCGAGTCAGAATCGCTGTACAGCATGGAAATCACACGCTCACCGACATTGCCAAAACTACCAAACTGTCACGTGACCAAACCTCCAAGATGATGTCACTGATGATTCGCCAGGGCGAGCTTCGGGATGTACCGACCGGAAGCGGCGAGCGCGCGGTCGATATACCTCATCTGGAAAACGCCCCGCAAACCACCAGGATTACCACCGAACCTCTCGTTACCGCGCCGAAAACACCTACTGGAGGACAGACGGATGTTCCCTTGGCGGGTACCGTCGCCAAAGCGGCCCACGATGCACCGCCGCTTGTCCTGGCCGCACAGATTTTAGGCACTTTAGACGACGTCCGTCTGCAGGTGCTACGTCTTGCGGAGATGGCTAAAGAAAGTGCTATTGCGCACAGCAAACTGGAAGCCATTCAGCGCGCACTACAGGAGGACACCCCATGACCATGCGCATTTATATCGCGGGTCCGGATCTGTTTTACAGGGACTGGCCAGACCGCGCAGGGAAAGCCCTGCAAGTTTGCGCTGACCTGGGATTGGATGGTGTTATTCCGGTTCCAGCAGAGCCGTTATGTGGATCAGGTATCACCTGCCCTGGAGATTTCGAAGGTGCCCAGCGTGCTTTCCAGTCTTGCCTTACGCTGTTGCGCGGCTGCCAGGGGATCATTGCCAACCTGACCCCTTTTCGCGGTCCAGAACCGGACAGCGGGACGGTTTTCGAAATGGCCGTGGCTTACATGCTGGGCCTGCCCATTGTGGGATACAGCGAAGACGATCGATACCCCCACCAGATCCTGAACGCCAGCCGTGCAGATGATGGCGCGTTGATATGCGAAAAAACAAACACACTGATAGAACAGTTTGGCCTGCCCTTTAACCTGATGCCAGCCTGTGCCTGCACGGTGCTGCTCCATGGTGCAACCTTTGCGGAAGCGGCCTGGCGCGATGGCGGGGCAAGGTCTCACTGACGTCCCTCCTGACAACCGGTCCGCGGTTGACTTGCTTCAACCTACCGCCTGATTGGTTTCAGGGCGGATCATATTAGAAAGTCTCACGCGAACCAAAAGCAGTTCCAATCACCGCATTAAGTGACGCAAGTCCTCAACGCAAGGGGCTAGCAAGGGCGGAAGCCAGATGTTGGCCATCAAACAGGCATCCAACATATTTTTCAGATCTACTAAGAGGTCCAAAAAATGAGTACAGGAAAAACAAAAATTGTGTGGTACAAATTTTCCATCGCCGATTACCAAAGGAATGCCAGCGTAGCCATCACTCAAAGCATGAGCCTTCGCTGGCACGTCATCCTCGCCTGCCCCAATGGAGATGCACAGTGAGCAATTATCACAAAATACAATCCGCTTTTTGGCTTTCAGGAACTGGAAAAAAGTTGCGTGGCAATACCTGCGCCCAGCTGGTTGCGGTTTATTTAATGAGCAGCCCTCACGCGAGCATGATTGGCGTTTACCACTGCCCTCCCCTGTATGTCGCACACGAGACCGGGACGCAACTCGAAGCGGTGGAGCAAGCGATCAGAACGCTGTCTGATGCGGGTTATTGCACGTTCGACATGGACTCAGAATATATATTTGTACACCGCATGGCGGCCTACCAGATAGGCGAATCGCTCTCAGCAAAAGATAATCGGGTGTCTGCTGTTCGAAAAGCGGTCGAATCCTTGCCTGATTTTTCCATTAAACAGATGTTCATCCGGCAATATGCTGAAGCTTATCATCTGCAAGATCTTATTGATGACAGCGCGATGACACCGCCAAATAACCCGGGTGGCACTTTCGAGGGGCAGTTAAAGCCGGCCACAGGACCATCCGAAGCCGGTAGCAGCGGTTCTGGCACCCCTTCAACCCCCCTTTCAAGCCAGTTCACAGGCCCTTCCGACCCCCTCTCAAGACCATCCAAACCCCCTTCAGAGCCCCTTCTGAGCCCCTTTGAAACTCCTTTAGACCCCCTTGAGAGCCCCATTGGAGGGGGTATTTTTGACTTCAGCCCCCATTCTGAGGGGCATTCGAGCCCCTATGAACCCCCTTTCGATGACATTTGGAGCCCCTTAGAAGCCCCTTTGGAGGTCATTAGAAGCCCATTAGGAGCCCCTTCTGAGCCCCTTACGAGCCCCTCCGAAGCCAGTAGCAGTAACAGTAGCAGTAGCAGTAACAGTAACAGTTTCCCGCAACGCACAGAAAACGAGGCCCCCATAAAAATTTCGCCAGGGCCGCGCAAGCGCGCCACAGGCGAAGACGCACCAACAACCAAAACTTGGAATGCTTACAGCCAGGCATACCAGAGACGATATGGCACCGAACCCGTGCGCAACCAAAAGGTCAACAGCCAACTCGCCAGCTTTGTCAAACGGCTCGGCCAGGATGAGTCCCCCGCAGTGGCAGCCTTTTTTGTGAATCATCACGGCCGGTTCTACGTCCAGGGCATGCACCAGGTGGACCTGCTTCTCCGCGACGCCGAAAAATTACGCACCGAATGGTTCACCGGGCAAATGCCGATGAACCGCCACCGACCGGCTCCCGAGATCCAGCATTCCCTCGACCCGGGGATCACCGGACACGAAATGGGCACCAGCCCCGCCCTCCGGTCATCCGTTGTTCACCTCTGAAGGAGGTCATCATGAGCACTTCCAGAAATCCGGATCCGTTGCATCACACTCCGCGCAAAAATCCCGCATTTGGCAGTGTGCCGCCCCGTAGGAACGGTCAACTCCAAAAGATCGGCGACCTGTCGCAGGATTTACTCCATCGATGGGGGTTTGACCCCACCAACGTTGCCATACTCCCGGATCACCATCCACAGTTTCGCGACTGCGAGCGGCATGGCCCGTTTCCGATCTCTTTGGTCGACCATCATGGTGTGGTGCGATACATGGCCCCAGTATGCCCCGTATGCGCTGCTGAACACGCATCCCGTCGCCTGATGGAAACCGCCGCAATCCCCCCGCGCTACCAAAACTGCGATTTCGCCTCGTTCATCGTGGAGACCCCGGCCCAGCAAACGGTGCTGGAAACCTGCAGGGATTATGCCGAACATTTCGCGCACCATGCCACCGCCGGCACTTGCCTGGTGTTCAGCGGGAACCCCGGCACAGGAAAAAACCACCTGGCAACCGCGATCGCTCGCACGGTCCTGGGCATGGGGCGCAGTGTTCTCCAGGTCACCGCCCACGGTATTGTCACCCGGATTCGCCAAACCTGGGGGAAAAATGGCGGCAGCGGTGGCCAACGGGAAACCGATGTCCTGCGCGGTTTTGCGGCGGCCGACCTGTTAATTATTGACGAAGTTGGCAAACAATTCGGCGCCAAGGACGAGGAGATCCACTTCTTCGAGGTGATCAACATGCGCTATCTCGAGATGAAGCCCACCATCGTGCTCTCCAATGAATCCGCACAGGGCATCGAAAGTTATCTCGGGGTTGCGGCGTTTGACCGGCTTTGTGAGGGTGGGCTACTCCTGCAATTCGATTGGGTGGGTCATCGTCGCGGCCGTGTACGCTAAAGCTCGCTTCCATGTGCCGCCAGTTTTGGTAACACGCTTGCAACCAGCTTTTCACCACAATCTCAGGTCGATGGCTTTTGGTGATTTCGTGCCGCTGCTAGGGACCATTATCCGGAAGCCGTAACCGGCTTCCTGCCCCTGCATATTCCTGAACATTCACGTCGCTCAAGGAATAGGTCATGCAGATATCTCTCGCAAAGCACGACGAAGGCAACCAGGATCTTTCGGGCATGGAAGCTCTGCACCAGGATTTCAAGTGGCTGGAACACCGCATATTTACCTTGTCTCGTCACCGATTTGTGACCTATGGCGTGACTGCTCTATCGATTATTTCGGGTCTGGTTTTCTTTCTTCTGGCGCTTTCCGACACCCTGCCTGGGCCATTGCGTCACGTGATCACCCATATCGCCGGTCATTCTGTGACTCTCATGTTCCTAAGCCTAACCGTACTTTTGGTTGGGCTAGGGATGGGAGTAGCCAAATTTTCTTCAGGGTATATGGTTGTGGGCGTGGGGACGTCCATCATCCTTTATTTCGGCTCGCAAGTAATTGATAGTGTGATAGCACCCACGCATCAACCTGCTTCCTGCTCTGGCTCTGCCATAAGAAACAGCTCGGCATGCACCTTCCAGGGCACCAAAGGCCACCCCTACCCTGCCGAATATGTGCAGGCTCAGCGTATTGCCTTCACGATAGATCAGCACAAGCCCGTCACCGCGGCCCGTCGCGTGGAGATAGGGCATGATCTTGTCTGGATCAACGCGCATTTCCCGTCCATCTCCAGTCACCAGTTCTACCAGCTTGACGTGGCGGCCTATGGTCACCCGACATTCCCACGCGCGCAGGCGTACGCGCAGTCCATTGTCTCGGCCAAGGCCGCACACGAGACGGCCTATGAGGACTCGCTGGGAGTGGCGGGCACCATGTTCGGCGTCGGTGTATTTCTCGACGCCTTACTGTTCACGATGAACCGTAACCGCAAACGTTTCATAAGCCGGGTTGATGAACTGGGGGATTCTGTCTCGCACGCATAACGTGACGCTGTCTGAAACTCTACCTCCGCTAACTTCTGCCGCCGATTCCAAGATGTACGGGATACTGGTCGAAGCAGATCTGAATGGAGGTTCACATATGCGATACCAAGGACAACGTATTTACGCACAACGTCACAATCGTTCGCGTCATCTCGCCGAATATGATGCCTACAAAGCCCGCGCAGCGGAGCTTAACGCGGAAACAGCGAAAACTTTGGCGGGGATAGAAGTTGGAGAGCACGTATATTACGACCATGAGGACAGCTTTCGTTTGGAGTTGACGGTGAATTATGTCAGCCCATCGCGCATATCAGCCCTGACTGGAGGTCCAGATGACGAGCTTCGCGGGCAATGGAATTTCGGTGGGATTGACTCTCCAGAGCCGGGCGCTTTACACGGATCAACCATGACCTGGCCGGCGCGGTTGATGCGGGCGGGAAGCCAGAAAGAACGCGACGAATCGGCAACCCCTGGTTCGCACTAACCGTTCACCACGGATAAATACCGGTACAATTTGTTGGCGTCTTCCCCGCGCACGTGGGGGTGTTCCGCGGGATAATCTCCCGGCAGGGCCCCGATTGGTCTTCCCCGCACGCGGGGGAGTTCCTAAAACGCTACCAAAAAGAGGTTCCGCCGGAGCGTCTTCCCCCGACATCTTGGGGGTGTTCAATGTAATCCACCGCCGACTTGTCGCACAAGATTCTTCCTGACTCAGCATAATATGGAGGGATATTGTTCCGTACGCGCCAACCAAGGGTGAGGCAATCATGAGCCAGGCCACACTGATCAAATTTATCCGAACGGGAGACATCGAACCGTTGTCTCTGGTAAACGAATCTTCGGAGAGCCGCAAAAAGTATCTGAAGCCGTTCCATGGTCACGCGACGGTCGTGTGCTTATGCGCGGATCCGCCGATCCCAATGACGGTGGCGCACCGGAAGGTGGGCACAGAGTCCTGGTATCTGTGCCAGGCTTCCAGAGAAGGAAAAAACCGCCATGCGGATTGGTGCCCGTTACACACAGATGCGGGGGATGACGAATTTTTAGAGGCAGAGGACCAAACGCCATCCTGCACGGTCAGTGACCACGGCGTGGTGATCCATGCCAAAATGGCGAGGACCTGGAACGAGCCGAAGGAAGACGGGAAAGGCGAAAAAAGTAGGGACAACAGCGAAAACTCACCCCGTACGGGCGTTGCAGCTCCAGCCCATGCCAGGGCCGATCTCACCCACCAAATGCAGATACTCTGGTCGCAAGCAGACCTCAACATCTGGAAGAAGTCGTTTGAGCGGAAACGGCATTACGGCTCGGTAAGGTACTGGCTGACCGTGGCGGCCGGGCATGTCACTTTTGGCGAAGGCGAAGCTGCTTGGACGTTGCAGGACGATTTGTTTATCCCACCCCCTTGGAATCCGAGCAGCACTCAGGCTAAAGCCGAGTCAAAGAAATTCAGCCATGATCTTCGGGTAAGGCTCATGGAGCATGCGGTCGTGTTCCTGGCAGGATCGTTTAAAACCTTCGAGGTATCAGATAAAAGCGCGGGATGGCTCACGTTACGTCTGAAGCATTTCAACGTGGGTCTTCAAGTGCCACCCGAGCTTGTCCATAAACTGGAGAAGACTAGCGGCCACTGGGCGGGTGGGCTCCACGGCTCCGGAGAAGACAACCGCTTTATCATGGCGCGGGTGCGGGCCGCAGAAATTCATGATCTTAAACATGAAGAAATGCCAGTAATCACATGTATTGATATGGTGATACAACGATTGTCGAAAGATTGGATCCCTGTTGAATCTGAGAACGAAAAGCGGATAGCAGACGCTCTGGTGGCTGACAACAGGGAATTTGTGAAACCGTTCACAGAAGGTAACAAGAAAGGCTGGGTCGGTGGATTGTGCAAGAAACTGGGCCTTGTACCGGATTTTGTCCTGACGGACATTAAGCCGGCGGTGTTCATGGAGGTCCTGGATAGGATGGACAAGCCGGATTACCGGCTGCGCGCGGAAGTGAAGCTGGAAAAATACCGTGGGATCAACAATCCTTGCTGGACATGGGATGTGGTGGATCAGGAGGAATGCCCGCCATTCCCTGCCGCGAATTAGCCTTGTCCGGCTTGTGTGCGTTGGTGCGCAACAAGACGTCTGCAGACGGATGCCAGTCGTTAAAAAAGGCTCCTTTTGTATTTGTGACAAAATGGTTTCCTTGGCGGTGTATATTGGAGTATCCAACCGCGGCGGTAGTAAAAGTGCCCAGCCGCTCGGACAATCGATTATTTACTCATTTTGCACAAGGAGACCATATGTATCGTCTAGCATGCCGTTCGATACTGGCAATCACTCTGTTCGGTCTGGGTGGACCTTTGGCCGTTGCCCAGGCAGCCCCCCAGCAGCAAGAGCATGGTGGGGCCAAAGTCACCACGGTGGAGTTGCAACATTTTGCGACAGCGGTGAGAAGTATCCTGACGCTTAGCCGCAAGTCTTATCTGGAGTTGAAGAAAAAGACGACGCCTGCCCAACATCGGTTAATAGAAACTGATTATTCGGATGGTGTAGCCAAGATCCTGGCGAACAACCATCTTTCTGTTGCGCAGTACAAGATGCTGCTGAAAAAATCACAGAGCGATCCAGCTTTTGTGAAGAGAACAGCGCGCGCCATGCAGTCGGAAAACTAATCTCGGGGCATGGTTGTTTGTGTGCCATTCCTCGTGATCTTGCCCTCTGCGTTTTCCCGCATGGCCTTCACCGCCTGCCCCAGCCCTTCCTGAAACCGATGACGGTGCACAACATGCAACTGGCCGAGCAAGCGATGGAGCTTCTCGCGCGTTCCACTTTGCCGTACCTCAAGAATTTCCCGCTCCAAGATATGCACTGTTTCGTGCTCGGGCAGGCGTCCAACACCGCATTCTCGTAACCCTAGTCACAAACTCTGCTGCCGCCAGCACCCGCCCAGATGCGGGTACAGAGGGCCAACAATGGCGTGTCCGCATCCCCGGCGCCGAGGAGAAAGGGGCGCACAAATTCCGCCACTGCTTCCGCCTCCAGCGGCCTGGCAATGGCATATCCCTGGCGATAGTCGACTTTCGTCTCGCGCGGTAAGGCGGTATGCGTTTCTGTTCAAACCACTTCCTGGTCTCTCCGCGATGCGCAGGTAGGGCGCTTCTTTCACGACCAAATTACGGCCTTCCTTCCGTGCACACATTCCTCTGACGCCAAAACGAAGTGCTCAGCTATGCACTTCATTCCCCTGGACTGCAGAAGGCAACGTAATGACAACAACAATACATGACATTCTGGACGGCTTCCGTACCCAGTCCACGGACACCTTCGGCATGGGCCGCCGGTTTGAAAGGCTTATGGCGCAGTTTCTGGTGACTGACGCCGTGCACAAGCAAGAATTCGAGCATGTTTGGTTGTGGAATGAGTGGCCGGCTCGTGAGGAGGAAACCAAAAAATACCAGTTTTCAGCAAAAGACCCAGGCATCGATCTAGTCGGCAAACACCGGGACGGCACCTATTGCGCGATCCAGTGCAAAATGTACGAAAACGCCAAGCACCTGAACGCGGAAAGCTTCGCCAACTTCATCCTGTCTGCTGCGTCTGACCTGTTTGAGGATGGGCTAATTATCGCCACCGGTGGCGAACTCACCAAGAACCTGATGGATCGGCTGGACAATGCGCATATCAGAATGCTGTTCATCGAAGATTTAGAAAACAGCAACGTTGACTGGTCTCAGTGGTCCCCCAATGAAAACATCTTGCGGGTGCTCCCCAAGAAACACCTACGTGATCATCAAGTGAGCGCACTTCACGCGGTGCGGGGCTTCGATGATGCGGGTAAGACCATGAGCTATGTGGACGATCTCGATAACAGCAAAAAAATAGAGTCATCCGGTGGCCTTCGTGACGCAAATCGTGGCAAGTTGATCATGGCCTGCGGCACGGGCAAAACACTCACCGGATTACGGATTGCCGAAGATCTGGTACCACTGGGCGGGCATGTCCTGTTTGCGGTCCCTTCACTCACGCTGTTGTCGCAGACTTTGCGAGAGTGGGCCAATGAAGCCATCTTGCCCATGCGTTTTTTTGCGGTGTGCTCAGATTCCGGTGTCTCCCGCGAAGAGGAAGACATTCGTATGGTTGAGGTGCCTATTGCACCTACTACGGTGGCAGGCAAGCTGGTTAAGGGAGTTCAGGCACCATTTGGCGGGATCACCGTAATCCTGTCCACGTATCACTCGATGGATGTGATTCGGGAAGCGCAGGAAGCGGGCATGCCCACCTTTGACCTGGTCCTGTGCGACGAAGCGCATCGAACAACTGGCGTCCAACTATCAGAAAAGGCCAAGGCCAGTGTCATTAGCCGCGCCAAGAAAAAGGCTGAGGCTGCAGGAGAAACCTACAATCCGCGGTCACAGGCGGACGAATCATCCGCCTTTCTGATGGTCCATGACAACGAACTTATTCGCGCCAAAAAACGCCTGTATATGACAGCAACGCCACGCATTTATGGCGAAGAGACCAACAAAAAGGCTGCTCAAAACGCTGCAGCTGTCTATTCGATGGATAATGAAGCGTGGTTTGGTAAAACGCTGCATACATTGAAATTTGGCGACGCTATCACGAGCGGTATCCTTACTGATTTTAAGGTCATCATAGTGGCCATGCGCCAAGAATCCATGGCGGGTATTGCCAATACCCTGAGTTTGGAAAACGGCAAAGCCATTGACAGCCTGTTCGCCGCCAAGGTTGTTGGCGCTTGGAAAGCCTTATCCAAGTCCGGCATTTTAATGACGGCAGGCTCATCCGCGTTTGCCGAAGGCGAGGCACCCATGCGCAGTGGTGTCGCCTTTTCGCACACGATCAAAAGTTCACAGGAACTTAAAGAGGGGTTTCAGCTAGTCGTCAACGCCTACTTGCAAGAACAGGAGCCGGATGAGAGCGGGGCAGCGCCGATGACCTGTGAGTTCCATCATGTTGACGGCGGTATGAGTGCCAATCACCGACGTGCAGAACTGGACTGGCTGGCGGAGTCTACGAGCCTTGCGACCGGCTGCCGGGTGCTTACCAATGCCCGCTGCCTGTCCGAAGGTGTAGACGTCCCGACGCTCGATGCCGTGCTGTTTTTCGATGCGCGGGATTCCATGGTGGATGTCGTGCAGTCCGTTGGACGGGTCATGCGCCGAAGCGATGCCACAGGTAAGGAGTTTGGTTACATTATCCTGCCCGTGGGTATCCCATCCGATCAGATTAATGATCTCGACGCGTTCATTTCCAAGGACCTGCAGTTCAAAAATATCTGGAAGGTTCTCAAGGCGCTCAGGGCACATGACAATCGCCTGGTTGACAATTCTGAATACCGCCGACGCGTGACGGTGATTACTGGAGACGAGAGAAGTGGCAAAAAAAGTAGTGGCACTAACGGAGACCAACAGGGGGAACTGGAATTCCCTCCTATTCCGATCGACAAGCTGAGTGAGTCTGTCTATGCCGTCATCCCAGACAAACTAGGGGATCGGGAATACTGGTCTGACTGGTCCAGAGATGTGGCCGATGTTGCCAATAGCATGCGAGATCGGCTGGTGTCTCTCCTGCAAACAAATATCGATGCCCAAGACGCCTTTGACCATTTCCTGGATGAAATACGGCAAACCATGAACCCCGCTGTCGCCCGGGATGACGCGGTGGACATGCTGGTTCAACACATTATCACCAGACCAGTCTTTGAAGCGCTGTTCCCGGACGTGTCTTTTGTACAGAGCAACCCCGTGTCGCGCGCCATGGAGCGCATTGTGGACTTCATGGATGAACATGGCCTGGAAGGTGAAGCCGCTAAGTTGGAGTCGTTTTATACCAACGTTGAAAAACGTATCGCATTAGCAAAGAGTGACAAGTCCAGACAAGATGTCATTCGCAACTTGTACGACACCTTTTTCATGGCAGCTTTCCCGAAGCTGGCTGACAAGTTGGGTATAGTTTACACGCCAGTAGAGATGGTGGACTTCATCATTCATAGTGCGAATGCTGCACTCCAGGAAGAATTTGGGGTTTCGCTTGGTGACCGTGGAGTAGACATTCTGGATCCATTCACCGGAACAGGCACATTCATTACCCGGTTGATTCAAAGTGGCCTTATCTCGTCTGAGCAACTGCAGTACAAGTTCCAGAATGAGATTCACGCCAATGAAATTACGTTGCTGGCCTATTACATCGCTTCGCTGAATATCGAGTCTTCTTACGAAGGCATTACGAAAGAACATCTGTCTTTTGATGGTATCGTATTGGGTGACACTTTTATGCTGGGTGAAGATTGCCAGAGTAAACAGGTGTCGTTGGTAGGTTATTTCGCCGAGAATAGTGAGCGTGCCAAACGTCAAGACGCCAAGGATATCAGGGTGATCATTGGGAATCCTCCTTACTCCGTAGGGCAGGACAACGCCAACGACAATAACCAGAACCTCAAGTATGATGCGCTGGATGCGAGCATACGGGCGACCTATGCGGCACACTCTACGGCCGCCTACAAAAACAGCCTCTACGACAGCTATATGCGCGCCTTCCGCTGGGCATCCAACCGGATCAAGGACCAGGGCGTGATCTGTTTTGTAACTAACGGCGGATGGATAGACACAAATGCCATGGACGGCTTCCGTAAGTCTCTGGCAGACGAGTTCACCAGTATCTACGTATACAACCTACGTGGCAATTTCCGCAAGTTTGATCAACGGGAAGGGCAGAACGTATTTGGGCAGGGCTGCGGCACTACGGTTTGCATCACGCTTCTGGTGAAAAACCCGCAAAAAACAGGTCATTGTGAAATCCATTATGCTGAGATGGGTGACGGACTGAAAACAAGCGAGAAGCTAAAAGAAATTGCAGAGAACCAGGATATCACTGGAGTTGCCTGGGGGATCATCGAACCAAATGCAAGCCATGACTGGATCAACCCGAGAAGCGAGGATTTTGGAAGTTTCATGGCGATGGGTGACAAGTCTGGCGAGGAGGATAAAAGGATCTTCGCAATCTACTCCCTAGGAATATCAACAAACCGAGATGCATGGGTTTATAATTTCAGCAATGAACAGCTTACTCATAACACATGGAGGACAATATCCTTTTACAATAGTGAATTGGAGCGATATAACGCTACAGGGTATGGTGCTAAACCTGATGAATTTGTCGAATACAACAACAAAATGATCAGTTGGTCTAGCACGCTGATACCAAAAATCGGCAGGGGCTTAAAAAACACCTTCAATAAGGACGCAATAAGGGTTACTGTTTATCGCCCATTTGTCAAACAGATAACTTATTTTGACAATGCGCTGGTTGATAGAATGGGAAGCTGGCAGTCGTTAATGCCAACACTAAACCATCAGAACCTCGCCATCTCGGTGACAGGCCTTGGAGAAAGCAAGGATTTCTCCTGCCTCATGGTGGACTCCATACCTAACCTGCATCTCATCGCTGGCGGCCAATGCTTCCCTCTCTTCCACTACGAGAAAGCCCAAGTCCATTCTGATCAGAAGATCAGCCTCTTCGACGAGGCAGCCGACTCCAGCGTGGACAGCGACGGTTACACCCGCAAGGACGCCATCACGGATAATGCCTTGGCCGACTATCGCACCAACTACCTGGATGACAGTATTATCAAAGAAGATATTTTCTACTATGTCTATGGCGTCCTGCATTCCCCGGAGTACCGGGAACGCTACGCCAATGACCTCAAGAAAATGCTGCCACGCATCCCTTTTGTTCCGGAAGTCGATGGTTTCTGGGCATTCAGCAAGGCTGGGCGTGATCTGGCCGCCATTCACGTTGATTATGAGTCGCTGGAGCCTTATGCTGGGCTGGAGATTATCATCAGCGATGCCGGTAAAGGTTTGCCACCATACACGCTTTACAAAGTAGACAAGATGCGCTTCGGCCGATCCGGCAAAGACAAGGACAAGACGGTCATCCAGTACAACGATCACATCACCATCCAGGGAATTCCACTGGAAACCTATGGTTATATGGTCAACGGCAAACCGGCTATTGAATGGGTCATGGATCGCTACAAGGTAAAAACGGACGAGGATAGCGGCATCACGAATGATCCGAACGACTGGTGCCGCGAGCACGATGATTGGGAGTACATCGCCAGGCTGATTGGGCAGGTGGTACAAGTGAGTGTGGACACAGTGCGGATTGTGGGTGAAATGCCTGGAATTGGGCTGTAACAATTAAATGGGAGTGGGTTAAGATGGCAAAGAACACTGGTAATGGATCGCGGAAAGGGGCTGTAAAGGGGCGTTCACAAACAACAACAGTCAGCGGGAAAGCAATAAAGCGGGACACATCGAACGGCCGCTTTACCGAGCAAAAGAAGAGCGATGGGCTATTTAAGGGCGTCAGGCGGGAGAAGTAACTTAGAAAATGCGATAAATGGAAAAGCCGATATTGAATTGGCGATGGAACGCAACGAGGATAGCAGTATCACGAATGATCAGAACGACTGATGCCGTAAGTACGATGAGTGGAAGTACATCACCAGGCTGGTCGGGCTGGTGATGCGGGTGCGTGTGGAGAAGGTTGATAATTTACGTCGATTGACAGCGGTGAGCGCATGAGTATTTCAGCCTGGGTAATTTGCATTCTTACTTTTCTGATATTTGTCATGGCGACTGTAACATGGCGATATTCAGATCTTTATTACAGAAGAAGTGTAAGAGATAGGTTTTACAATGAAATTGATGGGCGATATATAAAGCTGTTGGCTATATTTCCACAAATAATAAACTTAACAAAAGAGATGGAGGCGGTTCAAGCTGGTTACATAAATATGAACAATATTTTTAAATTGTTCGACAATGGCGCAGCTAGAGTTCAATATTTAACATCTATTAGACAGCAAGTTTTTGATGTGTTAGTTGACTACGCAGAGATACGAATATATATTAGTCGACTAAAAATTGAAAGTCAAATCGCCGATAAGAAGGTGATTAAAGATCTTCTGCAGGACCTTGAGAACACAATCATAGGAACGACCCGTGACAATAATGGATTTCCTGAGTATAATTTCGACAAAGAATCAAGCATGTTCTCTGAATGTATCGTTGGGCAACATCTGGCCGAGCTTCGCAAACAAATAAATAAAGGCGATTTTGATGTCTATTTATTTAATAAAGGCAATAAAATATTGCGTTTTTTCCTGAAACCCGCTCGACCCTTCTAAGCGTGAGCGTAACGAATCTTTGGCATCATTGTTATGCACGGTATTAATACAGAAAAAGGTGAATGATAATGGACAAACGGAAAACAAGCGTTTCCGTTTGGTGACTTCAACTATTTTGCCAAGGTTGGACAGTGCAAAGCAGATCTCATCGCCAAATGCCAGCAAAACGCTTCAGCGGAATACCTGCGCCGCAACAACGCGAAAAAACTGGATATCCGCTTGCACGACTACAACCATAACTATAATCACAAATGACCTACCGTGCCGCATTCTTCCCCGTGTGTGCTGGGCCCTCCGCCCTTCGTGCGAACGTCTTCACCGCAGCTATATGGTTGTCCTTGAACGATGACCATTATTCGGAGCTTGCCATCGGTTGACGGGTCGGTATACTCTTATCTACATAAGATATTACTATGATCCTCTGGCGGAGTCTGGAGGACAAAATAACAAGCTGCCGACAGACAGATCGGATTCGGCAGCACTATATTGACCGCAAAGGAGCACTTGTGCGCTGTAATGCTTGCCAGGCAGAAAATGCCAAAGATCGTCCTTTTTGTTCTAACTGCGGTAACCCATTGCTGGCGAAAGAACAGTCCCCCGTAGAATCCTGTAAGTCCTGTGGGGCTGACCTTAAAGGCAAGCGTTTTTGTCCAGCTTGCGGAGTGGATAACCGTCTTCCAGAATTCACCTCGACTCCGGCCCCTGCCACCTCTACGCCGCTGCCTGTGGTGGTCGTCCATGAGGTCACGGAGCCTCCAGTGCCAGAAATGGATGCACCTGTCGTTCCCGAAGCCCACATGGTCCAGCCTCGTACCGAGGGCGAAATATTCGAGAAGGTGGAATTACCTCCTGATAAAACCCCAACCCCAGAGCCAGAGCCAGAGCCAGAGCCAGAGCCAGAGCCAGAGCCAGAGCCAACGACGGTGCCCGTCGACTACGTCGCGGCAACTTCAGATATTGAAGTGGGTACCTTGCCTCAACCCCAGCCCGCTTTAACTGAACCAATGTTGAAGACTCAGAATCCAAGCAGTTCCGTTACCTTCGCGGGGAGCAAACCAGAGAAAACTTCCGGCGGAGGATTCTGTAATGCTTGCGGAGCAGCCTTAGGTGGAAATCGTTTCTGCCCACAATGCGGTGCTGATAATGCACCATCCACAACTCCGCCAACTCCTGACAGTTCAGAAAGCGAAGCGCGTAGCGGCAAGAAAGGCAATATCTGGTTAATCATCGGCGTCATTGTCGTAGCCGTCCTTGCCGGGGCGGGTTATTTCGGTTATCTCTTTTTCACGACCTCGTCAGCACCGAAACCAGCGTCACCGGTTGCAGTAACAGCAAGCCCGGCCATCGCGCCAACGATTTCTGCACGAACCGCCAGTACGGC
>JAAOMR010000698.1 GCA_018853935.1 Acidithiobacillus ferrivorans
CACCAGAACCCGCCATTACGGGTGGATCCCCCCATAAACCAAACGCTGCTGTTTAGTCTGGTGCTCAGTTTCACCCCGCCCTGAAGGGTGGCTTTTTTGAGGGGTTGAGCATGGTGATCCAGGGCATACCAAGAGGATAATCCTTGTTACTGGATAATTGATTTTGATTCCTCCCAGAGGCAGCTATGGCCACACCTCAGACTGTGGATCTTTTGGTGGCAATGGTTTGCATCAGATCATCCCATGAGTCGACGAATGCCTTGGCCCCATCGCGCTGCAGTTGGTCCCCCAGTGTTGGGATATCGAGCCCCAGCTCCGAAAGTGTTTGTAGAACGGCATGCATGTCGCTGGCCTGCTCTGCCATGACCTGTTCGCCACGACCGTGCTCGGAGAAGGCGACAAGCGTTTTTTCCGGGACGGTATTGATGGTGCCGGGAGCGATCAGTGCATCCACATATAAGACATCCGATGCTTGCGGGTCTTTGCTACCGGTGCTCGCCCATAAAAGTTTTTGCGGCTGGGCTCCGGCATGGGCCAAGCGAAGCCATCGATCACTCTGCAGGACCTCCAGATAAGCGTTGTAGCAGGAGTGTGCAACCGCTATACCAACCTTGTTGTGCAAATGTGGCGGCACGCGGTTCTTTACCGCCTGGTCCCATCGACTAATGAAGATCGAAGCGACGGATCCAACGCGCAGATCCTTGCCCTGTTCCAGGCGACTTTCGAGCCCGGCCATATAAGCCGAAGCGGCTGCGCGGTACTGATCAGGAGAGAAAAGTAAGGTCACATTTACGGGAACGCCCGAGGCGATGGTTTGGGCAATGGCCGGCATGCCAGCAGGAGTTCCCGGAATCTTGATCAACAAGTTGAAAAGCCCGGCCTGAGCATGGAGCTTGAGGGCCTGTTCTATGGTCGTGGCCGTGTCATTGGCTAACAACGGCGACACTTCCAACGATACCCAGCCATCTGTACCGTGGGTACTGGCATGAATAGGTTGGAACAGCCGGGAGGCGCGAGTCAAATCCTGGAGAGCCAACGTAAAGAAAAGTTCTTCATTACTCAGCGAGTGATGTGCCATCTCCTGCACTATGTCGTCGTACACATCGCTCGCGTGCAAGGCCTGATCAAAGATGGTGGGATTGGAAGTGAGACCGACGATTCCGAATTCCTGGATATAGCGCTCCAGTGTAGCCGAATCCAGCATGGAGCGACTGATATTGTCAATCCAGAGACTTTGTCCACTGGCTTGTAGCTGGGTGATCGATATGGATGTCATTAAGTCTTCTCCAGAATGGTTACGTTTGGTTACGCCAGTACTGATCTTCCTTGTCCATGATTCGGGTGGCCTCGTCCGGTCCCCAGGAGCCAGCCGGGTAGGTGAGGATGTAGTCGGTTTCCCGTCCCCAGGACTTGATGATGGGGTCGACGACACGCCAGGCCCATTCGACCTCGTCAAAGCGAATGAACAGGGCTTTGTCACCTTCCATCACATCCAGCAGCAGTGCCTCGTAGGCATCCAGCTCCTCCTCCCCTTCTTTGCGGTAGGAGGCGTTGAGTTGCACGGGGCGGACGCGCATTTCCAAACCAGGTTCCTTGATCTGAATTTCGATTTTCAGGCTTTCCGGTACTAAAGAGAGCAGTATCCAGTTGGGTTCAATGCGCTCAATGCTGGTTTCGCGGAAAAGTTGCTGTGGCGTATGGCGAAAGCGGATCGCGACGCTGGAGGTTTTGGCGGCGAGGCGCTTGCCGGTACGCAGGTAAAATGGCACGCCGCGCCAGCGCCAGTTATCGATGTAAAACTTGGCGGCGACAAAGGTTTCTGTTACCGAGTTGGGTTCAACCCCCGCTTCGTCCTGATAGCCGGGGACATGTTTGTTGTGGATAATGCCAGGCCCATACTGCGCGCGCATGGCATAGGCGGTGACGGCCGATTTAGGAATAGGGCGGATGGAACGCAGGACTTTGACTTTTTCGTCGCGCAGGCTGTCCGCCTCCAGCGACGGCGGTGGTTCCATGGCAATCAGCGTCAGAATTTGCATCAGGTGATTTTGCAGCATATCGCGCAGGGCACCGGCCTGATCATAATAGCCGGCCCGGTTTCCAATGCCGATATCTTCGGCCACGGTTATCTGGACGTGGTCGATGTAATTGCGGTTCCAGACCGCCTCGATGGGTAAGTTGGCAAAGCGAAAAACCAGCAGATTCTGGACAATTTCTTTGCCAAGATAGTGATCGATACGATAAATCTGATCTTCGCGGAAGTGGCGATGCAGTTGCTCATTGAGTTGCACGGCGCTTTCCAGATCATCACCGAAGGGTTTTTCAATCACGATACGGTAGTCGCCATCCTGGTTGAATCCGGCCTCGGAAAGACGTTGTACCACGGGAATAAAATCGGCGGGACGAATGGCGAGATAAAAAATGGTGTCCGCCGGTTTTTCGGCCCCCTCCGGGGTCAGCAGGCTGCGGAGTTTGGCGTAAGATTCCGGCTCATGGATTTCACCACGTACATATTCAAAATGTCTGCAGAAATCGGCAAAGTGGTCGGCGTGATAATTGCTGGCATAGGTTTCCATCTGCTCCTGAAGAAAATCTTGCCAGGCTTTGTCGTCCCAGGGGCGTCGGCCAAAGGCGAGAATACGCAGCTCGTCAGGCATTCTGCTTGCGCAATGCAGGTGATACAGTGCGGGGAGGAGTTTTTTGCAGGCGAGATCGCCGGTCGCCCCAAAAATAACGAACTGACAATTACAGTTGCTCATTCAGTCCTCCTTTTGCACGGCATGGCCGCCAAACTGGTTGCGCATCATCGCCAGGAGTTTGGCGGCGTAGTCGTCGCGCCCCTGGGAGGCCCAGCGCATCTGCAGAGCGAGGGTGATGACCGGCGCGGGAATTTTCAGTGCGAGGGCCGTCTGCGCGGTCCACAAGCCTTCGCCGGAATCCGCCACTACGGGCGCGATATCGGCGAGCACCTGATCTTTGGCGAGGGTGTCGGCGGTGAGGTCGAGGAGCCAGGAGCGGACGACGCTGCCGTAGCGCCACATTTCGGCCACCTTGGCGAGGTCCAGCCCGAATTCGCTTTTGCCCTGCAGGATGGCGAATCCTTCGGCGAGGGCCTGCATCATGCCGTACTCAATACCATTATGAACCATTTTGACAAAGTGACCGCTACCAACCGGCCCGCAGTGCAGCCAGCCCCTGTCGGCGCCCGGTGCCAGTGCCTCCAGAAAAGGCGTTACCTGAGTTATGGCATCCTGGCTACCACCGACCATCAGGGCATATCCCTCTTGCAGACCCCAGACACCGCCCGAAACGCCAGCGTCTATATAGTTTACCCCCGCCGCCTCCACTTTTTGGGATTGGGCGACGGAATCCTCATAAAAGGCATTGGCACCGTTGATAAGTATGTCGCCTCTGCTCATCAATGGAAGAATGGCGTCGATATGACTCTGGGTAGCCTCTCCGGCGGGAAGCATAAGCCAGATGACCCGGGGGCTGGGCAATACCTGAACGAGCGCTTCCAGACTTTTGGCAGCATGCATGCCTGTTTCTTTAGCCAGATCAGTGGCTTTTTCGGTATGGCGATTGTAAACGGTGACTTCCATATCCTTGCGGTGCAGACGCCGCGCCATATTGGCACCCATCCGACCTAAACCGACTATCCCGATGCTTTTGTTACTCATTAATTGCTCCTTTGCGTACACGCCTGATCGAAGATGTTATCTTTAAGTATAGGCGCATAAAGTGGGAGGCATCTTTAACCTACGGCGATTTGCGCGAAAATTTTGTTTTTACAAGGGAAATCCAATAATGCTTGGTACACCGCTTTCTGCTTCCGCTACCCGTCTACTCATGCTCGGTGCGGGCGAGCTGGGTAAAGAAGTCCTTATTGCTGCACAACGTTTGGGGGTGGAGACTGTTGCGGTGGATCGATACGCCGATGCCCCGGCCATGCAAGTTGCCCATCGTTCCCATGTGCTGGATATGACCGATCCAGAGGCCATTCTGGCCCTTGTCAAACGTGAGCGTCCACACTTTGTGGTGCCGGAAATTGAGGCTATTGCGACTTCCGCACTGGCGGAAATCGAGGCGCTGGGGTTGGCTACCGTGGTACCCTCGGCACGCGCAGTGCAGTTGACCATGGATCGTGAGGGCATCCGCCGCCTCGCTGCAGAAGAATTGGGCTTGCCGACATCGCCTTATCGCTTCGCCGGGACACTGGCAGAGTTGGAAGCGGCGGCAGCAATGCTGGGCTTTCCCTGTGTGATCAAGCCAGTCATGTCCTCCAGTGGTAAGGGGCAGTCCATAGTGCGCGGTGCGGCGGAACTGGCGCTGGCCTGGCAGGAAGCACAGACGGCGGGACGCGTCGGCGGCCAGCGGATTATCGTCGAGGGCTTTGTGGACTTCGACTTCGAGATCACCCTGCTGACCGTGCGCTCTGCCTTTGGGACGACTTTCTGTGCGCCTATCGGGCATCGTCAGGAGGCCGGCGATTATGTGGAATCCTGGCAGCCGCAGCCGATGAGCGAGGCTGCTTTGCAGCAGGCGGAAAAGATGGCGCAATTGGTGACCAGCAATCTGGGCGGACGGGGACTGTACGGAGTGGAATTTTTCGTGCGTGGTGAAGAGGTCATCTTCAGTGAGCTCTCGCCGCGCCCCCATGATACGGGTCTGGTGACCCTGGCCAGTCAGCGTCAGAGTGAGTTCGACCTGCACCTGCGTGCCATTTTGGGTTTGCCGGTCGATCCGGGCTTCCGGCGTCCGGCGGCGTCTGCGGTGATTCGCGGGAAGGATCTCGGTTGGGGGCCGGTGTATTCGGGGCTGGAGGAGGCGCTGGCGGTGCCGGAAAGCGATCTGCGGCTTTTTGGCAAGCCGACGGTCAGCAAGCTCAGGCGCCTCGGGGTAGGTATTGCATGCGCCGATGACGTGGAGGAAGCCCGGAGGCGCGCCCGCCGGGTTGCTGAGGCGATCAAAATCCGCCCCGCTTCCTGAGCGGGGTTAATCCCGCGGTAACGCGATCCCGGTTCTGGGGGTGGTCTAGGCGTTGATAAAAGCGCTGATGCGGTCCAGGGCCATCTCCAGGTTCTTATCGCTGGTCGCGAAGGACAGGCGGATGTGGCCAGGCGTGCCGAAGGCTGAGCCCGGTACTACTGCCACTCCGGCCTCCAGCAAGGCTTCAGCGAGGGCAAGATCATCATGCAGGCCTTTCGCCGCCATGACTTCGCGAAATCCCGGAAAGCTGTAAAAGGTACCATCGGAGGGTATGGCAGCGACGCCGGGTAGCGCTTGCAGACGGTCGTAGACATATTGGTGGCGCCGCTTGAAGGCATGCACCATTTCGTGGATCGCACTGTCGCCACCTTCGAGCGCCGCCTGGGCGGCCACCTGAGCGATGGAGGTGGGATTGGAGGTGCTCTGGGACTGTACCGTATTCATCGCGGTGATCAGCGCCTTGGGGCCAGCACAGTAGCCGATGCGCCATCCGGTCATGGCATAGGCTTTGGATACGCCATTCATGATGATGCAGCGCGGAGTCAGATCCGGGCAAGCATTGGCGATGTTGACGAAGTCTTCCTCATAGAAACGGATTTTCTCGTACATGTCATCGCTGGCGATGAGGATATGCGGATGACGGCGGAGTACTTCACCCAGGGCTTCCAGTTCTGTGCGGCTGTAGGCCACGCCGGAGGGGTTGGAGGGGCTGTTGATGACCAGCAGGCGGGTGCTGGGGGTGATCGCGTCTTCCAGTTGCTCCGGGCTGATCTTGAAACGCTGGCTGGCGTCGGTATCGATGATGACGGGCCGTGCTTCAGCCAGCAGCACGATGTCCGGATAAGACACCCAGTAGGGCACGGGAATGATAACTTCGTCGCCGGCATCCAGAAGGGCCTGACAAAGATTGAAGAAGCTTTGCTTGCCGCCGACGGAAACGAGAATTTCGTCGGGATGATATGATAAATGGTTGTCGTGGGCGAATTTGCCGATGATGGCGGCCTTCAGCTCCGGTGTGCCACCGACGGCGGTGTATTTGGTGAAGCCCCGGTGGATGGCGGCGATGGCTGCTTCCTTGATGTACTCGGGGGTGTCGAAGTCCGGTTCGCCCGCGCCCAGACTGACAATGTCCTTTCCTGCGCGGCGCAGTTGTTGGGCACGGGCAGTGACCGCAAGCGTGGGGGAGGGGCGCACCGCATTCACGCGGCGAGAAAGGCGGATATCCACGATCATCAACTCCAGGGGCAATCTTATCGGGCGCGGGAAATGCGCGCAAGAGCGCAAATGATAAGCATCCTTCGACTAAAATCAACTGTTTTACGCAAGGTCGGTATTTGACGGGATGTGGGATGTGAAGGGTTGACGTTTTTGGGCATTTCTATTTGGCTCTGCGGCGGTAGTGATTGCGGCGAATTCTCTTCGGTAGTTATCGGGGAGAACTGGCGAAATGGAGGACTTCCATGGCCAGCAAGCAGGGAATCCGCTGGTCGAATAGACGCAAACGGGCAAGTTACTGAATTCAAGGTGGGCGGATCGGGTGGTGCGCGCATTACTGTCTTGGGTGGCACAAGCTGAGCGCCAGGCGGGTGAATGGGGTATGCTGTGGCATTCTTGGTGCATTGAAGGTGAGTTGTGGCGCAAAACCCCTGGCAACGTCCGGTCAACAAGAATGTCTGGGTGTTGTGGAAGCTGAAGCCGTTTTTGCAGGCACGCCGTGCATTACTGCTTTTGTATGTGCTGGCCCTGCTGCTCAGCGCCGCGAGTTCGCTGGTACTGCCGCAAGGTGCGCGCTGGATGCTCGATAAGGGGTTTCATAGTTACCCCGCGCTGATATGGATCAGTATCGCCCTGCTGGGACTGGGGCTGTTCACCGTCGCCATGCGCGCCTTGCGCGATGCTCTGGCCACTTGGATCGGACAAGGGGTGGTGGCGGATTTTCGTACTGCAGTATTTAGCCATGCCTTGCATTTGCCGGCGGTTTTTTATGAGGCTTTTCGCACCGGAGAGGTCATCTCCCGGCTCAGCAGCGATGTGACCATCCTGCGCTTTGGGTTAACGGGGGTGTTGGGGCGCAGTCTGCAAAGCGGTATTACCCTGATCGGGGCGCTGGCACTCATGGCCGCCACCATGCCACAACTGATCATACCCGGTATGGTTGCCTTACCCTTGCTGGTGTTCATCAACCTGAAATCCGGCCGCCTGCAACGTCGCTATAGCCGTAAAGAGCAGGATTGCCTGGCTGATCTGAGCGCACATACGGAAGAGTCGGTTAATGGTATCCGGGTGATTCAGGCACTGACCCTGGAGCCGCAGACGGAAGAACATTATCGGCGCGATATCCAGTTTTTACTGGGGCAAGTCTGGTCTCGGGTGATGGTGCAATTGTGGTCCACCTTTTTGACCGGTGGGCTGGTATTCCTGGCGCTCAGTGTGATGCTCTATTGGGGTGGTTTGGCCGTGTTGCACCACGAAGTGGGGATCGGGGTGCTGGCGGCTTTTCTGCTCTATGCGCTGATGGCAGCGACTTCTCTGGCCGCCCTCGGTGAGCTGTGGGGTAGTATGGCACGCCTGGCCGGAGCGACGGAGCGCCTGTTGGCACTGCTGGATGAGACGCCGGAGGCAAGTGCTCCTGTCCCCCTGGTACAGGATTCAGCGTCAATACTTGTGAACAGCGGACTACTGGCGCAGCGGGTAAGACCCGCCAGTCTGTGTCTGGACAATGTATCTTTCAGCTACCCGTCACGCAGCGATTCCAGTGCGATTGCACATATCTCGCTCGACATCGCCGCAGGAGAAACGGTGGCTTTTGTGGGTGCCTCTGGTGCGGGTAAAAGTACGGTATTTTCCCTGCTACTGCGCCATTATCAGCCGAGTCATGGCTGCATTTTGCTGGATGGTGTGGATATCAACACCTTGCCGCTTCGCTCGTTGCGTCGACAACTGGCGGTGGTGCCTCAGCACCCGGTGATATTCTCTATGAGCATTGCGGAAAATATCATGATGGCCCGTCCGGATGCGAGCGAGGCGGATCTTCAGGAGGCGGTGCATGCGGCGCAGGTGGATGAATTTTCAGATCGCCTGAAAATGCGGCTGCAGACCCATGTGGGGGAGAAGGGCGTTACTTTGTCGGGCGGGCAATGCCAGCGCATCGCCATTGCCCGCGCCATTTTGCGTAATCCGCGCGTACTGATCCTGGATGAAGCGACCAGTGCCCTGGATGCAGAAAACGAACGCATTATTCAGGAGGCGCTGGGTAATCTCACCGCACAACGCACCACCCTTGTTGCGGCGCACCGGTTGGCGACGGTTATTCATGCGTCACGTATTGCGATGCTGGATAAGGGCAGGCTGATTGCCGTGGGTAATCACCGGGAACTTCTGGATGTCTGTCCGCTGTATCGTCAGTTTGCGCAATTGCAGCGTTTGCATGAGAAAGTGGGAGATGGGCCGGAACTCCAAAAAATTCGTGCATGATCGGGCTTAGCGAACTAAAGTTGGGACGCAGAGTCTCATTTCAGGTGCAAGGGGTCTTTCATAAGCATGAGTGAGTTAGCACATATCCGGAATATGAGTGGCAATCTAGGCAGGGAGGCCCTGTATGAGTACGGATTTTGAGCAAAATACCGCCTGGATCAGACGGGCACAAACAGACATGAAGGCCTTTGTGGAAGGGTTAGCGGCGCGCCTTGAGGGTGATGTGCCGGGTTTTGTGGAAGTGGAGCGCAAGAAGGATGGTTTTTTTGCGAAAACCAGCCACATCGAGTCCATTATTATCCACACTAATAATAACGACTATATCCTCAAAAAAGAGGGCGTTCATATCAGCACGGTGCGCGCGAAAACCGTGCGCGGCATAGTGCTCAAACATGAAGATTTATCGTTATCGGTCTGGCTGGAAAGCTTGGTCGCTGATCTGGCTAATCTCTCCGGCGAAATGCAGGGCGCCAGCAATACCTTGCACGACTTTCTTATGGGGTAATTTGAAGGAGGGTTTATGTCCATTTGGGACAAGATCAAACACGGCATCGAGGAAGTTGCACATGATGCCCAGCGTGCCGCAGAAAATATTGGTCAGAATGCCAGCAAAGGTATCCGCTCACAAACCCCCGAAGAAATGCAGCGTTACTCTGAATGGGAGCTGGCGCTGCGCCAACACCGCCTCCCTTCTTTTGTACAAAGCCGAATGTTTCAGACCAGTCAGGGGCAATTGCCCTGGATCAGTACGGCGCGGGCGTCTGAGCTGCTGTTGCAGCGCAGTCACGGCGTACAACCCATTGGTATGGTGACCGGTAACTGCTGGTACCATTTTGGTTATTCCTGGACGCAAGGGCACTATGATGGCTGGCATACGGCAGTGGAACGGATGCGCCTGGAGGCACTCGCCCTGGGTGCGAATGCCGTTGTCGATGTGCGGATGAAAGTGCATCACGGTGAGCACGAAGATATGGATTATGGCGTTACCGGCACCGCTATTCGCATTCGCGGCTTGCCGCCGTCTGCGGAGCCGGTTGTGGCTACTGTTTCGGCACTGGAGTTTGTACGGTTGCTGGAAGATGGAGTGGTGCCTGTGGGCATTGCTATCGGTGCCAATTTTGATTGGTACAGCCCGTGGATGGGCACCTTGGCTGAGCAGGCCGCGCAGTCCTCCCCCTTTGCGGCACGCTACTGGAATATGGAAATCACCGATCTGTCTACATTCCAGGAAAATGTCCGCCGTCGCGCCCTGTACGATTTACGCGAAGACGGGCGACGTATGGCGGCCGCAGTGTTGGCGCATACCAGCACTACTCAGATGTTTCGGGTTGCCGCCGATCAGGATAATCCGGAACGCTTCCTGTGCCGTCATATCAGTATTGGCACGGCCATCAGTTATTTGCCGAAAAACGCCCCTCAGCACGAATTGATCCCGATGATTTCACTCTTTGACCATCCATTGAAAAGTGCCGCCACGACACGAAAGGATCTTATATGACCGATACCACTGAACAACTGGCTCCCCATGCCGTCGAACGTCTGCAAGGGTTGCGTTCGCAGGGCAGTCACGAAGGCATATTTACCTCTGATCTCTCCGTCAATGAATTTGTTATGGTCCGTAAGGCCAATTTTGAGCCTTTAGGACTGGTGGTAGGATCCTGCATTTACCATATGGGTATTCAGTATGGTAACTGGAATCAGAATATGGAGATGGATGTACTGTCCCAAGCCATGTACCAGGCTCGCGAACTGGCGATGAGCCGCATGGAACAGGAGGCTACCTTGCTACAGGCGGACGGTATTGTCGGTGTGCGCCTGGAAGTCAAACGCATGGAATGGGATCAGGATATTCTCGAATTCATGGCGATCGGTACGGCTATCGCGCATCGCAGCGGCGCCTCTGGATTCAAGGGAGTAGGGGGTAAACCTTTTACCAGTGATCTCAGTGGGCAGGATTTCTGGATGTTGCTGCAGGCGGGTTATCGGCCGATGGAAATGGTAATGGGCTCCTGTGTATATCATGTGGCCCACCAGGGTCTTTTGCAATCCATGGGTAATATAGGGCGCAATACAGAAATGGAGCAATTTACGCAGGCCATGTATGACGCGCGTGAACTGGCCATGGAGCGTATGCAGCATGAGGCACAGGAGGCCCAGGCGGATGGAATTACCGGCGTGCAACTGCATGAAGGTAGCCACAACTGGAAGCCGCATATCATTGAATTTTTCGCGATAGGCACGGCAGTGAAAGCCATGGACAACGCGGATGCGCTGGTTGATGCCTTGAGCCCGCAGCTGGTGATCCCGGTTAATGACTGATGCAGTGAAGAGCGCGACGCCGTCGCAAGGAGTGATCTGATGTCGATATTTAAGCATGCCGCAGAGATACTGGAAGGCAAGGTGAATCATTTTCTCGATAACGCGGAAGACCCCGGGGAAAGCCTGGACTTGTCCTATGAAAAAATGATTACGAATTTGCAGGATACCAAAAGACATCTCGCTGATGTGGTGACCGAGCGCGTCTCTTTGGAAAACCAGATGGCGCAGGCGCAGAAGGCCGCCGACAAAGCGGATGCCGATGCGCGAATGGCACTAGGTGCCAACCGGGAAGACCTGGCGCGCGCTGAATTAGCCCAGAAGCAGTCTGAATTGCAGAAGATCGCTTCCCTCAAGGAAGCGCATGATACGGTGGCGGCCCAGGCGCAGAAGCTGATTGATTACGAGAGTAAGCTGCAGGACCATATCGAGCAGTTCCGAACGCAAAAGGAGATCACCAAGAGTGAACTGACGGCAGCGCAGGCGGAAGTCAAAGTCAGTCAGTCGCTCACGGGCATTGGCAAGGGTATGGATGGCGCTGGTGAGGCCATGCGCCGCGCTCAGGATCGTACTCAGCACATGGCGGCCAAGGCAGTGGCGATGGATGGTCTGATGGAGTCTGGTGCGCTGAATGATCCCCTGGATAGCCGCAGTCAGACCGAGAAAGAGCTGGACAAGGTGCGTGCGACGAGCGGTGTGGATGATGATCTCGCTAGGCTCAAGGCGGAAATGGCGAAGAATAAGGGCACATCGGAGGGCGGCATCACCGGTAGTTGAGGACTCCGGTAGGTGCTGTGGGCAGAGGATTGACCGACCCCCCGTCTGTAGGTATATTACGCCCTCCACGCGCTCGTAGCTCAGCTGGATAGAGCAACTGGCTACGAACCAGTAGGTCGGCGGTTCGACTCCGTCCGAGCGCACCATGTAAAACAGGCACTTAGCGCATTTTGCTGGGTGCCTTTATTTTTTCGGGCTAACCCAGGGCTAACCTCGGAGGCGCGCCCTTACTATGCAGCGACAGTCTAACAATAATCCTCTAGGCAACCCTAGACCGAACCATTCCCGTAATCCCAATAATCGCCTACAATCTGTAGACGGCTGCAACGAGACCCGTCGCACAGCAAAAGTGAGACGCGCACTATGAAACTCCATGCGGAACATGCGCCGGTTTTTCCGTCTATGCTCTCACTCGCATATTCCTGCCAACATGAGGCAGGCTCATGAGCACCGCCAGACAGATTGAGCAACATATCTGCCACCAGAATTGTATGAACAGGACTACTTTGCCTGGATGAGTACGATCAAAGATATTGATGGTTTTGTTTACGCTGACGGTCACGTAGCGTGAGGGGCTGGGGGGGGTAAACCCCCTCGAAGAAATTGAACAAACGCGCCTGTTGGGGGAGTGTCACTTTCCAGCCAAGAAAAGGATCCCGCCAGTGTGCCACTCGTAATAGCAGCACGTGGTGTGGAGCGGGATTCTGATTGCGAATGCAGGTGGCTTACGACCTCTGGGAGGCGCGGCAGCGGGGAGAGGCTAGAGGCGTTCGAAATATCGCAGCCTGAATGTCGCTTCAAGACTGGAAGCAGACGTACGATTGGGCTAATCTGCTGAGGCGTGGTGCGCGGGTAGACCATGGAGCTTGGATGGCAGCGGCAGACTGGAAGCAGCCATTCATTACCGATGAACACTTGACAGCATCCGACCCACTCTGGCCAGTTAGCGGCGCTTCAGCAAAGGGCCGCACCTCTCCAAAACAGTCATTCGTGTCAAGCCTCTGTGCGTGGCCTAATACGATGTCTGCAGATTTCCTTGCCGGTTCAGACAACCCATATTTGGTAAATTAAGCAGCATTATGCCCAAGACCGTTGCAATAAGTCAGATTCCACCCCGTTTTGTCATGGACGGTTGAGTTAAGGCAGGCACTGGGAGATAAACGCAAAGAGCGTGCTCAGACGACTGATAGGTTTTAGTCATGATTGCATAAAACCGCAGCCTGATATAGTTTCAACCTGACAATGGTCGGCTGATGCGCCAACCAGACGCTAATTGGGCTCTAACCATATGACCGATCTCTTCCAGCTTTTGCCCTCTTCCAAAGCTTTGCACCCCAACTTTCTAGCCCTGCGCGATTCGGCTGCGCATCGACCAGTTCGTGATCTTATGAACGACATCTATCATCGCATGGGAGATCCGAACGGCGGCTTTCTCAGGAACTTCCAAGGCAATGGATTCCATGCCCGCGTCTTCGAACTCGCGGTGTACGAATACCTGAGCACAGCTGGATTCTCAGTCGATCATTCTCATGATCAGCCTGATTTCCTAGCCACCAAGGGAAACGAAACGATCTGTTTCGAAGCAACTACCACAAATCCCCCGGATAGGAGTGATCGGGACATCTCGATCTTTGGAGTACAACCTTTGGTCGGAGAGGAACTGCTTGAAAAGGTCTACAGGGAATTCCCAAGGAGGACACTATCCTCCTTGTCCAAAAAGGTGAGGCACCAGTATCACAAGCTACCCCAGTGCAAGGGACGCCCTCTGGTGGTTGCTGTAGGACCCTACTTTGAGCCCGGATCCGTTACCCTGCAGGATGAAGCGTTGGTGTACGTCTTGTACGGAGTTGGCGAAACGTATGGGGTGCCCGTATCGAAAGAGCCGTTTTTCGACCTGCCTCAGAATCGGATAATCAGCGCGATCCTGTACACCAATCAGTACACAGTCCCGCGGTTCTTTCGACTGGCGGAGGGAGCATTAGATCAACCTAACGTGACTGCATTTCGTCAGGGTTTTTGCATGGCCGATGTTGGCACTGCCTATGAATATCGAGAATATCGATATCAGGTAGGATATCCATCTGGACCAGTCGAGACCTGGGATCAGGGGGTCACGCTTTTCTTAAATCAGAACGCCACGGTACCTCTTGATGCCGAAGCGCTACCAAGTACGAGCGTGTTTTCAGTCAAGAAGGGGAGGCTGTATCGGGATGTACGCGGCATTCACACCCTGACGTCATTCATGGCCGTTGAAGTTGTCCCCGAAAGTTGGGCAGGGGGTAAACTCTGGGCTTCTGGATAAGGAGTCGAGAGATAAAAGGCAAACGCAAGCGGAACAAGGCGGAGTTCAATGCGTAGGGAGCCCCGATCATCGGATTCAAAGCTCAGGATCGCCGGAAAGCACATTGTAGGCCATAACATATTTTCGGTAAACATGGAGTTCCGCGCTAATGTTTTACCAAGAAGATGTGGTATGATTGAAACTGAAAGTAGTTTAGCAGTGATTGAGTAGCCACAGAAGTATAGTCTGTGGTCTCCATCCTATCCACTTAAAACAACGGAGAACCTAGGTTATGTTATTTGGGTATCAAATTAGAGGAGTATTCAAATGAATAATAGCGCGATTCTGGATACCCTTGATAACACGGTAAGCGCAGTCAATGAATTTATATCCACCGATAAAGTTGGCGTCATCAGTCATTCCGAAAAATCGCAGCTTAAAAAAATGGGCATAAAGCTGGAAAACCTACACCGCAAGTTAAAAACAAATGAACTTGAAGTGGCGGTCGTCGGCCTTGAAAAGGCGGGGAAAAGCAAGTTTTCCAGTGCGTTTGTGAATGAGGAAGGATTGTTTCCATCAGCAGACGAACGCTGCACTTTTACCTCTACTAAACTGCAATATGATACAGAGAATTATGCACTAGTCGAGTTTTATTCTAAGGAAGAGTTCAACCAGCGATTTGAGGCTATGTTGGTAGAAATTAAGTTTCCAGGTGGAACTTTTGAAAGCATTCAGATGGAGACATTCACCAAGCACTTCGGTAGTTTGAAAAAGAATGATGAAGCAACCTATCTTCGACACTCATCAAAAACAGAACTTGATATTAAAGATGTCATTGAAGGGCGTGAAAAAATAAGCTCATTACTTGGCCTAAGCAATAAAAAATATACCAACTTTAATGATGATGAGCTTAAAGGGTTTATCACCGATAAATATATTTCACGCGCAGTCAAAAATGTAACTTTTTTTTCATCCAAGCTTAAAGGCCTGGAAAATATCATTCTGCATGACGTACCGGGATTTGATTCTCCTACCCAGGTGCATCTTGAGCAAACCATCAAAAAACTACAGGATGTTGATGCCATTATCATGGTTAAAAACATCAAAATGCCCAGCTTGAAAGGGCCGGAAGTTGATGTGCTCGTGCGTAATGGTGATATGGATGGTATTAAGCTGTATGAAAAACTCTTTGTGTTTGGTAGCTATGCCGATGCCACAGGCAGTCTCGACGCACTGAATAAAAACAAAGATACATTGACACGAAATCTTTCCGACAGCCTTAAAACAGCATTCAATACTGAGCGCTTATTTACCGGGTGTTTAGATAAAGCATACGAAAGCAAACTGAAAGAATTTGGTGGCGCGACGGAGCTTGAGCAATTGAAGCAATCGCTAGAACGCTATAACAAACACGAACGCAGTGTAGTGCTGGAAAAAAGAATTATCCGCACCTCGGAGGAAATTAAGTGCTTATTAAAAAACATACTTAACCGCAGCCATTCTGAATTTGAAAACATAGATCAAGTCAAATTACGGTTAGTTTTGGATTACATGGACAACAGTCGAGAAATTCTTGACGATCGCCTATCAAAATATATCAACCAACAAAATAAAGACATTAATGAAAGTCGGTTTTTTACCGTTAATCTAGAGGAAAAAATCGAATCTATTATGCCTGTTTTTGATCAGGTTTATATTGATGATGTCGCCGATGAAATCCGCTCATCAGATACGCGCAGTATAGACAACTTCGAGGAGCTTAACATAAAGCTAAGAGACAAGATTACGAAGCAAGTTAAAGGCAACTTAATTAGCCTCGTTCTTGATATATCGCGTCAAAAGGCGGGAGAGATAGAGGCTGGCTCGATTGAAATTGTATTAAACAGCCTAGACATTGACCATGACCACGAAAAATACTCTGAAATCCGCACATCTCTAGAAAATTTTATTGGCGAACAAACCAAAGATCGGCGCTTTGATGCCGAAGGCTTCAAGTCGATTGTCGAACGCTTTACAGTTGATCTTATTGAAACCGTTATCGGTTGCCGTCTGGGCAGCGATGTGCGTCAGGAACGTTTTCATGCCGGGCGGCGTGAGCTATACATGTTATCCCTTTTTTCTAAGCAGGGAATGACACATCCGGCCTATAAAAGTGAGTTGGTTTCGCTGTGTTTAACGCAGCAGAATAATACCATCAATACTGAGGCCGACAGAAGGACAGCGGTGAAATCGATTCTCGAATCAATGACTACACACGGTGCAACGGAAGACGGCGTAACCTTGGATCGAGCGAAACTTATTTATGACCGCGCCATTAGCAAGTCCATACCAATATCATCGGTGTTGAAGTTCATGTCTAATATATCCATACCTCATGCTGTAGGCTCTGTGGTGTGTGACATAATGCTAGACCGTGTGGTGGATTACATTAATGACAAATCAGGCACGCGGTCCGATGAAGACCTTTATATTGAGCAGCTTATATCCCAAATTGAAGGTGCCAAATCTAAAGAAATCGTAAGAGAAGAGATTGAATTGGACCTTACAAATCTAAGGCATATTTTTACTGATTGTGCGATTGAGGCTATTGCTCTCGAGTTACCCTTTAAGAGCGCGATTACTTATTATGTTGACACCATCAAATCAGCGGTCAAGAGCGCGGCATTTCGTTCTTTTATCAGCGAAAATATCAAGCGCATAGAACACCGAAAGTTTGCTGACCTGGATGATAAATACAGCCAATCTCAGATTACAAAAAAAGTTCTTTCAGATATGGCGGCTATTGTAAAAAAAATAGAATCTGGCTTCAACTTTCAATAAATATAGGTGGGGGTGTTTTTCATGAATCTACAAGCAGAACCTCCGATTCGCGTATTTTCTCTTCATATAAGTGCGCAGCGAATCATACGTTGTTATGAGTACAAGCAAGACTGTTGGAAGGTTTTTCCAATGTATGGGGAGCGGTTCGATATTGGGCTCGATAATTTTTCGGGAATTGAAGGTTTTTGTAAACGGTTTGAAGAAACTGTGTATGAACCTGAACATCTCAAACGCACCCGCATTATTTTTGGCTATGCGCCAGAGTGTTCATCGTTGATGGCGGACTTTATTCAGGCACTACATTGCCTCCGGGCCGGCGACCTTACGCTACTACTATCGAATGAATTTGATAACCACTGCGCTGATGAGGTGGTTGCCGAAAAAAATTGGAAGTTCAGGCTTGATTGTCGGCTGGGAGTAGGCCAGACCAACACAGACGAGCGCGAGCAGCCGCTTATTATCCACGCGCCTGAGGCGATGAGGGTCACAGCGGATGAAGACATCGACCACTGGCGCAGCCGCGCGCAAGAGCTGGAGCTGGCTAACCTAAAACTGCGTGAGCTTTTGGATATGGCGCGACCGCTTGAAATGGAACGTTTGCTAAGTTACCTGCCTGCCTTGTATGTGCAGGTCTTTAGCGTGATCGGTGCGGCAGATTTGGCTCTGTTGACCGAGCGGGTTGAGCCGTTTGCCATCCCTTCACCCTACCCTGAACCGAGTACTGAGACGCTAAGCCGTAAGCAGCGGGAATTTCGTCAATTGGACGTTAAAGAGCAGGCGCGGATAGTGCATTTAGTTTCAAATTATGCCCATCGCTTGTTGGTTCGCCCTGAAATGCAAGCATTGCTGTGTGAACTTCGTAGTGAGCCGTAATCCCCTCCTATGTATTCCGACTTCAACTTATCGCGGCCCTGTGGGCGTCCGTTGTCCAAAAATACGAATGCATTGCCGCAACTTATTCCGAAAAAGCTAAAATACTAACGATAACCCTACTTTTAATGGACCGCGCAAACATCATGAATCACATAAAAACTCCTGTTTTCTTGGATAAAATAATTTTCACGGCCTTGTTGGCTGCCGAGCCGGTATTTAATCAACACGCCGATTGGCTGGTGTATAAAGACGACCAGGCTCTATGGCATTTTGAGCGGAAAACTGGGTTGCGTTATCCATATCAAAAGCGTAAGCAGGATGCACTTTCCGCATGGAACGAAACCATTAAAAACCAGCAGTTTTGGGAATTGGATACGGATTTTACCTATGCCAGCGGTAAGGTGAGCAAGGAAACGAATTACACCCGTTTAATTCTTGAAACCGCCACCGGTCGGGTATGGCATTGGTTTGAGGATTGGGGTGCATTGCACGCCGTTGATGCGCAGCGCAAGTTGGACGAAATCGATCTCTTTAGTTTTAAGCATTGGTCTTTGCCGAACAAAGCGGAATTTTTGACGTTTCATAAGCCTGCAACCAATCCGGTTGGTACAGGAAGTGAATACGGTCGACTTTATGGACATAATCGTTGGCTGGTCGCAGAAGGTGGCATTGATCTTGATAATCAAGATCAGCCCCTTATATCACTTTTCTCACGTATATCAACAGTGGCCCTAGTCTTTGGTTATCACGAGCTTTCCAAACCCAACCATTTGGCCTTTTGGAGTGGCATACGCAAATTGATTGATCCTGTAAGCAAGCAACCGATGCAGGTGGCTAATCGTGCCAATGGCCTGTTGTTGGATATTCCGGATTTTGTGATTCCGTCCAATCAGGATTGGCAAGATAAGCGTTTGGCCGACTTGTGGGAGATTCTGCTGCGCGAGGATTTAACCTTGGTGGCAGAAGATAGGCCTGAGATTCGGATTAGCCCCAAGTCCGACAGCATGGAGGCCGTGCTGATGCTGGATTATTCGCCCTGCCGTCTGCCGGAGTTGGAGGCCATTCAACTCACCGATCCCAATAAGGGCTTATGGGAGTTGCATGGCGAAGATGCCGAGCGCTTGACGCAACTGGGTTGTCGCGGGCGTGACCCGGCCAAGGATGTGCGCTATGAGTGGGTGGGGATTGATTTTGGCACCAGCAGTACGGTGGTGGCGGTGTCCACGCCGCAGGGCGGTAAAAAGCTGTTGCGCGTAGGGGTTCGTGATCATGCCGCGCCGGTGCAGGCGTGCCAGTTTGAAAACCCTACGGTGTTGGAGTTTTTGGATTTGGAGGCGTTTTTGCAGATTTGGAGCACACAGGTGTATCGACCGGCCTTGCGTTGGGATTGGGTGTGTGCGGCAAATGAGGCTTTGGTACATTTTCGTGACCATGCGCGCAATCCAAGGATGGTGAATAGCGTGATGCTGTATTTGAAGCGCTGGGCGAGGGAGTGCGAGCACACTGTGGCGCTTATTGTCGATCAGGTGCACGGTAAAGAGTATGAGTTAACACCCTTGCGCGATACGAATCCGGTGCGAGGACAGCCGATGCAGCCCGATTTGACCGCGCCGCTGGATGTGGTGGAGTTGTACGCATGGTATTTGGGCATGGTGATTAATTGGCGGCAGCATGGTCTATATCTGAAGTATGCGCTTACCTTTCCGGTGAAGTATGAAAGCGAGGTGCGGCAGAAGATTTTGGCTTCGTTCCGCAGGGGTTTGCAGCGGAGTTTGCCGGAGTCTTTGGTGCGGCAAAGCGTGATTATCAATGATTTTGAGGTGATTGATATTGGCACGGAGCCAATGGCGTATGCGGCGGCGATGTTGCCGGCGCTTGGGCTTGCGCCAACGCAGGAAGGTTTGAGTTATGCAGTGTTCGATTTTGGTGGCGGCACCACAGATTTTGACTTTGGGCGCTGGCGTTTGCCTTTGCCTGCGGAGGCCGATGAGGGCATCGAGAGTGTGCTGGAGCGCTTGGCGGCTGGTGGCGATCCGTACTTGGGCGGGGAGAATCTGTTGGCGCTGATGGCGTATCAAGTAGTGCAGGATAATTTGAGCGAGGTGCAGAAGAATAAGTTGGTGTTTGTCCGCCCGTCCTCAGAGTCGGCGTTTGTCGGTAGTGAGGCGGTGTTGGATCAGTCGGCCTTGGCGCAGGCGAATACGGCGATGTTGATGCACTTGTTGCGTGCCTTGTTGGAGTCGCCCGAGAGTTTTAGTAGCATCACGCGGGCGAAAGTGAGTATGTGTAACCGCGCCGCTGAAGAGGTGGCGTTGACGCTGGAGATTAATGTCGAGGGACTGGAGGCGTTATTGCAGCATCGAGTGGCGCGTGGGGTGGAGAGTTTTGTGTCGGAAATGCAGGCGGCGTTTGTCGAGCAACCGCCCGCGCAGGTGCATATTTTGTTGGCTGGGAATGCCAGCCGAGGTCAACGGGTAATGGCGGCATTTGATGTGGCATCGGAGGCCTGGCAAGGCTGGGTGACACGCTATTTTGGCTCTTCGGTACCGGAGTTCGTGGTGCATTTTGCACCGGCGGCAGATGAGACCGAGCCGTTTAAGCCGAGCTGCAAAACGGCTGTGGCTTTGGGTGCTCTGGATTTGGTGCCGGGTAGCACGTTGGTGTGGCGCGACTTGTTGCATGCACGCTCCGAGGGCAACGCGCCGTTCAACTATTTTGTCGGTGGGCTGGTGCAGAATGTGTTGCAGCCCGTATTTGTGCCCGGTTGCGCGTATGGCGAATGGCATGAACTGGGCATTGTGCGCGAAGGGGTATTTGTCTTGGCATCGTCAGCGAGTCCGCGTGCGCGCAGTGGTATGAAACGCGGCGAGGATGAGCTTGAGTTATGCAGTGTGCGCTTTGCCGATGCGAGCAAGGGGTTCCGCTGTTTTGCGCGGGTCAGCGGGCCAGTGGATATTGAGCTGGTGACAGCGGCCTCGCGCGATGCGCTGGAGCGTGGCGAGCATGGGTTAGCGCAGCAGATGGCTCTGGATGGCGTGAGGTGACCATGATGGGAAAAGATAAAAAGATTTCCGTGGAGGCGTCGTTTTCATTGACGGCTGAACAGGTCAAACCGCTGTTGCGCGAGGCTTTGGAGGATGAAGATATGCTGGTTTGGTTACGTAAATTATTGTGCGAGGGCTGTGGTGGCAACAGTGCGGATTTGGAGGCCAAGCTGAAGGAAGTGCAGATGGAGCGGGATGCTTTGCGCAGAGAAGTAGGTGAGATCAATCAGACTTGTGAGGACAACCTTCGCCGTGTGCAAGGCCAAATCAACCAAGCTGAAGCTGCGTGCGCCAAGGTGCAGGCCGAGTTGGATGCACATCGCCAACAAGGGCGTTTGCCGGAGGGCTTGGCGCGTGTGTTGGCTCGGGTGCGCTGGGATAGTGCGTTGGCCGGGCAGTTTCAGCTGAATACTCAAGCCGAAGAGATGGATGTGTTGTTGTCGTTGGTGGCGATACTAGGGCATGACGATGGATTTAAGAAGCTGTGGGATTTTTATAAAAATCGCTGTGAAAATCAGAAAGTCGCGTTGGATGCGGAGGATGTGCATGTGCTTGAGGTTGCGCTGGCTTGGTTGAATGCCAACTGGCCGGATAAGCCGTATGTGTTCAGTTCACCTGCGCCCGGCGATCGCTATGACTACGATAAACATTTGCGCCCGCCGGGGATGAGCGGGGAGCAGGTTACAGCGACGTGGTTACCGGGTTTACCAGAGTTGAGGATCAAGCCACTGGTGGTGACGCGGTAGGGGTGTTCAATGAGGGGAGCGGTCGCGGTAGAGTAAGTAATTACTCACCGTCCCCCGCACAGATCCGTACGAGCGGAATTGCCGCATACGGCTCATACCTCAGGTCATGACGCGAAACCTTTGCGATGGGTGGGTATGAGCCAATTTTACAGGAGGAAGGTTATGGTGGACCCTTTGGTCAAGAGAGCTACAATCAATGCTGGTGGATCAATGGTCGCCCGACGACTTTAGCCTGAGAATGGACCCTCCTTCACATTCCCAATGACCTGTTACGCTATCCTGTCGCCGTTGAGCCCTGGTGGTCGGCACCAGGCTGATAGCCGTCATTCAGCAGCGGAAACTTAAGGATATTATACGATCCAAAGCATTTGTCTGTATGGCGGCACATCAGATATTCATCCTACTTGTGGCATTGTCACGAGGAGATGTGCAGCCAAAGAATGTTGACGGACTTGGTTTCCCATTATTTGCAGACCGTACAATACTACCATTTTCTTAAGGGGCATATAGTTATGGCATTTAAGTCTGCGGCATCTGACGCCATCGTTGGTGAATCACCAGACCGCTTATTGCGGGACCTAACCCGACGTCGAATTCCTGACGTCTTGCCTCATCAGGCAGAGATCATGCGGACTTACGCTGAGCTACGCTTCGATTTGCCTGACGTGGCGCTACAACTGCCAACTGGTAGCGGCAAGACACTAGTCGGTCTGCTGATCGCCGAATGGCGCAGACGTAAGTATCACGAACGCGTGGTGTACCTGTGTCCGACGCGCCAGCTCGTCCACCAAGCCGTGGAGCAGGCTCAGAATCGCTATGGGCTTTCCGTAGCCACGTTTGTTGGTTCGCAGCGTGACTATAGCCCCGCGAGCAGAACCGACTACAAGCAAGCTGAGCGAGTGGCGATCACGACTTATTCGGGATTGTTCAACACCAATTCTTTCTTTGACAACGCAGACATCATCATCCTTGACGATGCACACGCTGCCGAGAACTACATCGCGCAGCATTGGACACTACGAATCGAGCGCAAAACACATGTTGCACTGCACCAGGCGCTATGTGCCGTGCTCGCGCCGCATCTTGAAGCCCACAATCTGGCACGACTTCGAGGCGAGTGGGAAGACATTGTTGATCGTACTTGGGTCGACATGCTTCCAGCACCGCTCTTTCAGGATATTAAGCATGAGTTCATCGAGATTCTCGATGTCCATGCTACGGAAAAACTCGCCTACCCATGGTCGGTCCTACGCGAGCACATTGACGCCTGTCATATGTACTTGTCTCCGCTGGAGATACTTATTCGGCCGTTATTGCCACCGACCTTCTCTCACCAACCGTTCGAGCGTGCGCGCCAGCGTATCTATATGTCGGCCACGTTGGGTGTGGGCGGTGACCTTGAGCGGCTGACGGGCCGAAAAGAGATTCATCGGCTTGCAGCGCCCGCCGGTTGGGACACCCAAGGTGTTGGAAGGCGCTTGTTCATCTTCCCAGACATGTCGTTGACCGAGGTCAATGCGGCCACACTACGCCTTAATTTGATGAAGAGAGCCGGTCGTTCGGTCATTCTCGTTCCTAACGACGCGATGGCCGAGGCCACCGTCAAGCTATAGTGGTCCCCATATTTGAGACAGTGGTTTAAGCTTGTTGTCTGGTAGGGAGAAGACGATGAGCGCAGCAAAAAGGAAAGTGTATGGGGCAGCATTCAAGGGCAAGGTTGGACTGGAGGCG
>JAAOMR010000699.1 GCA_018853935.1 Acidithiobacillus ferrivorans
CCTCGTTGAGCGTTTCCTTATATAAGGTCAGATTGCTGACCCAACGATACAAACTCATTTCGCCATCGGCATCGGGCACATGCACCTTGATGCCATCGGTATCCGTATCGACCCCGATCAGCAAAGTGTCTACTGAGGCCCCGCAGCAGAAACTGTTTTCGATGGCCTGACGGAATTCGCGCAATCGCCCCAGGCCGGCTTCTGCTGCATCCCTTTCGTTGCTGTGATGCGCCGCACAACCCTCGTGGGCGGGATCGGAACTGCTCCAGTGGTACA
>JAAOMR010000007.1 GCA_018853935.1 Acidithiobacillus ferrivorans
GCGGTAGGGCATAGTGGAAGCCAGCAGCGATATCCGCAACAGCAGCAATACCAACAGCCGGTGCAACAGGGTTACTACGCGCCGCCCGCTAACAATCCGCAGTGCCCGCCGGGAAACACCTGCTATCCGCAGCAACCGGCACCGCCTTGCCCGCCGGGATATGCCTGCGTACCGAATGGAGGATGACCCGCTGGATGTCATCAAGCGCACATGGTCGATGAAATCCTAAGCCGTCGCGTTCTGGCCTTCGAGGACCGTAACGTGTGGATCACGGCCTATGCCGCATGGTATCAGCACTTTCTCGCCATGCAGCCCTGTCAGGATCATATCGCCACATCCTGGGCGCGGAAAATGGCCGAGGCGTCCCTGGTGGATTTTTATCGGCGAGACGACCAGGACCAGATTCGTCAGGCTGCCGCCAGCATGACGGCATTGCTGGTTTCCATGTGCTCTCCAGCGCCCGTCCCCGCCTCTCCAGCGCCCACTTTCACCAATTTAACGCCGGATATCGCATTCCAATCTGTAACGTCAAGAAAACTCGCACAAATCTCCCTGTTCTCCTGAAAATCGACACCACCCCGGTGGTACAGACTGGAATAGATGTGAAAATGCGGGACATGCCGTCTGCAGAACATCCCGTTTGCAGGACCTGCGATCTGCAATTCCTGCGGCACCAAGGGATTGCTGTGACCTCCATCCGCTTTTTGCGGAACTTGCCCGAAACCACTCCGGGCTTTTTTTGCGACAAAATATCGTCGGGTGCAAGTCCTGCCGGGTGCGGCCCTACAGAAAATGTGCAAACAACATGAACAGGCTGAACAGTTCGGCCAGTACGCCAATCACCAGAATCGCCAGAACATGCGCCAGATCGTCGAACAGGCGCGAAAAGTCGATTTTGAACGTAATAATTTGCCAGAAATCGTCAGCCGCCGAAAAAAACAGCATGAGCACCACCACGATAGGGATGCCGAGCACCGCCAATAACCAGATCATCCCGCTGCCCTCCAATCCCTGTCGAACTGCGACTGTAACACGCCTTAGCCTTGATTTCTCAGATTATCGAACAACTCTTTAAGATCGGCCAGACTGAGCGGCGTCGGCGTCGGCGTCGGCGTCGGCTGGTAGGTGGGAGACTGCTTCTTCCGCTCCACCCATCGTCCAAGATTGAAAGGTGCCCAGCCCAATCCGGCGAGTATTGATAACAGCTCAACTGAGGCTATTAACATTTCCGCGTCCTCACCTGCAGAATCCTGCTGTACTCCATTCGCAGCGACTTCCAGATAACCTTGCCAATCAGCATGATTGGGGCCGCGACAATCGCCCAAAAAGTAGCCAATCAAAGGACTGCATCATCCCCCAGGATGAATATCCAAAAACAAAATGAATGAGTAGGGCTATTTCCAGTAGTTAGAGTGCGGATGGCGGATAGCTTTTCCCGCAACGACGTATCCTCTTTGTGATTCGCGATCATCCAGTGCCCCTTTCGTAACAGTCGGCTGCATCGTCAATCAGTGCGGCCAGAAAATGCGACGGTGGGGTGTCCCCTGCAAGGGTTGTCGCATCTCTGCGCCGTGCTTCCGCATGACGACGCAAGCTTTGTGGGGTTGGGAGATCATCATCCAGAAGCAGTTCAATCATGTCGTGCCACAGCGAAGTGGCGATGAGGGCGTAGCGACCTACTTCAGTGTGTTGAACAATGACGTTTATCAACGCGGGAAGGCGATGTTGACCGGTATGCGGTAGGTAGCCCAGATCCGACATCACGGCGACGGGATTGGCACCAGTTGCCGGTAGCATGGTCGGCAAGGTGTTCATCGGTTTCCTCTCCTGGTTTTAGCCAGCCACCCCAGGATCGCCCCTGCGCCAAACGTGGCGGCGTTCCAGCCCCATGCCTGCAATGTCGTGCTTCCACCGCCTTCGGCGCGTATGGTTGACGGTTTAATTCCCGACGATACCGGACCGACACGCTCGCCAGCACGTCGTCCAATGAGATAAAAGGGGTCGTCTATCATGCCGTGTTCTCCTTGAGTGATGCTTCCCGTATATATTCCTGTAGCCACGCCGGATCGTCCCATTTGCCATTACGCACCATGCGGGCGATCAGTATTTCTACCGTGCTACCCGTAACGGTATCCGCCCAATCGTGAAAGTCCGGATCGTCATCATGCGCGTCGATGATCGCGCCCATAGCGAGCGCGTAACCCACTGGCAGGCGGCCCGTATCGACATGCCGAAAAATCCGCTCGGCGGTGTGTTGGAGGTTCGCCATCATCGACCCCCGGAATTTTTAGCGGGTGATTGCGGTAATGGGTTCGCCATTGCTGATCGCAACAGTTCCTGCGCCTTTTTGCGCCCTTCCTGTGTGCCTTCCTGTATTAGTCGAGTAATTTCCACAGACAACTTGCTGGTTTTCTCTGGGAATGCAGATGTTTCCAGACGATATTTGCTTAATTTGCTCATAATTTATCCCTTTCTTCTTTGCCTGCCTGCGCCATCCGCTGGCGGCATTGTTCCTCAACATGCAAAGCCTCTGCCCAAGTTGGATGCGGGGACCGTTGCAGCAGTTCGGCAGCCTGCGGACAATGACGTGATAGCCAGTACATGTGCGTTAGCGCACGTTCCGAGACCGGCCAAAAAATGACGCGCGTTTCCCAATAAAAGCCCCATAAGATGAGTAATAGCCCGACCGTAATCATGCTGATTGCCCATAACGTAACAACAATTGTGAACCCCATGGCGGTAATGGTGACGGCTAGGGTCAGCTCGCCCGCATAGATGGCTAACCAACCTTTGTGATAAAGACGAATCACCGTTAGCGCCCGATCATTCCTGCACGGCCTGTTGCACTTTTTCCGTGTGATAATTAAAATCGGAACCTATTGATTGTTTGATTGAATTTCTCATTGCAAATTCCTCCGCTCTGTTTGATGGAATGGTATAAAAATGATCCACGGTATTTTTATCGCCACCTAGAGTAAAAAATCCACCAATTCGCGGCCCGACAAAATGATGACGCAACGTTGTCGATACCGGGTACCTGCTGGGGTGCGCCCGGTATGCACGAAATAACCCTCAGTCAATCCGAAGCGGGTCAGGTCTCGGGCAAACAGGTCCACATGCGCCGTCTGAATCGCGCCTTTGTAGCGTTTGCACTGGATGCCCCACCATGTTCCTTTTTGGAAGATTCGACCGTCGAGTCCTCCGTCACCGCTGTATTGAGTATTGCGTTGCACAAGCCAGCCCTGTTTCTGAAAGGCATCGAGTACCAGTTCCTCGAATATCAGCGGATCGATCTTGCGCAAGTAGGCGATGCGTCGCGCAAAAGTTTCCTGCGCGTCTTTGCCTATAATTTCAGAAATCGTGATGGCGCGACGCCCAGCCGCATCCTGGCGACGGCGATGGCCGCGTTTTTGGCGAGATTGAATGCGCGAAAACCATGCGCGACCACGCGCTATCCACCCGTTTAACATTTTCCGGTCCATTCCCTTTGCGGGGTGCAAGCCCCGCGCCAGCGCCGGGTAGTTTCCTGTGATCGTTGCGATGTGTGAATGATTCGCAGAGCATCCCTGAGCGCGGCCTGCAACTCATCCACCAGGCCCGGATACAGGCACGGATCAGGGCATTTCTGGTGCGTGAGGCTGCGCCAGTAATTCAGGCTTGCAGCCCGCAGGTTCGCCCTCCGCAGGAGCGCGACCGACAGGGATGCCGTCTGCAAGGCTGCATCCGGCAGGCGGTCCTGGTGATTTAATTCCAGAGAAGATGCCATTGCGACCCCTCCCGGATCATGTCGATCACGCCGCGATGACCCAAAGAGGGATGCCCGTGAAACTTCATGTACACGGAACAGGCGCGCACATCGGGTTTGCGCGTAGGTACGCACTTTTCTACATGGGTGTGTATCAGACTTTCGTAAATAAAGGTGCGATGATGGTGTTCCGGCCAATGCAGGTGCAAAGAATGATTCCCGGTTAAGTATTTGACGAATGCCAGCTTGACAACTTTCCCCGGCGGTTCGGAATGAGTGACGCAACCGGCCAGACCAAATGTGACGGCAACAAACAGCACTCCACGCATAAAATGACGCGACATAATTTTTCTCCTTTGCGGTTTTTTTCAATCCTCAAAACCCTTGGTGCCGCAAAGGAAAATGGGAGGTGACAAACAGGGGATACTTGCACCCCGCATGGACTTGCAGTCAGCATGGACTTGCGGTCAGCAGAAAATAAAAAAGCCCGGAGAGTGTCCGGGCAAGTTCCGCAAAAAGCGGATGGAGGTCACAGCAATCCCTTGGTGCCGCAGTGTTTCAGACTATGCCGGTTGCTTTTTCGCGCCTTTGAACCAACTGGTAGGCGTAGGAAAATATCCTTTTAAGACGGCAGCCTGAACCTCCGCCTTCGTGGGTACCTGCAAAACCAGTTTTCGGTCATGGGGTTCTGCCCGGAGTATGGCGGTCGGCATGATCTGCCGGTTAATGGCATCCAGCATCTGCTGCACACCACTGTCATGCTGATCGATATAAATAGATGGCATGAAGGATGGCTGCGGTTTGGCAAACTCCATACTCCAGCCCATCGCGCTGGCGAGATTGAAGGCCACCACGTTCACCGGTCCATCCAAATGAAAACTGAAGCGGTCCTGCATCGCCTTCTTATGCGAAGACGCAATGGCAATGACCGGGGGATGGGTCTGTACAAACAGCACTTCGGACACCCGTTGCTGCGCACGGGACGCCATTTGTGAGGATCGCAATAACACCGAAGGAATCGATCCTGCTGTCGTTTCCGGCATCGGTTGAGACAATTGTGGCACGCATCCGGCCAGAACCATCACCAGGGGCAGGCTTGCAGCCAGCAGGCTTGCCGCCCGTAGTGGGTTCACGCTCCGCAGGGGTTCGCACCCTGCAAGGTGGTCGCTCCCTGCAAGGGGCTTGCACCCTGCAAGGGACAGTTTTTTCAGGATAGACATGGGGTTACACTCCTTGTTTGAGATGGATTCTGGATCAGAGACAACAGGGCATCGTTAAAATCATTACAGCCTTGTGGTGGTACGAGAATTTGGGTATCGGGATGCAGTTGCAAAAAAAACTGCGCGGCCTGCTGGCCCGCCGGGTCATTGTCCTGGAGCAGCCAAACCGGTTTATCCGTCGGCGCGAACCAGTTCCTGATCTGCGAGGTACCCAGGCAGGCGTGGGCCTCGACGCTTTCCGTAAGCGTGCCTTGCATACTCTGGATGCGAAGCCAGGATAAAACCGTTTCGATCCCTTCTCCGATGACCCGAATCCGGCTTTGCTCGGTGCCGTACAGGTGTACGCTGCTGCCGATCATGCCCTGATCGACGATACCAAAAGATTTTTTCGCCTGCTCGATGGCAGCCCTGCAGGCGGCAGCCTTGCCCTGTCCGGCGTCTATGGGACCGTGGCGTAATTCCGGATTCAGCCAGATGCGCTGCATCCCGACGAAATGCCGGTCGGCAAAGGCGCTCGCACCGTCACAGGGCCGGGTGACCCAGGCGATCAGGGCGGGACCGGACCAGTTTTGTTTACGGTCGGGCAGGTTGGGATGAAAATGTAGATGCGGTGGCATCCGGAATCGCGCACCCATGCCACGGGAAAGCCAGTAGTTACGCACGATCTGTAGCGCATCGCCGTCCAGTTGCGGTAGAGGGGCGGATTCCTGAAAAACCTGCATTAGATAGTCATATCGACGTTGCGGCTCTTTCGCCAGATCATGCCAGGGGATGATCTGAGGCACTCCCGGTGCCTGAATCGAAATCGCCTGCGGAAGGACGGAATGATCGATCTTTATCCCGCCTGCCGGGTGCAAGCCTGCCGGCTGCAAGCCCGTCGGGTGTGTTCCGCCACCCGCCTTCGGCGCAAAATCTACCAGCGTCACTCGCGCCACTTCCTCTAACGCGCGCTCGAAACTCCAGCCGTACACATGCTCCAGCAAGGCCCAGCCGGTACCGGCCAGCACGTCGCCGGACCCTTGGGAACAAAGGAAAGATCCCGTACCGTCCTTGTTGTCGAAGCGGAAGCGGTCTTTTCCGCCACAACCGGGGCACGGGCAGTTTTTCCCTTTCAAGGCCGATGCCGGGATGCCGAAACGGGTCAAGAGCCACGGCCAGCGATCACCACCGCGCAAATAATCTTTTACTCGGCCATACAGGGGTTCATCGCGAAGCCCGGTAAATACGCGGTCGATACCGCTCATGTTGAGCATAACCATCCTATCCCCCCGGCGCTTTCGTCTGTTCCTGTAGGATGCCGATCAGCCGTTCCATAATTTTTTTATTTTCCATAACGATAGCCCTGGTCTGCTCGCGCAGGGTGTTTTCCGCCGACACCTCGAATTCATGAGCATATTTTTCGTGCAGTTCGGACAGATAATCGGCAAAATCCTCCATATTTTTCTTCGCCGTCCGGTCGAGATTGACGACGGCGCGATTGGCGCGCGTGGAAATCCGCTCTCGATATTCCGCCGTGATTTCCTGAAGGGCACCGGTGGATGCCTCGACGATGGATGCGATCCAGAGCTTTCGCGCTTCTTCCGTCCACGGCTTTTGTGCATCCAGTACCATTTGCTCCGCTTTATGCAGCCATGTACGGGTTTCCTTCCACATGCGGGAAGGTTCGCTGTTCGCCCATGTCATCAGCGATTGCTGCAACAATTGTGCAGCGTCCATGCTGCCGCGCTGAAATTCCTGCAGGCGTTGCAGATCGACGCGCAGATCCTCCTGCGACTTTTGGATGGACTGCATGGTCTGCTCCAGACCGCCCAGGCGTTCCAGTAGTACCGGAAACGGGTTGCCCCCCGGCAGGTCTTGCAGACGGCAAGGGTTGAGCCCTCGCAGGGGATCGGGTTTCTCGGTGGCCGGTTTCAGGATGGATTCCGCCATCAATGCACCAGATTCAGACTCATGGGATAACGGTACAACCGCCCATGACTGCTCTCGAAGGCACCTGTGATACCGCCATAAAGGGTGAGCACCAGCGCCAGCGCCATCAACGGAATGCCGATGATGCTTAAAATCACCGTGATATTCAGAAAAAACGACGCCACCAGAAAAAGGGTGTAGGTGATCGTTCCGTTCAGTGCCAGACGGGACTGCTCCTTGAGAAAGGTCTGTTTTTTGTCAGCGATCAGGAATCCGACCAGGGGCGACACGAAAAACAGGAAAATCACGGCGATATTCATGATGACGGCCAATTTCTGTTCTTCAGGAGTCGCTCCGGCGTGTTCGTGTTCGCCAATGGCCTGCACTGGAGTTTCAGTATCCGTATTTTGCGGTTCCATATTTTTCAACCTCCTGGGGAAAATCCGGTGGGTGCGGGTCGTACCATCTGCAAAACTTCCGCAGAAGGTCGTTGCGGTATAAACGGAGGGTCCGTTGAAACCTTGATTTTGAGTTCCCGCTCATCCTTAAAGCCAATCACCAGACGGTCGGTAAAATTTCTTGCCAGTGCCTCGGTCTTGAAAGGCAGTAGTTCCTGCGTCGTTAACGTACCGCCGCTACGTCGGATAACGAACGACACCATCCAGTAATGCGCGTCCTGTCCGCTTTTCACCGGTTTGCGGTTTTCATCGACCGGACAAATGTTAAAGACAACGTCCTGTGCGTTCTTGATGGCATTGAGCCGGTTCAGGGTGTTCAGTAGGCTCGTGAACTGTCCGTCAAGTAGCACATCCTGATAGACCAGCGGGGAAATTATCTCGCCCTGGTCATTCGTAATGGTCAGGGAAACACTAAGTTGCTCGTTCATGGGTGCATCTCCCAGGGGTCGTCGGCACGAGGCCCCCGCGACTGCGCCATAAGAGAAGAATTGGACGGTTGTACAGGACGTTGCGGTGTATCCAGTATTTGCCGCGCCAGACGGTCAAGCTGTGGATCGTTGGGTGCAGCGCCACCGGACAGTTTCTGATGATCGGACAGGCGCAGGCCATCCTCAAAGAGCGGATCGAGTTTTTCCCGAACGCTCTGGATGCTCGTTGCCGGGTTGCTGATGGGATAGGTGCCCGCAAAAGCGAGAAGCAATCTCTCCATGCCTGCTTCCGCACGTTCGCCGGCAACGCCCATCTGGAGATGTTCCTTGACCCGATTCTGATACTGGATCATGGACGCAATGCTGAGATCTACGTCATCACCTCGATTAGTACTGACCCGTAGCGAATCCCCCCATCCAACGTGATGTTGCAAAAAATTAACGAGATCATTCGCTGTATGGATCAGGGCAGGACTGACCAGCACACCGCTGTACTCTTTGGCGGTCACGTTGCCATTCAGAAGCCCCTGCGCGTAGTGGTGATCGCCTTCTGTGACATTCGCTATGTGACGCACATACATTCCCGGTTGGGCGGGGTTGGATACCTTGACGGCATTCCAGACCAGATCCGCCACCGCTTTGGATTGTTTTATCAGTTCCACGACTTCCATTTTACAACCTCCTGATTGCATCTCCTGAACCCTTGGTGCCGCAAACCTTTTTGCGCTTTTCCAATATCGCGTTTAAGCACCCGTCTTTCCCTTGGTGCCGCAGGTCTTGCAGACGGCAGGTCTTGCAGACGGCAGGTCTTGCAGACGGCAAATCATCCTGACCCTGAAAAACCTTGCGGCACCAAGGGGTGGAGAGCGTTTCAAACAGGAAAGTGTCATGTCTGGAAAAAATCGGGTGCCGAATGATGTGGGCGGGTGGGATCTGGAATTGTCGGTCCCGCCTGTCGATGGGCTGCGTCATGACGTTCAGGAACAGGCGCGGAAAATCGCGCTCGAACAGTTGCGGGAGTGGCGGAAAATCCGTTCGGAACCCGTGGATCGCGTGGCCGTGCCGATACAGTCCGGCGGTCTTGCAGGCGGCAGCCACACCGATTTTGTGTTTTTTTCACCCAGCGCGCTGGGTTTAGGAGAGACTTATGGAAATGACGAAACTGGAGCAACAGATTCTGAACGACGAGGTGATGACCTTTCTGGATCGGGATCAGTCCGATCTGGAAGACCTGTGGAATCAACCGGAGATCGCGGAGAGCTGCCCGCCGGGCGTACTCCCGGATACCTGGATAACTTATTTGACGGACTTGCGGGAAGCCAAACTGGACAACGATTCGGAATGGATGGAGATCCTTCAGGAAGATCGCCCCACACAGGGATCGGACAAGAACTGGCAGGAACGCCAGAACGAACGGGACGGTCACCGGATGAACCAGATTTACGCGCAGGACGATTCGATGTCGGAAATGGAAGTGCAGGAGGAGGAAACGGGACAGACGCCCGAAGCCCTCTCGGCGCAGCGGGAAATCCTGAAGACCATGAAGAAACACCAGCGTCTGCGGAATCTCCTGGACGAACCCCAGGATCTGAACCGGAACCGGCAGATGTGGCGGCTGGAATCCCTACTGGTGGAATACGGCCATCAGGACGATTGGGAGACGACGTTGCAGGCGCTGGAGATGCAGGAATTTCAGGAACAGGGACTGACGATGGACGATCCGGAGGACGGGGAAGTGGAGGACGGGGAGATGACGCTGGAGGACTAGCCGATAGCGATTCCGAAGAATACGGAACCGAAGAAGAGGATGGGGTTGCGCCCCTGCAAGGGGGAGAAGGCGATGCGGAAGACCTGCCGCCTTTACCCAAAGATCCTCTGGCGGAGGTTCCGCTGACGGCATTTTTCGATCTGAATTTTGAACATGCCGTCAATCACCGGCGCGGGGTGGACGGGAGCGACCAGCGCGGCCAGAAGCAGAAAGCGCGAGACAATCTGCAAGCCATCCGGCTTCTCAAGACCTGTGTAGCAGAAAATCATGCGCCAACGCCTGCAGAACAGCAGAAAATCGCCCTGTTTTATGGTTTCGGCGGACTGCCTTATGCCTTTCGCCGTCCCAATGGAAAAATCGAATCCGGCTGGTCCGATGTGGCCCTGGAATTGGAAGCGCTGACTACAGAAGACGAACTGAAGTCCCTGCGCGCCCGGACCGTGGACGCGCAATACACCTCCGATGCCGTGGTTTCGGCCATTTGGGACACGGTACGTCAGGCGTTACCGGATGACCTACTGCATCCTGATGAACCCCTTGCAGGGGAGCAGCCCCCTGCCGGGGTGCAACCCCATGCCGGGGCGCAACCCCTGCAGGTCCTGGAGCCTGCTGTGGGCAGCGGGGTGTTTTTGAGTCTGGCGCCTGCGGATGTACCGATGGAGTTTCTGGCCGTCGAAATGGACCCGATCACGGCGACCGTGACGAAAGCCCTGCATCCCCATGAAAAAATCTTCAACGCGCCTTTTCAAAAGGTGCAGTTTGCGGAAACCGTGGATGTGGTGGTGGGCAATCCGCCCTTCGGACGGAGCAAGCTATTGGACATGGACCGGCCCGATCTGACGCGGGTATCACCCAACACCCACGGCTATTTCTTCGCCAAGAGCCTGGACCGGCTGCGCCCGGGCGGTCTTGCCATCATGGTAGTGTCCCGCTATCTACTGGATGCGGACATGCCGGAACATCGCGCCTTTCGGGTCTGGCTACACAATCAGGCGGAGTTGGTCAGCGCCGTGCGCCTGCCGCACACGGTTTTTTCCAAGACCGCGTTTACCGATGTGGTCTGCGACGTGGTGGCCTTGCGCAAACGGGCATATCCGGTGAACGTCATCTATGAACCGCCGACCCGAAAAATGGTGGAGGACTGGACCAAGGCCCGCAAAAAAGAAATCAAAGACCAAGAAGAACGCAAGGCCACACCGGAAGAGCTCATTTATCCTCTGCCGGATCATTTGCCGGAATGGATTCTCGGCAAGTCCGTTATTGCGATGGGACCCGATGAACACGGCAGAAAGGGAGAGGTACCGATATTGGGCAATCCCTGGTATCGGGATCATCCCGATCATGTCCTGGGGGAATTGTCTATCGGGTGGGGCAAGGGTCTGTATCGTGCCGGTGCGCCCATCGTCCTGCCCCTGCCGGAATTCGAGGACATCGGCGCATCCCTCGCGCGGGTGCTGCAGGCGGACGTGCAGCCCGGAATGCTGGAAGGTCTGGACCGGACGCTCACGAAAGAAAAGCCGAAATATCCCGTCCTGTCCGTAGAGGACATGGGCCGCAGAGTCACGCCGTACAGTGTTTTTGTGGTACCGGAATCGGCTCGTAAAGCCGCGCTGGAAACATGGAAGCAAAACGAGGCCGATGCGCCGAATCCCGATGGACGGATTCCCGCACCCGTCGCATCACGGCTGTTCATTATGGAAGACCAGCCGCTGATCGGTATGCGCTTTCCCGACCGGGTGAACTATCTGGAACGGGAAAAAGAAACCGCGTGGGGACTGGTGACCTTCGCACCGATTAAAGCTGCGAGCAGCATACCGAGGCTGGTCGGTATGATTGAACTGCGCGATACGCTGCTGGACCTGCTGGACCTGCAGCGCACGGAAGAACGCCGTCAGACACCGCAAATGGCAGACCTACGCCGGAAACTACAGCAGAACTACAACCGCTTTGTCAAAAAGCATCAGCATCTGCGCCGTCCGGTCAATGAATCGCTTATGCACAACGATCCGTCCTGGGCCATGTTATCCGGGCTGGAAATTGAGTACACGCCGGAAGTGTCGCGGGACAAATCCCGGAGATTGGGGATTCCCCGCAGTCCGGAACAGGTGGTTCGGTCGGAGATTTTCGAGCGTCGCACCCAATATCCCATGCAGCGGGTGGAGCACGTCGATTCCGCCGTGGATGCGATGATGGTGTCCCTGTCGGAATCCGGACGTATCGAGCCCGCCCGATTACTGGAATTGACCGGCAAGTCTCTGGCGGAAATCCAAACCGAACTGAAAGTCGGTCAGGAAGACGCGATGGCCTTCATCGCCCCGGATGGTCATTGGGAGGAACGCAGTCAATGGCTGTCCGGCAATATCGACCAGAAAATCCAGATGCTGCGAAACGCACAGGAACAGTCCAAAACGCCCGATGCCTGGAAGCGGGACATGGAGATTCTGGAATCGCACCGTCCACCCCGGATTTCCATTCTGGAGCGCACCATTCACCTGGGTGCATTCTGGTTGCCGGAAAACGTGGTGTCCGATTTCGTCACCCATTTGGGCGGCGTTCAGCCCCAGGTTCGGAAAAACCCCATTACCGGTGAATGGTCCGTGAAGTGCGGTGGACAGCCACCGGAATACAGTACCGATCACATGAGTCTGTCCGAATTGTTGATGGCCCTGCACAACCACCGCACCATTCAGGTCACTTACACGAAGGATGGCAAGACACTGGTGGACGCGGAAAAGACGTCGCTGGCCGTGGAAAAGAGCGAGCGCATCAGGAATGCGTGGCGGGACTGGATTGTTGCTGATACAGATCGTGTGAAGATACTGGAAGACCAATATAACGATTTAATGAACACCTACCGGCCCCGGTCCTATGATGGTCGGCATCTAAGCCTGCCCGGTTCCAGTCCGGACATTCGCCTGCGCCCCCATCAGAAAAATGCGGTCTGGCGGATGATGCAGTCCAAAAGCACTCTGCTGGATCATGTGGTGGGCGCGGGCAAGACCTTTGCGGCCATCGCGGGCGTGATGGAAAAACGGCGTACCGGCCAGGCACAAAAACCGCTGGTCGTGGTGCCCAATCATCTGGTGGGCCAATGGACCAAGGACTGGCTGCGCCTGTATCCCGATGCCCGTTTGCTGGTGGCGGACAAGGATGACATGGCGGGAAGCCATCGGCAGGTTTTCCTGGCGAAAGCCGCCTTTAATGACGTGGATGCGGTGATCGTCGCCCATTCCAGTTTCGACCGGATTCCAATCGACGCGGAATTTTATGAACAGTACCTGAATCGGGAAATGAATGAAGCGGAGGATTTTCTGCGCAACAAGATCAGCATGGAAGGGCTGAGCGTCAAACGCATGGAGAAAAAGATACAGGACACGCGAGCACGAGTTGAAAGACTGCATTCACAAGCCAGTGAATCCCGCGATCAGGGATGCCTGAATTTTTCGGAAATCGGTTTTGACCTGCTGGTCGTGGATGAAAGCCACAATTACAAGAATGTGCCGTACAACACCACCTTGCAGAATGTGCGCGGCCTGGGGAATCCGGCAGGATCAATCAAAGCCGAGAACATGATGATCAAGGTCTCGCAATGCCGGGACGGAGGTTCGGGTGTCGTATTCCTGACCGGAACGCCGATCTCTAACACGATAGCGGAAATGTATCTGCTCCAAAAATACATGGCGCCGGAAAAACTGGAAGAAAAAGGCATCCACACCTTCGATGCCTGGGTCAGCCTGTTTGCCCAGGTGGAGGAAGAATTCGCCTTTACGCTGACCGGTAGCTTCAAAAGCCTGCGCACCCTGTCCACCTTCGACAATCTGCCGGAACTGGTGGGCATGTACCGCGACTATTCCGACGTTATCAACCAGAAAGACATTTCGCAACTCCTGAAGGAACAGCGGCAGCACGCCTTGCCGATGCCGAAGATCAAGGGAGGGAAAGCGGAAATCGTGGTCTGCCCCATGACGCCCTCGCAACGCCGGATCATCGGGGAAGAAGTGGGATATGACGATCTGACCGGCGAACCGAGATACGCCGAAGGCAGTATTTTGTATCGGCTGGACCATCTGCCCAAACGTCCCGGACCGGGTGAAGACAACACGCTGGTCATCATCAGTGATCTGCGCAAAGCCGGTCTGGATGCG
>JAAOMR010000070.1 GCA_018853935.1 Acidithiobacillus ferrivorans
GGGCATCCGCCACTACTGCGAAGTCGATGTGCTGAACACCGCCCTGGTCCATCTGCGTTTTGAACTGACCCGCGGGCATCTCGACAAATCGGCTTATGATGTCTGCCAGACGCAATTGCGGTTTTACTTACAAAGCCGGGACGAGGCCCACGTCCAGGAATTTCTCACCCTGTGGCCAGAGAATCTGCATGTCGCGTCCCAAGCCCATTCATAACGCTCAGCCTGAGCAGGTGTTTATCGAAAGTCTGGATGCCGAAGGACGCGGGATTGCCCGTGTGGAGGGCAAGGTGCTTTTTGTCGATGGAGCGCTGCCCGGCGAGCGGGTCTGGGCACGGCGTACCCAGAACCACAAGAGCTTTGATCGTGCCGAGTTGCTGCAGGTGGTCAAGGCATCCTCCCTGCGGGTGTCGCCGCCTTGTCCGCACTTTGGCATCTGCGGGGGCTGCAGCCTGCAGCATCTGGAGCCAGCGGCGCAGGTGGCTATCAAGCAAAGACAACTGGAAGATAATCTCTGGCGCATCGGCAAGGTCCGCCCCGGACGCGTCCTGCCCCCCATTCATGGCCCGAGCCTGGGCTATCGCAGCAAGGCACGACTCTCGGTGCGGACGCCAAAAACCCGGGGCGCACTGGTCGGTTTCCGCGAACGCAACAGCAGTTATGTCGTGGATATGGGGCAATGTCTGACCCTTGACCCGCGCATCGGGCAACGCATTCTGCCCCTGCGGGCGCTGATCGGGCAGATGCAATCGCCCCAGGATTTTCCGCAGATTGAAGTGGCCGCCACGCCGGATGCGGTTGCTCTGGTGTTTCGCCACATGCGGCCGCTGGCGGAAAGCGATCTGCAGCACTTGCGTGCTTTTGGTGTGCAACACGACCTGCAGATATGGTTGCAGCCGCGCGGGCCGGAGACCCTGCATCCTTTATGGCCGGAGCAGCCGGAACCCCTGCATTACGACCTGCCGGATTATCAGTTGCGCCTGCGTTTTGATCCGCTGGTCTTCACTCAGGTCAACCAGGCGGCAAATCAGGTGATGGTGCGCCGCGCCATGGCGCTGCTGCAGCCGCAACCGGGGGAGCAGATCCTGGATCTGTTCTGCGGACTCGGAAATTTTACCCTGCCTATTGCCCGATTGGGAGCGCAGGTGCTTGGCATTGAAGGGGACGCCCGGTTGGTCGCGCTGGCCACCGAGAATGCCGTCGCCAATGGCCTGGCGGATAAAGCCCGATATGCCGTAGCCGATCTCACTCAGGCGCAGATGGAAGATTTTGCTCCGGCGGGCGCCATCGACAAAATACTCATCGACCCGCCCCGCAGTGGCGCTATTGAAGTGCTGCGCAGTCTGACCCCCGGCGTCCGCCGCTTGGTGTATGTCTCCTGCAATCCAGCGACCCTGGCCCGTGATGCGGCGTATCTGGTACACGAACGCGGTTATCATCTGCAAGCGGCTGGCGTCGTCAACATGTTTCCCCATACCGCCCATGTCGAATCCATCGCCCTCTTCGCGCGCTGAGATGCCCGCGCACTGGCTCTGGGTGGATGTCTTCTCCCAACGATTGCACGAGATGAACGGCGCTGAACCGCGCTCGGAGTATGTCGTATCTACGGCTCGTAACGGGCTCGGTGAACAGTGCGACAGCGGTTGTACGCCGCGCGGATGGCATGTGGTGCGCGCACGCATCGGTGAAGGCCTGCCCACGACTGCAATCCTGCGCGGCAGGCGCTGGACCGGTGCCTGTTACAGCGCGGAGTGGGCGGCGGGCCAGCCGCGGCAAGACTGGATTCTCGGCCGTATTCTTTGGCTCTCCGGCAGCGAAAACGGTTTTAACCGTGGTGGCCGCCAGGATACCTTCCGCCGTTATATCTATATCCACGGTACTGCCGATGTGGATCATCTCGGTCAGCCGGTGTCGGCAGGCTGCGTGCGGATGGCGCCGGATGCGGTGTGCATGCTCTTTGCGGCATGTCCGGTAAATACCCCTGTTTTTATCGGCCAGCAGCTACCGCTGCGTTCCCCCGCTAGGAGGTACTGAATGGCCTGGATCCGCTTACCCCGTTTTCGTCGCGCCGTAAACGTGTTCAATCCCAAGCTCTTCGAGAATCTTTCGCTCGCGGCCTTTCTGGCCTGGGTCGGTCTGGGTTCCGATGCCCTGTCTTCCTCTGCCTATGGTCCTCCGGAAATCTACAATGCCCTGAAGGGGCATGAGTATCTGGCCGTTTTTCTGGCCATCGGCATCCCGCTCTCGGTGTTTATCATCTCGGCAGGTTACAAACAGGTCATTGCTCTTTTCCCCGATGGTGGGGGCGGTTATCACACTGCATCTACCCTGTTAGGGCCGATAGCGGGCCTGGTGAGTGGCGCCGCTTTGGTTGTCGATTACATTTTAACGGCAGCGATCTCCGTGGCATCGGGTACCGAGGCGTTGCTGAGTACCATGCCTTCCTCCTGGTACAGCGAGCGCATTCTCTTGGATGCCGCCGTGTTGCTGTTCCTGATCTTCATCAATTTGCGCGGTATGAAAGAATCCATCAAGATTTTGTTGCCGATTTTTATGGCTTTCGTCTTCACCCACGTCATACTGCTCGGCTGGGGACTGCTGGCTCACGTGGGAGATGTGCCAGCCATCGCCCGCAATACGGTCGTCGGTGTTCAGCATGACAGTATGCAGTACGGCTGGATCTTTATTGTGGCGCTGATATTGCGGGCCTTCAGCCTGGGTGGTGGTACCTATACGGGTTTGGAAGCAGTAGCCAATGGCGTGCATATCATGCGTGAGCCGCGTGTGCAGACAGGACAGCGGACGATGACCCTGCTGGCGACGTCCCTGTCTCTGATCGCGGGCAGTCTGATTTTTCTGTATCTGATGTATCATGTGCATGGCCAGCAGGGGCAAACGCTGAATGCCGTGCTCTACGGCGCGATTACCCAGGGATGGACCGTGAACGGTGTATACTTCGGTCCGGCGGCGGCACTGCTTACCCTGATTAGCGAGGGCCTGCTCCTCTTCATCGCCGCCAACACGGGTATTATCACGGCACCTATCGTCATGGCGAATATGGCCGTCGATCGTTGGTTGCCAGAGCGGTTTTCTTACCTGTCAGATCGTTTCGTGTCACGTAATGGCGTGTTGCTCATTGGTTTTTCGGCTATTGCCATCCTCCTCGCGACGGGCGGACATGTCAGCATTCTGGTGGTTCTGTATAGCATCAATGTATTCATCACCTTTACCCTGACCATGGCAGGATTGAGTCGGCACTGGTTTGCCCTGCGGCATCAGGAGTCACGCTGGCGGGGCCGCTTTGCCGTCAGTGTCCTGGGCTTTATAGTCACGGCTTCTATTCTCGCCATCACCATTTTCGAGAAATTCGATGCGGGCGGCTGGTTCACCCTGCTGGTCACCGCGATTGTGGTG
>JAAOMR010000700.1 GCA_018853935.1 Acidithiobacillus ferrivorans
GGCTTCTGCTGCATCCCTTTCGTTGCTGTGATGCGCCGCACAACCCTCGTGGGCGGGATCGGAACTGCTCCAGTGGTACACCACTATTTTCAAGTACCGCGTACCCGCGTCGGCAGGCACCGGACGGCCTTCGCGATAGCGCATCAGTTCGGTCTCGATCCAGCGTTTGACGTTGGCTTCCACGTCGAACATGGCACCGGCGTAAGCCTTGCGGCTGCGCACCGCGTCATCGGGCAGACGCAGTATGTAGCGTATCAGCCCCTTCAGACGCCCATCCGAGCACGGCGTGATATCCACCGCGTGGTAGCCACAGTCGAGCAAGAATGAGCTCATCTCGTCCGAGTTCTGCAGCGGCGGCGCGACCTGCGTTTGTTCCGCCATGAGGCGAATGGTGTGCATGACGCACG
>JAAOMR010000701.1 GCA_018853935.1 Acidithiobacillus ferrivorans
TACCCAGCGTCGCGGCGAGGATTGCGGAAAGTCCTGCGGCAACATACCGGCCATTGTTCATCGTGACCTTATTCTGTGTGTTCATGGTGCGGTCTCCTCAAATGTTGTTAAGTACCGTTGCCAGAAGTCTCATGCCGGATTGGCGCGAGTTCTGGTAAGTCTTTCCACGCATAAGCCGTGCCACCTCAAAAAACCGCCAATCCCGGCACTTGGAACACGAAATTTGTCGTTATGTGCTGACGGGTAATC
>JAAOMR010000702.1 GCA_018853935.1 Acidithiobacillus ferrivorans
AGTCTCATGCCGGATTGGCGCGAGTTCTGGTAAGTCTTTCCACGCATAAGCCGTGCCACCTCAAAAAACCGCCAATCCCGGCACTTGGAACACGAAATTTGTCGTTATGTGCTGACGGGTAATCCGGGTAGCGCTGGTTATCCGGTCTGTGCGCGTGTCGCCAAAAAACGAATCGTTTTTTATTGTCCGACAGGCCTGATTCTGGTAATGACGTACCCTCCGGCGGCATCTTTTGCGAAATTGAAATCCACCATTTCTCCGGCCTTGTAGCCGTTGAGCATAGCCGTGTTCTGGAGCAGGAAATTCATTGACATACTGGGCCAGCCAAGAGCCTTGACGGGGCCCATGGCGA
>JAAOMR010000703.1 GCA_018853935.1 Acidithiobacillus ferrivorans
GTCAGAGATATTGATGGCTTTGGATACGCTGATGGTCACGTAGCGTGAGGGGCTGGGGGTAAACCACCTCGAAGAGCTTGAACAAACGCGCCTGTTGGGGGCGTGTCACTTTCCGACCAAGAAAGGGACTCCGACAGTGTACCATAACCTTCTGCATGATCCCAAAATATTTCAGTTGTTGTACCGCGTTGATGAAGCCCTTGCCGAAGAAGCCAGGACCACCCGGTGTGCCTGTGGTGGGAAGTGGCA
>JAAOMR010000704.1 GCA_018853935.1 Acidithiobacillus ferrivorans
AAAGCCCTTCTGGCGGCTGTTGCGGTGGCAGCGGCACCTGCTGAACGGTTCTTCATTGGCGTCGGCTTCAACGAGGACTTCGGCATGCTTTTCCTGCAAACCCCGCCCACTTTTCTGTTTTTCACTGGCAAGGGGGGCGTTGGCAAAACGTCGCTGTCCTGTGCCACGGCCATCCATCTGGTGCGCTTGGGCAAGAAGGTCTTGCTGGTGAGCACCGACCCGGCGTCCAACGTCGGTCAGGTATTCAGTCAGGCCATCGGCAACAAAATCACCGCCATTTCTGCGGTACCTGGGCTATTCGCCCTGGAAATCGATCCGCAACAGGCGGCACAAGAGTATCGGGAGCGCATCGTGGGCCCGGTGCGCGGCGCGCTGCCGGACGCCGTAGTCAAAGGCATCGAAGAACAGCTCTCCGGAGCCTGCACCACCGAAATCGCGGCCTTCGACGAATTCACCGCTTTGCTGACCGATGCGACGCTGACGGCTGACTATGATCACATCCTCTTCGATACGGCGCCGACTGGCCATACCATCCGCCTGTTGCAATTGTCCGGCGCATGGAGCGGCTTTATTGAGAAAAACCCGGAAGGCGCGTCGTGCCTTGGTCCACTGGCGGGCCTGGAAAAGCAACGCCAGCGTTATGCCGAAGCGGTCAAGGCGCTGTCCGATCCCGCGCGCACGCGCCTGATACTGGTCGCCCGCGCGCAAAAAACCACGCTGGACGAGGTCGCACGCACCCACCAGGAACTGGCTGCCACCGGCCTGACCCGGCAGAATCTGGTCATCAACGGTGTGCTGCCAGCAGAGGAAGCCGTTCACGACGCGCTGGCCGCTGCCATACGTCAGCGCGAACAGGCGGCCATAGCCAGCATGCCCGCCGCGCTGCGCGACCTGCCGGTCGATCAATTGCCGCTCAAGGCCTTCAACATGGTCGGCGTCGAGGCGCTGTGCAGCCTGCTCTCTGATCAAGACGAGAGCGCCCCCGCCGGTAGTGCTGCGCCCACTGAACGCATTGAACTTCCGCAGTTATTGACCCTGGTTGAAGCGATCGCTGGAACGGGGCACGGCCTGATCATGATGATGGGCAAGGGCGGGGTCGGCAAAACCACTCTGGCGGCTGCGGTGGCGGTGGCGCTGGCCGAACGTGGCCTGCCCGTTCACCTGACCACTTCCGACCCCGCCGCACATCTGTCCGACACGCTGGCCGGTTCGCTGGGCAATCTGGAAGTCAGCCGCATTGACCCGGAGCTGGAGACCGAGCGTTATCGCCAGCATGTGCTGGACACCAAAGGCCAAGACCTGGATGCCGAAGGCCGTGCCATGCTGGAAGAAGACTTGCGCTCGCCCTGCACGGAAGAAATCGCGGTGTTCCAGGCGTTCTCGCGCGTCATCCGTGAGGCCGGCAAGCAATTCGTGGTGATGGACACCGCACCGACCGGGCATACCCTGCTGCTGCTGGATGCCACCGGGGCCTATCATCGTGAAGTGACCCGCCACCTCGTCGATCCGCAGGTGCATTACACGACGCCGATGATGCAGTTGCAGGACCCGGAACGGACGCAGGTATTGATCGTGACCCTGCCGGAACCCACGCCGGTCCTGGAGGCCGCGCAGTTGCAGGAAGACCTTCGTCGTGCAGGCATCGAGCCGTGGGCCTGGGTCATCAACAACAGCCTGGCGGCGGCGCCAACGGCGTCACCCCTGCTGAAGCAGCGCGCCGCGCTGGAGGTGGCCCAGATCGAGGCGGTCCGCACCCGCTACGCCAAACGCGTCGCCCTGGTACCCATGCAGACAGAGGAACCGGTGGGCATAGATCACTTGCGAGCGCTGCTGAATCCGGCGTCGTAACCAGTGCCTGGCGTGTGCCAGAATTATTGAGAGCTTACGCTGTCGCTAAAGCGGCAGCGTAAGCTATACAGCAGCATCAAACGAGCTGTTCAGAAACGTTGTTTTTTAAGCTTGAAACTATTTCACGTCGCCTTGTTCAAGCGCTTCTCTAAAATGCATGTCGGCCTTGCTTTCCTGCATAAATTTATAAAGAAAACCGGCGACTAATCCTCCTAAAGGCGTCGCGATGAGATAAACCCATATATGCGGGTAATAATCACCGGCTACGGCGGGTCCTAACGTCCGCGCTGGATTGACACTGGCACCGGTTAATGGACCCATGAATGTGACGATCATGACCAAGGTAAAGCCTATCGCCAGTGGCGCGGCATTACCCGCACGATCGCTCATGGCGGTATACAGGGCGGTCGTCGTTAAAAAGAACGTCCCCAACGCCTCCAGCATAAACCCATCGGGGACAGAGATGAGGCTGGTGTTTATGGTTGTGGCACCCAAATGGCCCATTGGCCCGTGTAGTACAGCAAGAAGGGCAAACCCGGCAACTATTCCGCCAAGGATTTGAGCGATCATATACATTCCCGCATCACGCCAACTGATTTTTCCTGCTATAGCGCCTCCCAGAGTAACAGCAGGATTCACAATGCCGCCGCTCATATCCCCGAACACGTAAGCCGCAATCATGATGGCCAAACCATTGGCCAGAGCAATATCTATAAGCGGCTTACCCATAGCCGCAGCGCCACCGCCAAAGAAGATAAGTCCAAAAGTACCGATGAACTCTGCCATCATTTTTCGTGTTATCTGGTGCATAGATGATTCTCCATAGGTATAAGATGCTGATTCATAGAGCCGGGAGCGTTCCCCATTCAGGACACAAGGTGTCCATCGGAAATGAGAAGCGATATTATTGTTACAATTGCCTAGTTACGGAATAGCTATCGATATCTAGTCGTTCAATACATAGAACACCCGAGTTCGACAGTTCATCGGCAAAAATCGTCAATTTCGTAACGTCGCCCCAGCATTCATAGGGGTTTCAGCGCGTATTTTCTAAAACTTCTGTGGTGGCACGTTTTATCACTTAGGCTCTTTTATTGACATGCCTATGAACGCTGATAAAGTGGCGGCATGCATGTGAAGATAACCACCTCCGGCAGCCGCCGCTATGTCCAGCTTGTTGAGTCCTACCGGGATGATGCCGGAAAGGTCAAAAAGCGTACCGTCGCCACACTTGGGCGGCTGGATCAGGTCGACAGTCAGTTGAATGCCGTGATTCAGGGCCTGATAAAGGTCAGCGGCCAGGTACCCACCCCGACGCCAACGATTTCTTCACCATCCATCGCTTTTGAAGCAGCGCGTGCTTTTGGCGATGTCTGGGCCTTGACCGAACTCTGGAAGGATCTGGGGTTCAGCGCCCTACGTCAGGTGTTCCGCAAGACCCGCCATACGACCGATGTGGAAGCGCTGATCCGAGTGATGGTCCTCAACCGGCTCTGCGATCCCGAATCGAAACTGGGCGTACTGCGCTGGTTGGAAACCGTCGCCTTGCCGGATGTCACCGAGACAGCGATTACCCACCAGCAACTCCTGCGCAGCATGGACGCCCTGATGGAGCAACAGAGTGCCGTAGATGCTGTGGTAGCCGGACTGTTGCGCCCCCTGATCGATCAGGACCTGTCCGTGGTCTTCTATGACCTCACCACGATCCGCAGTGAAGGCCTCGTCACGGTTCCCCAGGACGTCCGTCAATTCGGGATGGCCAAGGAAGGTCTGATCGCTCGCCAGTTCATGCTGGGGGTCGTTCAGACTGCAGAGGGTTTGCCGATCTACCATGAGGTCTTCGATG
>JAAOMR010000705.1 GCA_018853935.1 Acidithiobacillus ferrivorans
GTCGAAGGACGCCTGGGTGCGCTGGGCGGACGGTTCTTTTAAATAATGTGCTTCGTCGAATGCTGCGACGACGAATTCCCAGTCATGGTTTGCACCCTGCGAAAGGGTTGCACTCTGCAAAGGGTCCACATAATCATCGTCCAGTAAGGTATTGACTTCATTCTGCATGGATTTAGCGTCCAATTGCTCCAGCAGAGTGCCCAACCGTTCGTAGTTGACGATCAGCCATTCCGGTTGCGTGTCAGGGATGACGTTCTCGAAGATGAACGGCTCC
>JAAOMR010000706.1 GCA_018853935.1 Acidithiobacillus ferrivorans
ATGCGGGTACGGTACGTCCGGGTGTGGTGGTTCCGGAGGCCCTGGTGAACACGGTACGCACGCCGGGGGTTGGGCCAGGTGGTGCGTCGTTTCCGGTGTCACCGGGCTGATGGTGGTCAGTTAGTAAAAGGGGGTGTGATGAACGCTGAGGATCAGGAGAAGATGGATTCGATAGCGAAACGGCTGGCGGAGAACGGGGGCATTTCGCGGGCTTCGGCGCATCGGTTGCTTCAACAGGTATTTTTTCAG
>JAAOMR010000707.1 GCA_018853935.1 Acidithiobacillus ferrivorans
GGGACCAGAAATTGAAAACAATATTTGAGAAGCTTATCGCCATCAGCTTTATTGTTACAGCCTGTTTGCTTTTTCTGTCAGCCTGGTCGCTGATGGTCTGGTCGATATGGAAATTATTGATTGCTTTAATCTATAGCGGATCCATATCAGAAGGGCTTCTGAACATGATCAGCGTGGTGGTGATCGCGATGGCAGTCATTGAAGTCGGCCGTTACATCATCGAAGAAGAGATCTATCTGTCAAGAACGCAGGATCCACTGAGTCAGAAAGAAATCACGGGAGGCGTAGTGAAAATATTTGTAATCATTATTATTTCTGTAGGGCTTGAGGGGCTGGTTTACCTATTTAAGGCGGGGTTAAAAAACATTTCATTATTACCCTACCCGGCCATCATTATTTTTGCATCCGTTCTTGCCTTGGTTGGACTCGGCATATATCAGAAGCTGACCAAGACCGACCCTCGGTCAACAGCTCCGTAGGGTGGAACCGCCTCAGTATTAGTCGAGGCTTCCCTCCGCAGCGATTGTTCCAGCGGCGGTGGG
>JAAOMR010000708.1 GCA_018853935.1 Acidithiobacillus ferrivorans
ATGGCGCGCCTGGCACGTGCTCTGCTGGACCCGGAATATTCCGATGAGCATCCTTGGGTAGCAATGGGTCGCCAGATGTTCAGCGGGCAGCAGGATCGTCTGGGTTCCACCGAATGGGCGCGCGCGGTTGGTTTGCACTTTGCTGCGGAAATGCAGCAACTTGGCGTGGTCTATTCAGGCAGTTCGGGCCTGCCGGATATCCCCTATCGGGACGACAACCGTTATATGTGGGAGTTCGAGGATGTCCGC
>JAAOMR010000709.1 GCA_018853935.1 Acidithiobacillus ferrivorans
GGCCCTGTTTTTGCTCTGCTCGGCCATCATGAGCGGTTTCAGGTGGTAGCTGTAGATTCCGTTGTTATCCATGATCAGGCCATCTTCCAGTTGCTGGATATTCATGCTGGTAGCCAGATCTGGAGGCGTGGTGGAGATGATACCGGTACCATAGACAAGACTACCGTAAACGCTGGCACCACCGCCTACCATATTGGGAGTAGGCAGGGGCATTCCGATGGCCCATGCAGGACCGCTTGCCATTGCCAGACTGACCGCCAGAACCGCCCATCGTTTTTGCTTGTTTTGCATAGTGTTCTCCAGG
>JAAOMR010000071.1 GCA_018853935.1 Acidithiobacillus ferrivorans
TCTCGCCCTTTAACGTGATCGAAGCGGCGGGGACCGCCGTACTCACGCTGACTGAGGGGCTGGAGAAGGAAGAGTTTCTCGCGTCGCGCCTCACCCGTACGGAAACTCGACGCCAGCTTCGCCTCATGAGCGCGGCCGCCCTGCTCCTGTCGGCAGAGATCCACGCCCTGATGGTGGAAATTGACTGGGATGGCTGGCGCACCCTCGACCAGCGCCTCGCGACCAGTGATCAAGCAGCGGACATCCTGCTTTGGCTCGCGGTGCGCGCGCTGGCACCAGATACCCTGATGTGGCTGCGGGTGTACCGCAAAAACCAGCCGGAATGGTTTAAAGAGGACGCAATGAAAGCAGATGTCTGTTATCCCGCCATTTCGCCCGGCACAGGAGCCTGTCCATGAACTACGCCTTCCCGCCCGCCCCTATCGTGACTCTGGACGCCATGTCCAGCAACCCTTTCCCGGTGCGCCGCATTTTTTGCGTCGGGCAAAACTACGCCGATCACGTCCGGGAAATGGGCGCCACGCCCGATGCCGAACCCTTATTTTTCATGAAACCGGCCAGCGCCGTTCTGCAGAATAATTCGGTGCTGCCCTACCCGCCCGGCACTACCGACCTGCAACCCGAGGTGGAGCTGGTGGTGGCGCTGCACAAGGGCGGCAAAAACATCCCCATGGACAAGGTCGATTACGACTACGTGTTCGGCTATGCCGTGGGCCTGGACATGACCCGTCGCGACCTGCAACGCGCCGCCCGCGAAAAAGGACAACCCTGGGACATGGCCAAAGCATTCGACCATTCGGCGCCCTGCACGGCCATCACGCCCGAGTTTTATTCAGGGAATATCGCCCGCGGCAAGATCGAACTCAAGGTGAATGGTCAAATCCGCCAGAGCGCCGATGTCGGTGACATGCTCTGGAAAATCCCGCAGATCGTCCATTTTCTGTCGAATCAGGTCGAGCTCTTTCCCGGAGACCTCATCTTCACCGGCACCCCCGCCGGCGTGGGCCCCGTGGTAAAGGGCGATGTGATCGAGGCCGCTGTTGCCGGGCTGGAACCGCTGACCATCACCATCGGCTAACCTGATCACCCCCCAATCGAAACAGGAATAACCCCATGCCCACAGCCGACCTCCTCGAACGCAATCGCCTGATCTTCTGTCACTTCGATAGTTACAGTACCGCCCTGCGCTTCGTGCGCATCAACGACAGTGTGATGTTGCCCGCGCCACTGCCGGAGAACACCAGTATGCTTGCAGCACCCACGGAAACCGGCGACACGCCCACTGACGTACTGCATGCGGTATTGGAGAAACTGAACATAAATCCCAGCCAGATAGAGCTGGACGACGGTTTCGAGGTTTGGCTGTCTACCGACACTGGTCCAATTCAGATTCACCTCGCCCGCTTCACGACATTTGAAGCCCCCCACGCGGCAATCGCCCCTCACGATGGCGTTTTCAAGCCCATCAGTGAGCTGCGCCGCCTGCCGATGATGGAGTTGACGCTGCTACGCCAGGTCTTCAATCAGATCATGGGCGGTTAAATAAGTATAACCATGCAGGCCATCCGCAAACTGTTGCAGAAACTCGTGCCGCTCCACCTCGCCGAGATGACTGCAGGCTTCCACTTTCTTCTGGTAGCGGGCCAGTAGGTCGCTGGCGGAAAACTGTACGTATTGCAGGACGGCCTCCACCGTATCCCCTGCCAGCGGCTGCTCCAGACGCATGGCGCCCGAGGCATCACAGAGCACATTAACCGAGTCGGTGTCGCCGAACAGATTATGCATATCCCCGAGAATTTCCTGGTAAGCACCCACCAGAAAAATACCGAGGAGATAAGGCGTATCTGCCTGTAGCAGATGTACCGGCAGTGCCGGTGTCAGGCCTTCGGCCGTCACGTACGCATCAATCCTGCCGTCGGAGTCGCAAGTGATGTCTTCGAGACGAGCTCGCCGGGTCGGCTCTTCATTCAGTCGTTGGATGGGCAATATCGGGAAAATCTGATCAATGGCCCAGACATCGGGCAGCGACTGAAACAAAGAGAAGTTAACGAAATATTTGTCCACCAACTTTTCATCGAGTTCATCAAGAATGTCGCGGTGCGCGCGATTGTGCGGGTCGAGAAAGCCGCGCACCCGCCAGAGCAGTTGGGCATAAATGCCTTCGGCTTCGGCGCGCGCCTCAATGTGAATGATGCCGAGGTTGAATTGCTGGTGAAGCTCCGCCAGCAGATAAAGGGCCTCCTGATAAACTTCCAGCGCCGCGGCGGCGTTACCCTGGTCCAGGCGGGTGAGCAGACGGCCCCATTCACCCTCCATCAGATCGACCGAAGGTGCTGACGACGGATGCTCTCCGGCCGCCATCTCCACATCGGTGACATTAGCCAGCAAAATGGCGTGATGCGCCGTCAGCGCCCGGCCCGATTCAGAGATGATACGCGGCTCCGGCAGCCCCTCCTGGCGCGCCACATCAGCCAGTGTGGCGACGATGGCATGGGCATAGTCGGAGACATGATAGTTCGTGGAGCAGTACGCGCGGGAGTGCGTTCCTTCATAGTCCACACCCAACCCACCGCCCACATCCACCACCTCCAGGGCCGCGCCCAGGCGTCGCAGTTCCGCATACAGGCGGGCACACTCGCGCATGCCGCCTTTGATGAACTGAATATTGGGAATCTGGGAACCGAGATGGAAGTGCAGCAATTGCAGGCTATCGAGCGCATTTTCTGCCCGCAGGCGGTGGACGAGTTCCAGGATGTCCGCCGTAGACAGGCCGAATTTAGACTTTTCGCCACCGGTATTCTGCCACTTGCCGGAACCGGCGGATGCCAGCCGCGCGCGCACCCCGATCCGGGGTTTAACGCCGAGCTTGCGGGCCTCATTCAGGATCAGAGGCAGTTCCGAGGGTTTTTCCACCACCAGGTAGACCTGCATGCCCAATTTCTCACCCGTCAGGGCCAGGCGAATATACTCGTTGTCTTTGTAACCATTGCAGATGATGGTGCCGCCCACCGGCATTAGTCCGATGACCGCCAGCAGCTCCGGTTTGCTACCCGCCTCCAAACCGACGCTACCCGCACCGGCACGCAAAATTTCTTCGACGACGCGCCGCTGCTGATTGACCTTGATCGGATAAACGGGCGTGTAGCTACCGCCATAGTCGAGGGCGCGGATGGCCTCAGCAAACGCGCTGTGCAGGCGCGCGACTCGATCACCCAGAATCTGCGGAAAACGCAGAAGACAGGGTAAAGCGAGGGAATGCTCACCCAGTGCCGCCGCGACATCGGCCAGCCCAATAGCGGCACCCTGCGGGTTGGCATCGGGACGGACGATGATCTGTCCGTCCGCACCGACATCGAAATACCCCTCGCCCCAATGCGGCAAGTTATACAGATGGCGACTATCCGCGACCGACCATGTCATGCGTTCACTCCCCTGATGCCCTGCGCGCAGTCTACGGGCTCAGCAGGTCAGTAGACAAGGGGATCACAAGGCATCATTGGCAAAATCCGCCAAACGCGAACGCTCACCGCGACGCAGGGTGACATGTCCGCTGTAGGCCCAGTCCTTGAAGCGATCCACCACATAGGTCAGTCCTGAGGTGGTTTCCGTCAGGTAGGGCGTGTCGATCTGCGCAATATTGCCCAGGCAGACAATTTTGGTCCCCGGACCGGCACGGGTGATCAGGGTTTTCATTTCCTTGGAAGTCAGATTCTGTGCCTCGTCGATGATGACGAACTTCTCCAGAAAGGTACGCCCACGCATAAAGCTCATGGATTTGACGCGAATCCGCTTATTGATCAGATCCTGCGTCGCACTGCGTCCCCAACTGCCACCATCATCACTGCCGCGCGCCAGAATTTCCAGATTATCCTCCAGCGCCCCCATCCACGGCAGCATTTTCTCTTCCTCCGTGCCGGGCAGGAAGCCAATCTCATCACCCACCGGCACGGTCGCACGGGTGATGATCACTTCCGAGTAGCGCTTTTGCTCAAAAATCTGATGCAACGCTGCCGCCAGCGTCAGCAGCGTCTTACCGGTACCCGCGTGCCCCAGCAAGGTGACAAAATCGATGTCCGGATCCATCAGTAGATTCAGGGCAAAATTCTGCTCCGGATTGCGCGCCAAAATACCCCAGACTGCATGCCGGTCGCTTCGATAGTCGGTTATGCGTTCGATAATGGCGTGTTCCGGATGCACTTCGCGGACAATCGCCGCAAAGTCTTCGGCCACCCCCGCCTGTGTATCGATCGCGATAAACTGATTGGGATGCCAG
>JAAOMR010000710.1 GCA_018853935.1 Acidithiobacillus ferrivorans
TCGTCGGCAGAATGTAACGTACCGGCACGACCTCCGGGGCCAATAGATAGCCCTGCGCAATGAGATCCTTCGGGTAAATCCAGCAGGACGCTTTCTGAAACAGGCTTTGCGGCCCATAGATGGGGACATGCCGGTTATCGACCATGCGCCAGGGTGTGGCCGTCAACCCGATAATCGGCGGATCTTTGTTCAGTGACTGCAAAAAAGCCGCGTACTGTCCCCCTTCTTCCTCCGTTCCCACCCGGTGCGCCTCATCCACCAGTACCAGGTCCCAATCGCGGCGATTCTCCATGCCGGAAAGCGTCTGGATACTGGCCACCGTGACACTGCCCGGAACGGCTTCATCCCGCATCCCCATACCCGCACTTACCACCAGCGTCGGGATACCCTCGAAGCGTTCCCGCGCCTGGGTCAACAATCGGGTTCGATGGGCCAGCAGTAGAATCTGATGCTCCGGGTGATCCTGCAACCATTGCTCGATAATCGCGCGCATCACGACCGTCTTACCCGCGCCGGTCGGCAGGACACCCACCGGACACAGGCCGTCATAGGCATCTTTCAGCAGCGCATCTACGGCCTGCTCCTGATAAGCGCGCAACTTCATCCGGGAGCCATCCCGCCCGTGCCGGGAGCAGTCTTGCAGACGGCAGCCGTGCCGGGAACAGCCCTGGCGGGCGCAGGCCACGCCACAGGTTGCTGCGCTTCATTCCTATCAGCAGGCGTGGCCCCAGCAGGGGGTTGCACCCCGTCACGGGGTTGGCCCTCCGCAGGAGAGGGATGGACCCATGACGGTGTGAGATTTACCTGCGAAAACGGTACACCGATCAGTCGGGGTTCAGGTACGGGCGGGAACTCCAGCGTTTCCCAATCGGCACGGGTCGCGGCATTCAGCCGATAGCGGTCCAGTCCATGAATGGCAGCTCGTACCGGCTGCGGTATGCCGTCCACGTTGACCAGCATCGCATTCGTCAGGCCGTTGAGATAGAGAGTTTCGTGTGCGCGGGTGGATGCTACATAGAGCAACCGCCAGACCTCCGAAGGAATCGCTGAAAAAACGGGCCGCACCCCGGTTTTTTCGTCGATCTCGAAAGGTTTCTGCGCGCCGCCGTCCAGTACCACATGGGAAAATTCCAGCCCCTTGGAGCGATGCATGGTGGACAAGGTGTAGTCGGCCCCGGTCTGGAACGAGGTCGAGCGCAATAGATCGATCTCCCGTTGCATCGCGCCATGCTGATTCACTACCATACCCACCAGAAACGCCAGTCCTTGTCCCTCCCGCGTCTCGGTAAATCTCTGTAGTTCCTGAAAATTATCGAAAAAACGCAGGTCCGGATGCGGCGTGAATTCCTGACGATACAACTTGCAACAGGCGTCCAGAAAATCCGCGATTTCCGCCGATTGATCTCCCGCCATATACACCTTGTCCCCCCGGTCCAGACCGCGCAAGGCGGTGGTGACCAAT
>JAAOMR010000711.1 GCA_018853935.1 Acidithiobacillus ferrivorans
CTGGTGGTGCGCATCATCTGGCTCTTTGTCGGCCCGCCGACGGCGCGCTGGCGCGACCTCCTGCCCCTGACGTCAGCCCAGCGCCGCATCTGGCGGGAAACCCTCTCCTGTTATCTGAGCGGCTTCCGACGCCCGATTTCTCCCTATCGGGGGCATAACGCTTTCGCTGGCCCCGCCTATCTCGCCTTTTTCCTGATTGCCGTGGCGCAGATCGCCTTGGGAATCAGTCTCTCGCTCATGCCAGACAGTGAAGCGATGAACTCCCCGTTGATGGTGATGCATGAATGGGGATTCTTTCTGCTGCTTGCCTTCGTCATTGTCCATGTGGCGCTCGTGATCGCGCACGAGGTTGCGGGCCGCCACGGCTTGATATCGGCCATGATCCACGGTCACAAGGGGTTCACCGAGTCGGAACACCAAGCCCTTC
>JAAOMR010000712.1 GCA_018853935.1 Acidithiobacillus ferrivorans
CGGCCATCGACCAAAACCAGCGCATCGCGCAGATGCCAGCCGTCCATCGAACGGCCCGACCCTTGCGCCGTCTGGCCCACATCTCCGGTAGACGTGAACACAAAGGCCGGACGCTGATAGCGTTCCTTGAGCTTGCTGGCCACGATGCCCACCACGCCGCTGTGCCACCCGTCATCGCCCACGCAAATCACCGGATCGCCCGTATCGCTCAAACTTTCAGTGATCTGGATGGCTTCCCGCTCGATGTGCGCCTGTATTTCCTTGCGCTGCGCATTGACGGTTTCCAGAAAGCGCGACCAGTTTTCAATGTTCTCCGCATCC
>JAAOMR010000713.1 GCA_018853935.1 Acidithiobacillus ferrivorans
ACAAGGCGGCCATGGGCATCAGCGACGAGGAGCCGGACATCGCCCCGCGCAACGGGTTTTCCGGGGAGGAAGCCAAACAGGACTTGCGCAAAACCGGTCCCACACAGGAACAGGAACAGGAACAAGCGACAACACATGATGGGGAAAAAGGAAAAGCGGGTGCTACATCTTCCCATGAGCCGGCCACCGGCAAGGAAACCCCTTTGCAAGGTGGTCCTGCGGACGGCACAACCCCTCTGCCGGGTGCAACCCCTTCGCAGGGTGCAACCGCTTCCCTCTTTAAATTGCTGGATCACGGCAACGCCCCTTACCAGTTCAAGGAAGGCGAGTCCAAGTCCTACTTCGTGAAGACACAGGACAA
>JAAOMR010000714.1 GCA_018853935.1 Acidithiobacillus ferrivorans
AACGCTATCAGCGTCCGGCCTTTGTGTTCACGTCTACCGGAGATGTGGGCCAGACGGCGCAAGGGTCGGGCCGTTCGATGGACGGCTGGCATCTGCGCGATGCGCTGGTTTTGGTCGATGGCCGTACTCCCGGCCTGCTGAACCGCTTTGGGGGCCATGCGATGGCGGCGGGATTGTCGCTGCCCAAATCGCGCTTTGAGGAATTCCGGCGAAACATCAATGCGGTATCGCTGGAACAGGTGCCCGGTGGGCGGTTCCAAAAAAACGTGTGGTGCGATGGACCTTTACAGGCGGCGGAATTGACCCTGGACATGGCGAAGGCCATTGAGCAGGCGGGACCGTGGGGACAGGGTTTTTCGGAGCCGCTTTTCGAGAACGATTTCGTGGTGATGGCGAGCAAGCCCATCAAGAACGGCCATTGGAAGCTGCAATTGCATCTGGACGATGCCATGGGTGGCAAGTCCGCCGCATCTTCCAAATCGCTGCCTGCCGGCTGCAAGCCCCTGCGGGGTGCGAACCCTGTCGATGCCGTGCATTTCCTGAATGGCCGGGAAGTGGCTCAAGAACCGCCCCCGGTGGGCTTTCGGGTGCGCGCCCAATATCGGCTGCAGGTGAACCGCTGGCAGGGGAGGGAAGGCTTGCAGTTAATGCTAGAGCAGGTGCTACCCGCACCCGCGCCGGTGGTGATGCCTTCTGTGGTGGATGTCCAGCGTAGGGATGATCGGCAGCCGCCGTCCTTTTCGGTCGGTCCATCATGATCGGGTTTTTCATCTGCTACCGCTGCATGGCAGCGTTATACTTACTTTTTTATAAAGTAAGTATAACGCTATAAAGGCCAATCGGGTCCATCCTGATCTTGCGGCACCAATGGTCTGAGAGGGTTTTTTCCAGACCGGAGGTGTCATGCAGCCGTCCCAGGATGTTTTTAATTCCATTGTGGTCGAGTACCTGCGCTCATCACGAACGGGTGTGCGCGTCGATGGTCCCAACCGCTTATGAGTCGGGTGCAGCTTCGGGATTTGTCCGTTTCTCTCCAGAAATCCCTGCGCGCCCGGTATCCCGATCTGTCGCGGCACTTGCTCGCCGCCGGTGAGTCTCCTGGTCAGGAAAAGCTCGCGCAAGCTCTGGAGCGGGTGTTGGGGCAACGGGTATGCCGGGAGTACCGGCCTTTGCCGGATCGTCGCTACCGGGTGGACGTGGCGATTCCGGATGCGCGTCTGGCGGTGGAGATCGACGGTTGGGCCAATCACGGCAAAAGCCTGCGGGGATTCCGGCGGGATCATGTGCGCACCCGCGCTTTGTTGCTGGCCGGTTGGTGCATCGTGCCGTTCACTCACCGGGAAGCCTTGCAGGATACGGAACGGTGTGTGGAGATCGTGTTGCGGATGGTGAAGAACGAAACAGGCGGAACCGGAAAGCCGGTCATATAGAGATTCAGTCGGTCAGTTCCAGACGTCGCTCGATCCGATCTAAACGTTCCCGGATGCGGTCGACGGTATGGCGATCTTGAATAATCTCCGCGTAATTGCCTGCTTCATCCCTGGCGATACGGGTAATCCCGATCTCTATGCCACTAAGTCGCGTCATGATCTCGTGATCACGCTCTCGTGCAGCGTCCAATTCCATCCGGATCTTCCGTAGTTGCTCTAATACCAGATTATCTGTTTGTTCTGTCATCGTCATCTTCCGCAGGCGTTTTTTTTAGTTTAGTCCATATTCCTTCTTTCCTACAAACGCGCGCTTGCCAATACTGGCAGGCTCGCCGCCTTGTGAATGTCTCCTGCCCCGGCAGTGGGCGGCACCCGGAAAGGGTTGCACCCTGCAAGGGCTGCCCCCTGCAAGGGCAACATTTTGGCCGCAAACCTTGCGGCACCAAGGGTTCAGAGACTTTGACAACGGGAGTGAGGTGCATCATGGCGGCTGCGGCACTAAATCTGCAACAGGGTGGACAGAGGGAACCGATACGGATGGTCCTGTACGGACAGAACGGCATCGGCAAGACGACATTCGGGGCAGGCATGAACAAGCCGTTTATCCTGGCCGTCGAGGATGGCATTGGCACCATGCCGGTCTGGCAT
>JAAOMR010000715.1 GCA_018853935.1 Acidithiobacillus ferrivorans
TCAAGGCAACGGCTCTTCAGTCGCGCCATCAGCCGGTCATGGTTGACCCGGTCAAAGAAGGCTTGCAAGTCCATGTCCACCACCCAGCCGTAACCTGCGCGGATTGTCCCCTGTACTTCGCGCAAGGCCTGATGGGCCGAACGTTCAGGGCGGAATCCGTAGCTGTGGCAATGAAAATGCGGTTCCCATTGGGCCGATATAACTTGCGCAATGGCTTGCTGGATGAAGCGGTCCAACACCGTGGGAATACCGAGCAGTCGGCTTTTCCCATCTGGCTTGGAGATTTCCACACGCCTGACCGGCTGCGGGCGATAACGGCCCGCCTCCAATTGCGCGCGAATTCCCGGCCAGTGGTGGCGGAGGTAGTCCGGCAATTCATCGACGCTCATGCCGTCAATGCCGGGC
>JAAOMR010000716.1 GCA_018853935.1 Acidithiobacillus ferrivorans
GGCGCGCCTGTTCCTCCTGCTGCACCTGTGCCAACAGGGCATCCGGATCGGGTCGCCCGTCTTTGCGGTCTTCAGTGGACATTTTTTACCACTGGGTGGCCGGCGCAATCGTCCATAACGTTTTTCCTTTGTCCAGGTAGCTAATCAGGTGTCAGAGCATAGGCTAAAGCACGGCAATTACCAAACGGGGCAGGCACTCTGTCGACACAAAATTTATAGACAAATTATATACGGTTTATATGGAATTTATAGACGGACCCTTGCTAGTCTTCGAGTGGGTAGCGGGCAACAATTTTCCGGAAGATAGGATCATTACTAATGAATAGTGATCTATCTGCTTATTATCGTGGTCATTTTTTTGGTTTTATGGGGGCGTCGAGATACTGGAACGACTGAGGGGGCATAAATGACAGCCTTCGGCTGGGTTGGTCTGAGATTGCGTGTCATCCTGTTCTTTTACTTGTTGTCGTTCCCACTTAAAGCGGAGCAAACCTTATGACTTCTGCCATCATTCTCCTTGTTGCAGTCCTGACATTGTCAATTCTTCTGGCATTGCCGTTGGGCCACTATATGTATCGTGTTGTTGAAGGTCATCGATTCTGGGCCACCTCCTTCCTGGGACCGCTGGAAAAAGGAATATATC
>JAAOMR010000717.1 GCA_018853935.1 Acidithiobacillus ferrivorans
ATGATCGTGTTCCATAAACGTTCTCCCGTTAACTGGCCGGACCGCTGGCGACATTATTGACGATGGACCGGTTGACCTGTTTTTGAATCCCATCGGTTTTTTCCGCCAGTAGCGTCGCCAGCAGCGCCTCGATGTTGGTGCGCTGACGAAACGCGATGAACTGGTACTGCAGTTGCTGCGCCTGCAAAATGATGTGTTCCTTGGCTAATGCCGACTTACTCATCTGCGCGATCTGCTGATACCACTTGCGGTTGCCGTAGGTGGCCTGATCCTCCCAGGCCAGTGCCTGCATGAGCGAGGCATTGGCCGCAATGGGTGTTGGCACGATCAGTTTTTTATTGAGGGCTTTGGCGAAATCCGTCCCGAAACCCGTGTTTTGAGTGTTCATAGCGGCGATTTGTGCCAGTACGGTACGCGACAGGGAAATTCGCGCTCGCGTCGAGAACATCTTGCCTTCCTCGGCCTGTCCCGCGATGGTCTTGTAATACGCCTTGTGGCGCTTGCCGATGGGAGGTGCCTGTACCAGATTGGCGACCAACTGGTTCAGTGCCTGATTGTCCAGCGTCTGGTGGGTTTCGTCATGGCCGACGGGGGGCATATCCAGCAGGGTGCTGCCTAAAATATCAAGATTGGGCGTGGCGCTGACGGGATCGGGGCAAACGCCGTCAGCGATTTCTTTGGCCGACGCGAAATTCGTACATTGCGTGGCGTAGGTTTTCAGGGGTTGCCTGGCGCTCGCCTGGGACACCAGATTTTCATCGATGGTGGTACTGAGCGGAGTGTAACCGCTGACGTTGTTATCCAGGCCAAAGACGCCGGAACCGCCGGCCACCGCGTGGGACAGGGTCGTCTGTCCGGTGCAGGTACTGCTCGCGCAGGGCATCGAAGGCGGCATCTGCGAATTCTGCGTTTCGAATAGCCGGGCACGGGCTTCCTGTTGCGCCTTGGCCATGGCGTTCATGTGCATCATTAGCGCCTGGAAATAGGTCTTGTTCGTGGCCCTGTTTTTGCTCTGCTCGGCCATCATGAGCGGTTTCAGGTGGTAGCTGTAGATTCCGTTGTTATCCATGATCAGGCCATCTTCCAGTTGCTGGATATTCATGCTGGTAGCCAGATCTGGA
>JAAOMR010000718.1 GCA_018853935.1 Acidithiobacillus ferrivorans
GTCGAGGAGTCCCGCCTCTCGTGCTGCGACGAAAACATGTTTCTTTTGCCGCTAAACAAGACGGACATGCCGATAGACAGCATCGCCGGCACCAACAGCTCGTAACTGCCCGTCATTTCCGTAATCAAAATCAAGGTCGATAAGGGAGCCTTCGCCGCGCCGGCAAACACCGTCATCATCCCAACAATGATGAACATGCTGATGGGTATCGTCGATGCCGGATCCACCGCCATAACCAGGTGTCCGAAGAGGGCCCCGGCGAGGCCGCCAATCACCACTGTGGGACTAAAGGCACCACCTGAAGCTCCGGACCCGGCTATCAATGCCATGCCCAGAATCACCCCGAACATGCCCAGGGATAAAGCGGCCACGCTGGGGTGAATCACCGAAGAAATCAGCAACTGCAACCAGCCGTACCCGTTACCAATGGCGAATGGCGTGACCATGCCGACCAGTCCAGCCAGAATACCGCCCAGCATGGCCTTGATATAAATAGGGGTGGATTTTCTCTTCTGGAACCAGCCCCGAACCGCATCAAGCACACCGAGCATCACCCGAACAATAAGCGCGGAAAATAGCCCAAACACGGAGAACCACAGCAAATACTTGATCTGGTACACGCTCAACACAGGGATAGAAGTGGTGATCAACGGAGAAAAGCCGGTTTTCATCGCCACAATCACATACGCTATGGATCCGGCCACAAACGCGGGTAAAATTGTCTCTATTTCAAAATCATGCCGATAAAATAGTTCCGCGCTGATGATGGCCCCCGCGAGAGGCGCCTTGAACATCGCTCCGAGACCTGCACCCACCCCAATCGCCAACGCTTCCCGCATTTCCGCATGAGACTGGCGCAAGAGTTTCGCCACTGTGGCACCCACCGCTCCGCCGATCAGGCTCATGGCACCTTCCCGGCCTGACGGCCCTCCCGCACCGAGCACCAGGGCGGACGTGATCAGCTTGGCAAAGGAATCTTTTAAGGAGAGAGCGGCGGGATCGTGGTGATAGGCGGAAATCGCCACATCGGTTCCCAGGCCGCTGGCACTGCGGGCCACGTACTTCGCAACGAGGCCGGATACGAG
>JAAOMR010000719.1 GCA_018853935.1 Acidithiobacillus ferrivorans
GGTACCACATGGCCCCCCAGGGAGCCGATGGCAGCTATAACGCCATTCGCGTGTATCTCTGGGCCGGCATGAGCAATCCCGATACCCCGGGTGCCCAACGGATCCTGGACAGCGTTTCGGGTATGGCGAATTACCTGCAATCGCATCTGCTGCCACCGGTCAGTGAAAATTGGCAGACTGGCGCGACCTCGGGAACGGGCCCAACGGGCTTTTCTGCCGCCTTGATTCCCTACCTGATGCAGAAAAACATGAATCCGGCG
>JAAOMR010000072.1 GCA_018853935.1 Acidithiobacillus ferrivorans
GCAATCGCATCTGCTGCCACCGGTCAGTGAAAATTGGCAGACTGGCGCGACCTCGGGAACGGGCCCAACGGGCTTTTCTGCCGCCTTGATTCCCTACCTGATGCAGAAAAACATGAATCCGGCGATGCACAACCAGTGGCTCAGACTCAATGCAGACTATGATCGTGCGAATGGCCTCTACGGCAAAACAGCCCATTACTATGACCAAAACCTCGCCCTCTTCGCCTTGGGATGGGTATACCACACCATACGATTTGACCGTAATGGCGAACTGAAGCCGTCCTGGTCAAATAGGAAATAGTAAAAAGACGCTACGTTGTATGGCATGAAATCCATGGAGGTATTATTTATGGCTACTACCAGACCCCCGGCAAACAGCCAGGTAAAAAAACAGCGTGTTCACGAAGGTGTGGGTTATTCAACGGATGTGCGTACGTTGAATAACCCATTACATTGGATGGCGGCCTCAAATTATTATCGATTTCAGGAAACAGATAGTGAAGCGTGTATGACCACGATCCCAGACGCAACAAGGTTTTGCAAAAAAAGACCTATAGAAATAAACGCATCATGGGAAGAGTCGATAGCAGAACACGGCATGAAAACCATTCCTCGGTCATTCACTAGGGATAAGCGATCTATAGACGGGGAGGATTATCATCAATTCTACGATCTCATAGGCGATGCATTTCGAACGGGTGCTCACCTGGACGCAAATGCCGAGCAGCTGTTTAATGACTTTTGTAGAAGGTTGTTGAGTTCGATCGGCCCCATGAAATGGTCCAGCCTGGTCGGGTTAACGGATGTCCATGAACCATCGCGTATGGTTCATCGCACTATTAATTCGATCAGTGATGCCAAAAAAAAGCAACAGATCACTTCAGTGATTGGCGAAAAATTGCCAGAAAAAGCCAGGATATATGATCTATCAAAACTGGAAACACCCGCCATTTTGCGCATGCTTCGAGGTCAGATCTGCGAGACGGCAGTGCTACCCGTTCGTCTGGATCATCAGAATGCACTGTGGATACTTGGAAGTGACCAGCCTGGATACCTAGATCGCATTGGTCTGAAGCATCTGCTCATGGCACCCAGCATGCTGGAATTAATGATCACAGCTAAAGAGCAGGCGCAGCGTGATCCACTGACGGGATTACCTAATCGTGCCTACCTAACACCACGACTGGCCGAAGCTAGAGCTCGCAGTGTTCGCCAAAAAAACCTATTCGCTCTAGGGGTGCTTGATCTGGACGGTTTCAAGGCTGTGAACGATACGCTCGGCCATAAAGCTGGAGACTGGATATTACAGGAGGTGTCGACGCGATGGAAAAATGTATTGCGGGCCTCAGACGCCCTAATTCGTCTTGGGGGTGATGAATTTGTCATTCTTGTTGAGAATCTCGAAAATTATGATGTTCTTGGCCAAATATTGGACCGCATCAAAGAGGTGACAGATAAACCTTACATTTATGATGATCACAAAATACAAATTGGTGTGAGCTTAGGCTTAACCATATTTCCTTTTGATGATGCCTCTGATGAAGCATTAATACACCATGCGGATCAGGCGCTTTATGTGGCAAAGGCCACCAAGGCAACGCGGAGACAATTTTTCACCCTATACAGTGAAACATATGGGAGGTCAGCTTCATGAAAACTCAGCGTTGCTTCCTGCGGCGCTGCGTCAATTCAGACGATGTGGGGCTGGGGTGCTGGCCGACCCGCTGCAGGACATCGACCAGGTAATCGTAAGGGTTGATATCGTGGAGTCGGCAGGTGGGGAGCAGACTCTGCACGATGCCGACCTGTTTGGCGCCCAATTCCGTCCATCAACGTGCTCCCAACTATATGATTCACGCAATGGGGTGGTGGGGTGGAGTGAAAGTGGGGGGCAGGGGAGGGCAGCGGTTGATGCCTGGCTGATGCTGGCGGCGGTCAGCAAAAGTTATGTTCAGCGCATCTCTATCATAACCGACTGATTTTAAAGGTGGTGCCCAGGGCCGGACTCGAACCGGCACGGCATAAGCCGAGGGATTTTAAGTCCCTTGCGTCTACCGATTTCGCCACCTGGGCGGAAGAACATCCGGGAGTCCATTTACGCATCTACCCAGATAGCCTGTAGCGTATCATAGGCCGGGCGGCTTTGGCAGGGGCGTCATTGCATCTTGGGGGCTGGCGCCGCCTCTAAAGCTCAGGAATTGTTGGTCGAAGATCAGAATGGGCTACGTATTTTCCTTATATTGTTAGGGTGTTGTTTGTCGTGGTCGACAACTACCGCCTTGATAAAATGAATAATTATCGGTATTCTGCTGCGGTAGCATTAATTAATCCAGTAGATTTTATGTAAAGCATTTTTGAGATAATCGGATAAACATAGCCCATATCGTGACGATTTTTGTGAATTAAAATATCCCAGCCATAATGAACAGGAGAGTATATGCGATTGCCGAAAACATCCAAAATACCATTCCATAATAGATATGGAAAGCGCACAATATTTGTTTTAATGTTCATATTTCCCGCATGGATGACATCCATCACCGGCGCTATGGCCAAAACTTCGAAGCCCTGGTCGGGTAGTGCCGCATTTGGGCTTTCCAGTGCCACTGGAACATTTCCCTCTTTAAATCTCAATAGTCATGATTGGGTGCGTTGGCAAAAGCATCATTGGCAAAATCGAGCGCACGTGAGTTACAATTACACTGCCGCATCGTCGGCTATCTATGCCAACCGCCTCGTGTTGGGAAACCAGACTCGATATTACTTTAAACCAAAGATTCGCTATGTTTTCGCTAATATTCGTTATGATCGCAATCAGTTTAATGGCTACTTTTACCATCTGACAGAAATTATAGGCGAAGGTAATGTCATACATTTAAATAAGACGATGTCCTTGGATTACCAAGGAGGTATCGGCGCTCAGGAAGATCAACCCATAGGTCAGAAACGTCAAACTAGCCCAGCCGCCCGGCTGGCGGTTAATTATCGATGGCACTTAACCCATCACGCAACTTTCAAGGAAGCTGTAACTACACTACTATCGACCGCCAACAATAATACTTATGAATCTATTACCAGCCTTGAATCCCGACTGTATGGGAATTTTAATTTGCAATTATCTTATACCGCCACATATAATGAGTTTCCGGTGATTAGCTATTATAAAAAATTCAATACCATTACTACGGCAGATTTAATGTACCACTTTTAGTAGCTCAGAGCGCCTCATGGGTGGTTAATTTGCTGTTGTGCCGGTTAATAGCCTGGCTGGTGTTGCGCCCAATGCACGGGCGGCAATTGGCTGAGTAGGTGCGGATTTTGCCACCCTGGTTGGCGGTGCTCGATGAGTATATCGGTGGTGATGCCGCCGCGCACATACCAACGTCCCAGTAGGCGCAGATAGCGCGGGTTGATCAGATGGATCAGATGGTCAGCGATGCGGTTGGTCATGGCCTCGTGAAAGGCGCCTTCGTCGCGAAAGCTCCAGAGATAAAGTTTGAGGGATTTCAGCTCGACATTGTGCTGATCCGGGATGAAATCCAGCATAAAGTGTGCAAAGTCTGGTTGCCCAGTCAGCGGGCAGAGGCAGGTAAATTCGGGCAGATCCATGTGCACGACATAGTCGCGCTCGGGGTGAGGATTAGAAAAACGCTCTAAGGTTTTGCTGGGTTGACTGGGCATCTGGAACTCCTCATTATCTGTGCTTCACCGATTCGGCATACTATAGCAAAAATATCTCTTCATGCGCCTCTCGGCCATTATCCTCCAAGGCTTTAAATCCTTCCGCGAAAACACGCGCATTCAGTTCGACGCCAATCCGGTGGTGATCGTCGGGCCTAATGGTTGCGGCAAATCCAATACGGTCGATGCCCTGCGCTGGGTACTCGGTGAATCCTCGGCGCGCCAGCTGCGTAGCGGCGTCCTGAGCGATGTGATTTCCAATGGGGGCGACAGCCGCCCGGCCGCCCCCATGGCGATGGTCGAGTTGCGCTTTGATAACAGTGATGGGGCGGCCCCCGGCGCTTTTGCTGACGTGGCCGAAATCAGCGTCAAGCGCAGCCTGGATCGCAAGGGCGACGGCCATTACCGGATTAACGGTGCCCGCTGTCGGCGGCGCGATGTGGGCGACTTGTTTCTCGGCACCGGACTCGGCGGCAATGCTTATGCCATCGTTGAGCAGGGAACCATCGGGCGCATTATTGAAGCACGCCCGGACGATCTGCGCGCTATTCTCGAAGAAGCGGGCGGCATCAGCCATTACAAGGAGCGCCGCCGGGAAACCACACAACGCATTGCTGAAACGCGTGAGCATCTGCAGCGCTTGCGTGATATTCACGGCGAGATGGATGGTCAGTGGCAACGCTTGCAGCGGCAGGCCCAGGCGGCGCAAAAGCTGCGCGCCCTACGGGTAGAGGAGCGTCAATGGCAGTGGTGGGGTGTGACCCTTCGCGTGGCGCTTCTCGAAACGGAGCAGCAACAGACCTCAGTGCGGCGCGCAGCACTGCTAGCAAGCTATCAGCAGGAAGAACGCCATCTTATTGCTGCAGCGCAGTCGCTGGATCAACTGCGTGTGGAAGAACGCCATGGCCAGGACGCCATCGCCGTCGCCCAAGGCGAACTGTATGAGGTGCAGGCCCGGCAAAGCGATGTGATGCATCGGCTTCGGGAACAGCAAACGGCGATCCAACGTTGTCAGAGTGGAGTGGACCAACAACGGGCACAGCTACAGAAAATCCAATCTGAACAAGCACGTCAGGCGGAGAGCGAAAGTCAGCGGCAGCAGCGTTTGCAGAAGTTAGCCGCAGATCAGCACGCACTGACCGAAGAAGAAGAGCGTGCCCGACGCGGACGGCAGGAAGCGGAGCGCGCGCTTGAAAAACAGGATCAGGAACGTCAGCAACAGCAGCAGGCTTTGGCAGAACTGCGTCGCAAAAGGGACGTAACGACGGCGCAAATCCGTGAGCTGGAGCCGCGTCTGCGGGATATTGAACGACGCTTGCAACAGCAGTCTGTGGAAACATCTTCAGACCGCCCCGCTTTGGCAGCTCTGGAAGCGCGTTGTGAATCCGGGGAAATGTCGTTAAAAGAGGCCGCAACAGCACTTCTGGGGCAACGCGATGCCCTGGAAGCAGCCCAGGCACAGGCCACTGCTTTGCGCGAACCGCGCGATAGCGCGCAGGCCAGGGTGCAGGAGTGCGAAGCCCGGCAAAAGGCACTGGAAAGTCTGTTGCAACGGCTGCAAAAACCAGCAGTGAACAATGACACGGCAAACACCCGACTGGTGGACCAGATACGGGTGTTGCCCGGCTGGGAGCGGGCAGTGGAGGGGGTGTTGCGTGGTCGCCTGCACGCCGCGGTGAAGGAAGGCGACAGCGCGGTCACGCAGGACACCGTCTTATGGAAGAGCGCGGCGTTACCACCCGACTTGCCGCAAGATGCACTGGTGCAGGCACTGGAAAGACCAGGGACTTTGGACTTGGGGCTAAGTGACTGGCTGTGGGGACTGCGCATGGCTCCGGATCTGGCTTTCGCCCTCGGTCAGCGGCAGCAATTGCAGGCAGGAGAGGCATGGATTACGCCACAGGGTGTATTGGTGCATCGTTCGGGAATGGAATATCCCGAGAACGAAAATGGCGCCAGTCTGCTGCAATGTCGCCGTGAACTGGCGGAAAATAGCGAGAGTTTTCGTCAGGCACAGGTAGCGTTGACTGCGGCACACGCGGCATTGACGGCGGCGGAACAACAAGTACAGGCCCTCCAGGAGCAGGTCAAAGCCGCAGACAGCCGTTGCCAGGCCCTAAGCCGACAATATGCCCAGGATCGGGAATCACTGGCCCGTCTGCGCAGTCGGGTGGAGGCCGAAGATCGACAGCGGGCAGAACGCGTTGCTGAGTCCGGGCGACTCAGCAACGAACGGGCCATATTAGAGTCACGCATGCAAGGACTGCATCAGGATTTGGCTGTCGATGAATGCGGCTGGCAGGATTTGGAGCAGTCGCTACAAAACGCGCAGCGGATGACCGATGGACTGCGGCGTCGGGCAGGTGAATTGCGTGCAGCTTATGGTCGCTTGCGGGACGAACGCCAGTCGTTGGAAGTCCAGCAACAGCGGTTGCAGGCTGAATCAGAGGCCGCCGTTGCCCGTGCCGTAGATCTGCAACAGCAAAGGGATCACTTTGCCATGACGGCAGCTCAGGGCGACGAGGAGCTTGCCCGCCTGCAAACAGAGTTGCCGGAAATGGAGGCGGCACGGGAGGCCGTAGCGGGTTTGCGGGCCGAGCGTAATGCCCAGTTGTTGGCCTTGCAAAGCGCGGCACAGACCACAGAGCAGCAGATTCGTCAGCAAGAAAGCCAGCGCCACCGGCTGGAGGAACGGCTGCGCGTCCTGCAACAGTCCGGGGCCGCCGCCGATCAGCAACTGGCGGGCCTGCAGGCGCGCCTGGAAGAATACCAGCAACGCGCCGCGCTACTCGCACAGGATTTGGGCGGAGACCCCGGGCCTTGCCCAGATGGGTCTCTCTGCGAAGAAAATATCGCGCGGATCAGTACGGCTATCGCCCGTCTTGGCAATGTGAATCTTGCTGCCGAGGAAGAGTTGCAGGAGCTGGAAGGGCGCCGCGGTAATCTGCTGAGCCAGGTCGAAGATGTGGAATCCGCTCTGCAAAGTCTGGAAGAGGCGATGGCGGCCATGGATCAGGAAACGACTGTCCGTTTTCGTGACACCCTCGATAAGGTCAACCAGGCCTTACAGGAACTTTTTGCCACTCTTTTTGGTGGCGGGCAGGCGCAACTGAGCCTGGTGGGCGAGGACCTGCTGGATGCGGGACTGGTCCTGCGTGCGCAACCGCCGGGCAAACGCAACGCCAGTCTGCAGCAACTCTCCGGCGGCGAGAAGGCACTCACCGCCATTGCCTTGGTATTTGCCTTGTTCCGCTTGAATCCCGCGCCCTTTTGTGTGCTGGATGAAGTAGATGCACCGCTGGACGATGCCAACGTCGGACGTTTCTGCCATCTGGTACAGAAAATGGCGGCACAGACCCAGTTTTTGATCGTGACCCATCGCAGTCTGACCATGCAGGTCGCCGAGCAACTGGTAGGTGTTACCATGACCGAGCCGGGTATCTCCCGTATTGTACGGGTTGAGGTAGCCGATACGCTTGCGCAGGCGGCGCGCCGCGAGGAAACAGCGCCTTAATGCGAATTCCGGATTCAGGCGTGTTGTTCGACAGGCGCTAGGTGCAGCGAAAGAATAGGCCAACCCCGGGCTTCGGCGAGGGCGCGCAGGCGCGGATCGGGGTCAACCGCGACGGGGTGGGTGACGGTTTCCAGTAAAGGCAGATCATTGTGGGAGTCACTATAGAAAGTGCTATTTTGCAAAGCGCTCTCCCAGTCCAGTCCCTGTATCTGCAACCAGTCCCGTAAGCGTTGCACTTTGCCCGCCTGAAAACAGGGGATACCAACCGTCTGGCCGGTAAATTCCCCTGTCGCTGTCTCTTCGGGCTCCGTCGCGAGCAGGTGCGCAATCCCCAGTTCTTCCGCAATGGGTGCCGTCACAAAACGATTCGTGGCGGTGATGATGACCAGCAGGTCACCTTGCCGACGATGATCCTCGATCAGGGCACGGGCACGCTCCGAAATCATCGGTAGCACCCATTCCTGCAGATATTCCCGGTGCCAGGCATTGAGCTGAGCACGCGGGTGTGCAGCCAGAGGGGTGAGCTGAAAATTCAGGAAGGCCTGAATATCCAAGGTGCCCGCCATATAGTCCGCGTAAAACTGGTCATTGCGACGATTGAAGCACTCGGCATCCACAATGCCGCGGCTGCCGAGAAATTTCATCCAGGCATGATCAGAGTCGCCAGACAGCAGCGTGTTGTCCAGATCAAAAAGAGTGAGGGCCATAGGTTCTCCGTCCAGTGAGTTGGGCAATGGCAAATGCCGCGCCAGCATATCGCAAATGTGCTTTCTGGTATAATTTGCCAGGGACTGGGCGCGCAACAGGTGCATGCGCAGGGTATATTCTCGAAAGCAAGGAGCGGATGGTGGTGCAGGGCAATCCTACGGACTTTAAGCGTATCCAGCAGTTGCGGGCCGAATTGGTGGCCGCCAATAAAGCGTATTATCAGCAAGATGCACCGACTCTGAGTGATGCGGAATATGATGCACGTCTGCGCGAACTCCGCCGTCTGGAGGAGCGCAACCCGCAATGGCAAAGTGCCGATTCGCCGACCCAGAGGGTAGGGGCAGCGCCCCTGGACGCCTTTACCGAAGTTCACTATAGCGTAGCGATGACCTCCCTGGATAACGTGTTTGATCAGGACGGATTTCGTGATTGGCTGGGACGTGTGCAAAAAGGGCTGCACCTTGAAGAGGTTGCGCTGAGTGCCGAACCCAAGTTTGATGGTCTTTCGGTCAACATCCGTTATGTGGATGGCAAGCTGATGCAGGCCGGGACCCGCGGCGATGGTCAAAGTGGCGAGGATGTCACCACCAATGTCCGCACCATCCGCAATATTCCTCTGCAACTGGCCGGCAAGGGCTGGCCGGATCTGTTGGAGATACGCGGGGAGGTGGTGATTCCTGTGGCGGCTTTCCAGCGATTGAATGAAGAGCGCCTGCATGAGGGAGAAAATCCCTTTGCCAATCCACGCAATGCGGCAGCGGGCAGTCTGCGGCAACTGGATTCTAAAATAACAGCGAAACGCCCCCTGGCGTTCTTTCCCTGGGGATGGGGAGAAAGCAGTGCGCCGCTGGGGGGATCGCACAGCGCGGTGATGCACAGCCTTTCTGTCTGGGGTTTTGAAGTGACATCTTACTTGCGCAATGTTCGCCATCTTATGGAATGCGAAAGCTATTTCAATGAAATGCAGAAATCACGCGAAGGCATGCCTTTTGAAATAGACGGCCTCGTATTCAAGGTCGATGATTTGCCGGCCAGGGAGCGCTTAGGCTTTACCGCTCGCGCACCGCGTTGGGCCATTGCCTATAAATTTCCGGCGCACGAAGAGCGTACCGTGGTCGAAGATATCCTGGCTTCCGTGGGGCGCACCGGTGTAATTACTCCGGTGGCTGTCTTGCAGCCGGTGCAAGTGGGTGGCGTGACCGTGAGCCGCGCCAGTTTGCATAATCAGGATGAGGTGGATCGTAAAGATATACGCGTGGGCGACACGGTACTGGTGCGCCGTGCCGGGGATGTGATTCCGGAAGTGGTCATGGTGCTCAAGGAGGAACGTCTACCAGCGGCACAATCCTGGCAAATGCCGTTGCGTTGTCCGGTTTGTGACTCGGAAGTCCTGCGGCTGGCCAACGAATCGGCGCACCGCTGCATGGGTGGGCTGTACTGCCCGGCACAACGGATGGGCGCTGTCGAGCACTTCGCCGCGCGCAAGGCCATGGATATCCGGGGCTTGGGCGAGAAGCTCGTCCAGCAACTGGTCGAACGAGGTCTGGTGCATTCCGTAGCCGATATTTATCATCTGGATGAGGCCGCACTTTGCGGATTGGAGCGCATGGCCAGTCGCTCCGCCCAAAAACTGCTGGCGGAAATAGAGCAGTCCCGTCATACCAGTCTCTCGCGCTTCCTCTACGCCCTGGGTATCCGTCAGGTGGGAGAAAGCACGGCTAAATCTTTGGCAGCCTATTTTGGCGACTTGGAACCCTTACTGGCGGCGACGCCGGAAGTCTTGCAGAATATTCCCGACGTGGGGCCCGTAGTGGCAGAATCCATCGTACATTTTTTTGCCCAGCCCCATAACCTGGACGTGATCGCGGCATTACGGACTGGTGGTTTGGATTGGGATGTCGTCGAACCGCAAAAAGGCGGGTGTTTTCGGGGGATGACCCTGGTACTCACTGGCTCTTTGGACGGTATGACCCGGGAAGATGCCAAAGTCGCCATAGAAAATAGGGGCGGGAAAGTCAGCAGCGCCGTTTCCGCTAAAACAAGCTACGTGATTGTCGGTAAAGAGGCGGGCAGCAAGGCGGAAAAAGCCGCAAAGCTGGGCCTGAAACAGCTCACTGAAGCACAATTTTTGGCGATGCTTTCAAAAAAGGAATAAGCATGCAGCAGAATAGAACATTCCGTATCAATGTGGTCGATGTTCATGGCGAAGTGTACAGCGGTATGGCACGTTTTGCGGCAGTGCCGGCGGAGCTGGGTGAGATCGGAATTCTGCCAGGGCATGCGCCCTTGCTGTCAGGGCTGCGCGCCGGAGAGCTGCGTATTACCCAAGCCGATGGTCAGACACAGATTCTTTTTCTGGAAGGCGGGTTGTTAGAGATTCAGCCCGATATCGTGACGATACTCGCCAATGCAAGTCTGCGGATCATGGATATTGACCTCCATGATACACAGAGCCGCATTAAAGATGCCCAGGCCACATTGGCGAAAGATGCTGTACCTCCCATGGATTTTGCCCGCGCCGAACTGGAATTACAGAGAGAACTGGCGAAAGTAAGCGCCTATCAGCGCTATCAGGCGTGCGAACAACGGGGTGGCAAAACGAGTAATTACGACTGGGAACGTCCGCCTTTGCAGAATGTGCCAAAAGTGAACGCGCAAGAGCTGGAAGACTAAGAACCCTGGACCAGATTAGGAATGGTGGTCTTTGCGCGCCAGAATAGGTGGAAAGTGCGCTCCAGAGTCTCGCAAAAACTTATGGTAGTGACTCTGAACCCGTAAAAATCGGAAGTAGCTAAAGCCCCCGATAACCATTGATAATAAAATAAATAGCACACCGAGAACGATAACGGAGTGATAGTTAAAGAAGTGAATCAGTACCAAACCAGCTATAGCCAAGTCCAGCGTGGTGCGCAAAAAAGCATATAAAGTCCGCCGGTTGGCTGCTGCTGTGCGATCCAGTGCGAGCCAGTCACGGAGCACCAATTTACTTTTCGGATAGGTATGAAAATAATCGCGATGCGCATCCAGGTGGTTGAATAAGAATCGGGATTTCATTGTCGATCATCTTCTATCTTTTCGTAGGCTTCCATTCGTTGTAAATTTTTATAGTGTGTTTTAATTTTCAGATAGAGAGAAACACCTGCGGCCAGGCTAATCAGCGCGAGAACAAAACCCAGATAAAACAGATGGTCCTCAAGATAGCCATTGAATACACGAATAAAAATAAGCGTGGCAATGATCAAAGTTAAGGTCACACGAATATAACCCAGAAAAGTGCGGGTACCCGCAAATACCGTTCTGTCCATGGCAAGAAAGTCACGCAGAACCATCTCTTTTTTGTTGTAATCATCATAGGGCAGATGGCGCATGGTACTCTCTAAGTTCCTTATCATAAGGGTGGCGGGCGAGGGCGGAGACTGTATTATAAGACAAGGCGAAAAGATGGGAAAGCATTCGTCAGGCAATGATTTTTTTATCGCGGAAAATAAAATTCTGATGGACTCAGTGCTGACTGGCTTTTTTGGGCGCTTCCTTCCCGCATTGGGCACAGACCCCGTTGACCACCAATTCCATTTCAATCATGGAATAGTCGGCTGGCAGTGGGGGCGTCGGTACACTACTTTCGGGTAGGCAAAATACCTGGCGACAAGCGACACAATGGAAATGCGGGTGTTGGGTGGCCGTTTCATCACGGTGGGCGCTAAAGCGCCAGATCCGGTCGTCTGCCGTGATCCGGTGGGCGAGTCCGGTCTGTACCAGCCATTCCAGATTACGGTAGAGGCTGACACGGTCAACCGCCCCTGTCTCCGACGCTTCCAGACGCTGCTGCAGCTCGGGATGACTGAGTGGTTGCTCGGCTGCCAGCAGTGTTTTGAAGACCGCTACCCGTAAACGCGTGATGCGCTGCCCGATGGCGCGGAGACGCTGCGCTGCCTCGGCATCGGAAACTTCCGCCGTGAGGGTGGGATGGAGGGATGAATGCGCCATAAAGTCATGCTAGAGCAGAAGGCCGGGAGGGCGCAAGCAATGGCCCTGCATTACTTCCCTGGACAGCGCCCTATCTGCCGCGCTAGATTTTCAGTCAGGCCCATTCAGGAGTTCCTCATGTCCCCAGAAGTCATCAGCATCGGTCAACCTGTACCTCAGTTTCATGCCGCAGCCTATGGTAAGGCATCCTCCATCAGCATCGATGACCTGCGCGGAACGGTCGTAGTGATCTATTTTTACCCCAAGGATGACACGCCGGGTTGTACGACAGAGGGGCAGGAGTTCACGGCACTCTACCCGGAATTCCAGGCTGCTGGCGCGGAAATTCTCGGTGTTTCCCGGGATACGCTGGCCAGCCATGAAAAGTTTTCCTGCAAGTTTAACTTCCCTTTTCCGCTCCTGGCCGACACGGATGAAGCACTCTGCAAGGCCTTTGATGTACTCAAGGAGAAGAACAATTACGGCAAGGTGAGCATGGGCGTTGAACGCAGCACTTTCGTGATCGACCGGGAAGGCAAAATCGCCTACGTCGAGCGCAAAGTGAAGGCCGCCGGACATGCAGCCGCCATCTTAGACATCGTCAAGCAATTACCATGAGTCGCCAGGAAGCGGGGGGTTCAAGCCCGGTGCGGGCGCGTCTCTACATTCTGGATACCAACGTGCTGATGCACGATCCCTCAGCGCTATTCCGCTTCCAGGAACACGACATCCTGCTGCCGATGGTCGTTCTGGAGGAGCTGGATCAGCACAAAAAAGGCCTGAGTGAGCAAGCGCGTAATGTGCGTCAGGTCAGCCGTTATCTGGACGAGATGCTGACGGATACCGCTGATCTGGATCGTGGTTTGGTGCTGCCTTATGCGCAGGGACGACTTTATTTTCAGACTGCCGCACATCAGCAGGCGCTGCCTGAAGATCTGGCCGCTGGCAAGGCGGACAATGAAATCCTCGCCGTGACTCTGGCCTTGCAGAATCGTCATCCCGAAAAAGACGTGATTCTCGTCAGTAAAGATATCAATTTGCGCATCAAGGGACGCACCCTCGGGATTCGGGTGGAGGATTACCAGAACGATCGTGCTCTGGACGATGTGGACCTGCTCTACACCGGTACAGAGACGCTGAGTGCCGATTTCTGGGATCTGCATAGTCGCGATCTGGACGCTTGGCAGGAAAGCGGACGGAGTTATTACAAAATCAGCGGCCCTGCCATTCAGCGCTGGCATCCCAATCAGTTTATCGCGATCGATACACAGGCGGGGGTGGCCGAAGACTTTGCGGCGATTGTCCGCGAAGTGC
>JAAOMR010000720.1 GCA_018853935.1 Acidithiobacillus ferrivorans
GAGTAGTAACTGACCACGGCGGTAATGAACGTGATGAGGGAGGGCCAGCGACCGTAGGTGAGCGCGGCACCCACCGCGCCCAGCATGTAGAGCATGAAGACCCCGGCAAAACCGAGGTAGGCCCCCAAGGACCAGGCCAGAGTGCTCAGGCCGAGACCTATTGCTCCGCTGATCACAAAGGCGCGATTTCGCGTGCGGCGGCGCAGAGGGGTGTCCATAATGCCAAGGTATTGCTGATTCTGCAGGTGTCGCTCTTCCGG
>JAAOMR010000721.1 GCA_018853935.1 Acidithiobacillus ferrivorans
GGCAGGTAATACGCATTGACTCCGTCTCCGACGGAGAACGCAAAATTTACTTGTGCAGTAGCAACGGGGCTGGAAGCCATCCAGGTTGCGGACAGTAGTAAACCCCATAAGGCGACCGACAGGAAGCTGAACATGAAACGGTCACGTAGTGTTTTCTTGTGGGTATCCATGGAATCAACGTCCCCAGCCGCGTCCCCAGCCGGGGTGAATAAGGGGATGTACGCGGTATCCGTACCCATATCCACCAGGAGCGATGACGCATCCTGAAAGTATGGCAACCCCCAACAATACCGCGACAAGCCGCAAGGTTGAGGAATATCTGCGCTGAGTTTTCCGGTGTTGATCCATGTTCATAGCGGCAATCCTTTCTTGAATCTCTTCGGGTCTGATTCCCCGCAGCTTGCTGCGTGATTTTGTGCATATGATAAACTTGTCGGATGAGCACCTACATTCATAAAAGCCATAATGTTTCTACCCTTATGTACCACATAGTGTGTCCAGCCAAGTATAGGAAGGCGGTGTTTACGGATGAAGTAGATCAAGTGCTTATGGATGTTTGCTTAGAGATTGCGAAGCGATATGAGATTGTATTTTTAGAAATAGGGGTTGATCGGGATCACGTGCATTTTTTGGTTCAGTCGGTGCCGATGTATAGTCCGAAGAAGATTGTGCAGATACTGAAGAGCCTAACCGCTCGGGAGGTACTGAAGCGTGTGCCGTCAGTGAAAAAGCAGCTTTGGGGCGGAGAGTTTTGGACAGATGGGTATTTTGTAAGCACGGTAGGGAAGCATGGGGATGAAGATATGATAAGTCGTTACGTCAAGAATCAAGGCCAAGAAGAAAACGCCTACAAGAAGCTTCACAAACAAAAGCGTAACGACGACCAACTGACGCTATGGTAGCGGGGGAATACCCCGCAGCTTGCTGCGGGGATTTTTATTTAGTTTGTATCCAGCCTAGCACAAATCCTCACATTGGTAGCGGGGCCAATGTGTTAACAGTTGTATATCCCCTAATCGGGCGTTTTGAGGCGTTTCCACTGGTGATCTGACGGGTTGAGTCTTTTTTAGAAGATTTTCGCACGCGGACGTTTCCTTTTTAGTGGACAGAACAGGACCCCACAAAAAACAGCGATCAGGTCTCCCGTGGTCCGCATAAATGGCAGATCCACTCTTTTCAATCAGGAGCACTGCCATGAACACCGCATCAAAACCTTCATTCCGTCGCCGTGCTGTGGTCGCCGCCGTCTCACTGGCCATCGCGGTAGCCATGCCGGTCACCGCGAACGCCGCGGCACCGCAAATTCCGACATCATCCAGTATCGGCAATTTTGATACTGGTGGTACTGCCACCGGCACCGCAGCGATCGACGCCACCAGCGGGACCACGACCACTTCCCAGCAGTCCACACTGAGTATTACTTTTGACGGCGGTAATGTCGTTGATACCTACGATGCGGGCAGCCTGGGCACGGGTACCGTGTGGATAGATCCCTACGGCGTGAATCTCCTGCAAAATGGAACACTGACTGTCCAGGCGGGCAATCTAAACATCACCAATAGCGGCAACCAGGTAGGGAATTTGAACGTGCTCACTGTACGGAATACAGGGAGCTATGACACCAACGTGTATTTATCCGGTGTCGATCCCATCAGCGGGGGCCTTGCGGATAACGCCGCAGGCAATCTGGGCTTCGGTGAATTTGAAAGCGGCGGCGTCCTGTATGGAAACGCGACGAACAGTTCTAGCGGCTCCGCAGTCAATAACATCCCCTTGGCATCCCTGACCCTGGGAGCAGCCAACTCCGGGCAGATCAGTTTTTTTGACTCTACCGTCACCGACTCGGGCAACCTGACAGCTAACGATGCGGC
>JAAOMR010000722.1 GCA_018853935.1 Acidithiobacillus ferrivorans
ATCCATTCCCCATGCGCCTCAGCCCCGAACAACCTATACGCCGTCAATACACGCAGGATAGTCACGGCATGGGCGTCTTCGGTGTAGATCACTGCAGCAACACCGGATTTTGATGTTGCTTTTCGTGCAGTGTCGCGCCACCATCAAACTAAATCTCGTTGTGGGGAGAATGGGCTTGAAACCTTCCGAAGCATTGCACTCGAACCGTGCCGCGATTCGCCGCGTGGTCGAGTCTCACCGTGCCCGCAACGCTCGGATTTTCGGCTCTGTCCTGCGTGGTGAGGACACGGACAGCAGCGACTTGGACATCCTCATCGACCCGACGCCGGAAACGACGCTGTTCGACATTGGCGCAATCCGTCACGAGTTGGGCAAGCTGCTTGGCGTGCCGGTGGACGTGCTGACACCGAATGCCCTGCCGGACAAATTCCGGGCTGCGGTGCTTGCGGAGGCACGCCCCGTATGAGCCGCGACCAGCAACGCCTTGCCGACTATCTGGCGCACATCCTCGAAGCCATCGAGCGCATCGACCGCTACACCGAGGACATCAAAACGGATAACCCCTCATGAAGCAACCTATCCCCATCCTCGTTGTCGGCGGTGCCGGTTACATCGGCTCGCACATGGCCAAGATGCTCGCCCAAAGTGGGTATGAAGTGCTCATCCTGGATAATCTTTCTACGGGCTTTCGGGAAGCCGCCCGCTATGGCCGTTTGCTTGAAGGCGATCTGGCGGATACCGCGCTGCTGGAACGGATTTTCGGGGAGACGCCCATTGCCGCCGTGATGCATTTTGCGGCGCTCAGTCAGGTAGGCGAGTCCATGCGCGAACCCGCCCGCTACTATCGCAATAATGTCGCCAACACCCAGAATCTACTGGAAACCATGCTCCGCCATAATGTGCGCCGCTTCATATTTTCATCCACGGCGGCATTGTTCGGGGAGCCGGAATACACCCCCATCGACGAGCAGCATCCCCAACGCCCCATCAATCCCTATGGGCGCAGCAAGCGCATGGTGGAGGAGATGCTGGCCGACTATGACAGCGCTTACGGCCTGCGCTTTGCCAGCCTGCGTTACTTCAACGCTGCCGGGTCCGACCCGGAAGGCGAACTGGGTGAGCGCCACGATCCGGAAAGCCATTTAATCCCCCTCGTGTTGCAGGCGGCCAGCGGTCGGCAGGCGCAGATAGCTATTTACGGCGACGATTACCCCACACCGGACGGCACCTGCGTGCGCGATTATATTCATGTCTGGGACCTGTGCAGCGCGCACCTGCTGGCTTTGGAGCATTTGCTGGCCGATGGGGAAAGCAATACCTTTAATTTGGGCAACGGTCAGGGCTTTTCGGTGCAGGAAGTCATTGATACCACCCGACGCGTTACCGGCCAGAGCATACCCGTCGGCGTTCAGCCCCGCCGCCCCGGTGATCCCGCCGTGTTGGTGGCCGACAGCCAAAAGGCGCGCGATACCCTGAATTGGGCACCACGCTTTGCCGATCTGGCAGCAATTGTTGAGCATGCCTGGAGTTGGGAGCAGCAGAAAGGGACTGCTTGGTGATGGGAGCCGCTCGCAAGCGGCACGCGCAATGAGCGGCACTGGCGACCAAGATAGTTGGCTTTATTCGGGCCCGCCCAGCGGCTATAGTGGTCCCCATATTTGAGACAGTGGTTTAAGCTTGTTGTCTGGCGAGGAGAAGACGATGAGCGCAGCGAAAAGGAAAGTGTATGGGGCGGCATTTAAGGGCAAGGTGGGACTGGAGGCGATCCGGGGAGCAAAAGCCCTCAATGAAAAAAAGATTCGGCAACACCCAACCTTTCTGGCCATCCATTCTGCTCTTCGGCGGTGATGCCTTGGCCCTGGCGGTGGCTTTTTGGTTCGGCCGTATCGCCCATGCCCTGTATTATGGGCAGAATGTGGTCCAGGTTCTGCTGCATTGGTGGGGCGTTGCATACTCCGCCAACCTGATCCTGTTCCCGCTCATGAGCTGTATCGCGCTGCTCTGGTTTTATTACCGGGGGCATTACGCGCGCCAGAAGGCTTTTTGGGACGAACTGGGCGAGGTCAGCCAGGTGGTCTCAGTCCTGGCCGTCCTCAATGCGGCTTTCGCCTTTTCCGGCAGACTCCCCCTGTCGCGGCTGTGGCTGTTCAGCACGTGGGTGCTGGCGCTGATCCTGCTGCCTTTGCTGCGCATGGTCATGCATGCGGTCATCTCCCGTAATCGCCACTGGCAGCGGACCTATGTGCTGCTCGGCGATGGCGCCAATGCGGCTGAGGCCGCGCGCGCCTTTGCCAGTGAGCCTTCGCTGGGTTACCGTCTGCAGACGATTCTGCTCCCCGCAGGGGTGGGCGAGGGAGGGAGCGGACTGCCTGCTGACGTGCCCCGTATTCCCCTGGGGGTTGATCCGCTGCAGACTATCGCGCAACTCGGCAACCCGCATGTGGTGCTGGCCCTGGAAATGGACCAGTGGCAGCGCATGGAGGAACTGGTGTGGACGCTGGGACTGCACTATCCCAATTTAAGCGTTGCGCCGCCCTTGCGCGGCCTGCCGCTCTTTGGCATGGAGACCCTGCATTTTTTCAGCCATGAGGTCTTCATCCTGCGGGGACGGGATAACCTCGCCCGCCCTGGACCACGGGTGGTGAAGCGCCTTTTCGATCTATTTGCCACCAGTATCCTGCTGCTGCTGTTGTCACCCTTGCTGCTGGCCCTGATCTGGCGGATTCGCCGGGACGACGGTGGCCCGGCCTTTTTCGTCCAGGAGCGGGTGGGGCGTGGCGGCAGAGCCTTCCGCTGTTACAAGTTTCGCAGCATGGTGCTGGACGCCGAGAGCCGTTTGCTGGACTTTCTTTCTGAGCATCCGGAGACACGTGCGGAGTATGAGCGTAATTTCAAGTTGCGCGAGGACCCGCGGGTGACGCGCATTGGTCGCTTCCTGCGTGGAGGCAGTCTGGACGAGCTGCCTCAGCTGTTCAATGTGTTCAAGGGCGAAATGAGCCTAGTGGGGCCGCGCCCCTTGCTGGCGCGGGAACTGGATCGCTATGGCGAGGGGATATTCCTCTATCAGCAGGTCCGTCCCGGTATCACCGGTCTGTGGCAGACCAGCGGCCGCTCTGAAACCACTTTCGCGGAGCGCGCCTCCCTGGATGTCTGGTATGTGAAGAACTGGTCCCTGTGGTATGACATTGTGATCCTGCTGCGGACTGTGAAGGTGGTTTTCTGGCGGGATGGGGCGTATTGAGTGTTGTCGCCCCGCTCACCACGCCCGCTTCGATCGTTTCCAGGGCCTGATCGAAGCGGCCCCGCAAAGCAAAAGTGGTTTCCAGCAAGCCACTCTTACTCCTGATTCTAAATCGCATTAGAAATAGAGTTAATTATGTACTCCCATCCGGCGATGGATTTCACCCGCGCATGGTCCGCCTCAAGGGCACGAAGGCCGGCGACCAACTGGTCTTCCAGCGCCCCCAGACTGTCAAAGGCCCGGTTGTGAAAATACTTCTCCCGCAACTCGTCCCATAGGTGCTCTTGAGGATTCAGTTCCGGCGAATAGGGTGGCAAAAAGAGCAAGCGTAGATTTTCTGGCAGCTTGAGATCGTTACTTTTGTGCCAACCGGCACCATCGACAATCATGACGATGTTATCATCGCGGCTCCCGTGGACTGGACCGATCCAAGGTGATGGCACTGATCCAGAACACCTGGATTCGCCTGTTCATGTTTCTCTGGTTGGAGTCCGGCGCTTTCTGGTCGTTAAAGGGGGTGAACGATGAGCGGTAATATCATGGGATTGATTGGAGTAACCATCCTGGCGATTATCGGCACGGCGGTTGTAGCCATTGACCAAATTGGGAAGCGGCACAACAAAAAAGATAAAGAGGATGCGATGCACCACCATGAGTAAAGCTGGCACTCGCCGTCGCAGTGTCGGCGTAATCTTGTACCTCAAGCGTGAGCAAAAGGGACACGATCATCAACATGGACATGGCTGACTGAATGAGTGACCCGGCATTCTGGCTCTGCGTCTCCAATGTCGATTATGAGGTCTCCCTTGAACCCCGCAAGGTTTATGAGGGAATGCCGGACTTGGAAGCGCAAATGTTGGGTATGATTCGCGTCATTGATGAATCTGGTGAGGATTACCTGTTTCCTGTGTCCCTCTTCCTCCCCATAGCGCTTCCTCATGATGTCGCCGTTGCCGTTCACCGTCTGGCCGTCTGATTTCAACGAGAACAGCATGAGCGTCACAAAACAGGAAATTAGCCTACGCCCTGTCGGACGTCACTGGCCTGTCCGTAAAGACAGGCAAGGTGCCGGTACTCGTAGGGATGCTGTTTCGTGCAAAACAGCTTGAGGCACAAGCGTCTCTCAAAGCCACTGGCTGAAACTTGACCTGCATGGACCGGTCTATATACTGGTCTATTTAGGAAAAAAGGAGCTGTTCATGAATATCGAAGTTGGGTCATACGAAGCCAAGACGAAACTGCCGGAGTTGCTGCGCGGTATCCAGGCGGGCAATCGCTACACTATCACCTTGCGGGGCGAGGCCGTGGCCGATCTTGTACCCGCTGAAGGCAACAAGCACTCGGATGCCATGGCAGCCGTCGATGAAATGTTGTCCCTCATGCAGGCTCGTCAGCCTGTGAACGGTGTCGATCTCAAGGCGCTTATTAACGAAGCTGAAGTTTCACAGTTTTTCAGTGCGGAATACAAAGGCTGGTTAACAAAACCGTCACTCATACATTGAGATTATGCTGCAATAGAAAGCGCTTATGGATGTGCCTTTTGGTAACCCGCTTCATA
>JAAOMR010000723.1 GCA_018853935.1 Acidithiobacillus ferrivorans
CGCGCGGTGATTTCCAGCTCGCCGCCCATGGCTTCGATGTGCGAGCGCAGGCTGGAAATGTACATATCCGTCCGTCGCTCCATTTTGGCGACGCTGGGTTGTTGCACATGCAGCACGTCGGCAAGTGCTCTTTGGGACAGGCCCCGCGCCCGGCGTAGTTCATTGAGCGGCATTTCAGCCAGCAGCGTATGGTAGAGCGCATTTGAACGTGCTTTCGCATCCGGCGACATCTTCGCTTCGAGTTCTGCAAACTGTTTAG
>JAAOMR010000724.1 GCA_018853935.1 Acidithiobacillus ferrivorans
GCTGACGCTACAGGTGGCGCGCTGTTGGGTGCTCTGGCCGGAGCGGTAATTGGCAACCAGACCGGCGCGGGGCTTGCCGGTGCGGCCATTGGTGCAGGCGTCGGTGGTTTGGCGGGCTACGGCGTCGGCAACCAGCAGCCGCAACAGTACCAGCAACCTCAGTACCAGCAGCCACAGCAATATCAACAGTATCAGCAACCCGGAACCTACGCGCCGCCGCTCAACAACCCACAGTGCCCTCCGGGGTACACCTGCGTCCCCACCGCGCCGCAGTATCAGCAGCAATATCCGTAACATAAGCCATGCTTCCGATCCTATCCAAACTACTGGCATTGCCCGGGCGGCTCATCGCCGCCCACCCCGTCATCGGGGCGTGGTCACCATTGATCGTCCTGACGGCCTGGGTCCTCTGGTCCCTGGTCATGATCGGCGGGGACTTCATCCAGATCCTCACCTTTCGAGCCAGCATTTCCCGGCTCTTCGGTGACCTCTT
>JAAOMR010000725.1 GCA_018853935.1 Acidithiobacillus ferrivorans
AGTCCGGCGCGCCCCGCCGAGTAGGCGGCGAGCGTTGCGGAAAAGGCATTCCGTGCGGTGGGCAGCAGTTGCCGATCCATGCGCTGCAACTGGATTTTGTAGGATTCATAGCGGGCAAAGGCGGTGCGCGCCTGCTGGGTCAGGGCCAGGTGTTGATCGTCATAGCGATATTGCGCCTGCTGGGCCCTGGCCTGAGCGGTGGCAACGTCCTGGTCCTGGCGATCCCCCGGGAATATCGGCAGGCTCAGGTTAACCCCCGCTGACAGCCAGTTGGGGCTGCCGGGGTAGAAATCCTGGCCATAACCGACGCTGACCGTGACGTCCGGCCAATAGCCGGTTTTGGCTACCTGTACGCCCATTTGCGCGGCCCGGGTTTGCGCCTGGGCGGCGCGCAGGAGGGGCTGGCCGGAAAGTCGGGCTTCCATTTCGGCAAGAGTGGGTGCTGGCGGCAGATTCGGCCATTGCTTTTCTATGGACGGCGGTTTCGGCAGGTTCAGAATCTGGGCGATTTGCGCCAGATCGCTTGCCTGCTCTGCCTGCAATCTGGTGATGTCATTGGCCAAACTGTCGCGCGCCAGTTGGGCACGGAGTACCTCGGCCTGTGACCCTTGAGCGGACCGGTAGAGCGCCAGTGCCGCTTGCACACTTTCGGCCTCCAACTGTTCCTGATGCCGGACCGTGGCCATGGCATTTTCGGTATAAAGGGCTTGCAGCCAGGCACGGCGCAGCAACAACACCAGCT
>JAAOMR010000726.1 GCA_018853935.1 Acidithiobacillus ferrivorans
CCAGTGCCGCTTGCACACTTTCGGCCTCCAACTGTTCCTGATGCCGGACCGTGGCCATGGCATTTTCGGTATAAAGGGCTTGCAGCCAGGCACGGCGCAGCAACAACACCAGCTCGGCGGACTGACCGCGCAGGGTGTCGGCGGCCGCCTGGGCCTCAATCCCCGCCTGCTGTCCTTCCAGCCCCAGTTTGCCAAAAGAGGGGAAAGTCTGACTCAGGCCCACGCTCAGCATGCTCATCTGCTGCTGGT
>JAAOMR010000727.1 GCA_018853935.1 Acidithiobacillus ferrivorans
TCTGCCATTTATGCGGACGGCGGGGGACCTGATTGCTGTTTTGAAACTGAGATCGCGCGATGCGGTGTTGCGCTATGCCATATCCTCTTTCCCATGCCTCATCACCAAAGAAAAAAGGCCGGGAATAACCCCGGCCGTGGTGGATGTACGGTTTGCCGCCTGTATTACCAGCGGTATTTGATGGCCGCGATGAATTCGGTGGACGACGCGCCGTTGCCGAACAGTTGGCGGGCGGCGATATTGGCGGACAGCCCCTTGGAGTACGGGGTGTGGCTGATCACGTCCAGGCGCGCTTCCGCCATGCCCTGCAGGTGCGGGTAGGCCAGGCCCTGCACTTGTCCGGCGACTTGCCCAGAACTGATCTCCGCGCTTGGGTTCGGGCCAATGTTCTCGACCGC
>JAAOMR010000728.1 GCA_018853935.1 Acidithiobacillus ferrivorans
GCAATCGCCGCGGTGACCGTCTGAAGCTCTTGCTCTGGGACGGTTTGGGTTTCTGGCTTATCTACCGCCGCCTGGATCAGGGGCGACTGCACTGGCCCAGAGCCGATACGGGCGCCCTAGAGCTGTCGGCCGCGCAGTGGGCGATGCTGGTGGAGGGGCGGCCGTGGACCCCGTTGCCGACCCTTGAAAAATGCACGCCTACACTGCTGTAAGTGACTGGAATTGCTTGTATAAAGACCCCATTTCTGG
>JAAOMR010000729.1 GCA_018853935.1 Acidithiobacillus ferrivorans
TCGCGTCGTTTTCTGCGGCCGCTCTGCCATTGGACATATCGGGTGGAGAATGACGAGACTTGACCCAGTGCCGCCATAATAGCGGCACGCCGTAGGTAACTAGGGAACTTTGGGAAGCGTTTATCGAAAAAGGTGTACTTTGGGTTCTGGTTCTTTTTTGTGGCATGTATCAGGCGCTCCACTCCGGCAACAGGAGATTGTGCAGCCAAAATTTCGCGTTGGTGTACCCAAAGCACTCCGATCAGCGCACGGCAATAATCCCGGTAGAGCGAAACGGTTTCCCGTGCCATTTTTCGCTGTTCCTGGCTGGCGACGAGTGACCAGCGGTCCGTGCGGATTATTTTCTCCATATTGAGAATATACCCATTTTATTAGATGATTACCATTCATAGATCGTAGCCCGCTGGACCCCCTCCTGGCCTACGGCCCAGGAAGGGGAATGCGCGGGCAAATGTTCAAATGAACGATGGTGGCTTGAGCGGGTTGCGCTGCGTAAATTCAGAGGAGACGGGATTTCATGGCTCGCTATTGGGTCATTTTTGTTGAGTGCGTCTCCGATGATTATATGGCTATTCAATGTTAACCTGCTGATTGGCTATGCCATTATAATTGCCATCCTTGCAGCCTGGATAATCGGAGCAACGACAATATCAATGCTTTTGATACGCTCTGTTGCTTGGATGAACGATAACGACAACCTTGTTGTCTACGCTCTTTGGATGATGCAGCAGGACATCGTATTACTGTTGAAAGCACAGTAACGGATTCGCTGTGTGTTCCCTTGAGGCCAAGCGACAGCGGTTTGATTTGTGCGTTGGTCTAGTGTTTGATCTGGTCACCGGGTACAGCAAGATTCTGCTTCTACTTGGTTTGGAAGCGGAATGTTACCTTTGGTTTCCTGCCGGTACATATTCCTGAGCACTCATATCGCTCAAGGAACACGTCATGCAAATATCTCTCGCAAAACACGAGGAAGGCAACCAGGATCTTTCGGGCATGGAAGCTCTGCACCAGGATTTCCAGCGGCTGGAACACCGCATATTTACCTTGTCTCGTCACCGATTTGCGACCTATGGCCTGACCACCCTATCGATTGTTTCGGGTCTGTTTTTTTTCCTTCTGGCGCTTTCCGACACCCTGCCTGGGCCATTGCGTCACGTGATCACCCATATCGCCGGTCATTCTGTGACTCTCATGTTCCTAAGCCTAACCGTACTTTTGGTTGGGCTAGGGATGGGAGTAGCCAAATTTTCTCCAGGGTATATGGTTGTGGGCGTGGGGACGTCCATCATCCTTTATTTCGGCTCGCAAGTAATTGATAGCGTGATAGCACCCACGCATCAACCTGCTTCCTGCTCTGGCTCTGCCATAAGAAACAGCTCGGCGTGCACCTTCCAGGGCACCAAAGGCCACCCCTACCCTGCCGAATATGTGCAGGCTCAGCGTATTGCCTTCACGATAGATCAGCACAAGCCCGTCACCGCGGCCCGTCGCGTGGAGATAGGGCATGATCTTGTCTGGATCAACGCGCATTTCCCGGCCATCTCCAGTCACCAGTTCTACCAGCTTGACGTGGCGGCCTATGGTCACCCGACATTCCCACGCGCGCAGGCGTACGCGCAGTCCATTGTCTCGGCCAAGGCCGCACACGAGACGGCCTATGA
>JAAOMR010000073.1 GCA_018853935.1 Acidithiobacillus ferrivorans
CTTAGGGCGACGCGGTTGGGGCGGTTCAGTATGGATGCACTTTGTAAATCCGGCGCTCGCGCAGCGAAAGTGACGTGTCTTACCCCGGGAGGTCTCCCTGGTGCCGTGTACGGTCCCGTACGCACGGTGGTGTGGTGACAAAAGGCACACAGTGGCGTAAACTTTTTTCATGAAACCATTTCGCTGGAGTCCAGAGAAGAACGAGGCCGTCAAAGCAGAGCGGGGTATTTCGTTTGAGAGCATTGTTGTCTCAATCGAAGCCGGCGGGTTGCTGGACATCTTGGTTCACCCGAACCAGGCGAAATACCCCAGGCAGCGCGTTCTCGTAGTCGCGTGCGACAACTACGTCTATTTGGTGCCGTTTGTCGAAGAGGAAGACTATTTCTTCCTCAAGACCGTAATACCGAACCGCAAGGCAACCAGGGACTATTTGAATCAAGGTGAAACAGATGCCGAAAATTGATGCCTACGAACATGAAGTTCTCACTGCCTTTGAGAAAGGCCAACTGAAGTCCGTTGCCACGAAAGCCGAGCTAGCGAAATTCAAGGCAGCAGCGCGCGCTACGGCTATTAAGGATCGCCGGGTCAACATCCGCCTGTCTTCTGGCGATTTGAGCGACATTCAAGTTAAAGCGCTTGAGGAAGGTATGCCGTACCAAACGCTTATCGCCAGCGTTCTTCACAAGTACGTTACAGGCCGTCTGGCCGAGCCGCGCACAACCAAGCAATCAAGCCGCCCCGCGACAAAACGCCGTGCTACTTCTGGCAGTTGAATGTCCGCTGTGGCGTCGACGCCTAACCCTCGGCGCATGACCCATAAAAAAACCGGCCCCGAAGGGCCGGCTTTCTGACGCTACAGACGTCGGGGAGTAAGGGCTTAGAAGCCGCCCATACCACCCATGCCGCCCATACCGCCACCCATGTCGCCCATGTCGCCGCCGGACTTGTCGTCTTTCTTCGGCAGTTCGGTGACCATGGCTTCCGTGGTGATCATCAGGCCGGCAATGCTGGAGGCCTTCTGCAACGCGGTACGGGTGACCTTGGTCGGGTCGATGACGCCCATTTCGAACATGTCACCATATTCGTCGGTGGCGGCGTTGTAGCCGTAGCCGTCTTTACCGTCGACAACCTTGTTCAGCACCACGCTGCCTTCACCGCCAGCATTGGCGACGATCTGACGCAATGGCTCTTCAATGGCACGACGGATGATGGCAACACCCATGTCCTGGTCGTGGTTGGCGGTCTTGAAGCCTTCCAGTGCATGCCGGGCACGCACCAGCGCCACACCGCCGCCAGGAACGATGCCCTCTTCGACGGCCGCACGGGTAGCATGCAGGGCGTCTTCGACACGGGCCTTCTTTTCCTTCATTTCCATCTCGGAACCGGCACCGACCTTGATGACGGCAACGCCACCAGCCAGCTTGGCCACGCGCTCCTGGAGCTTCTCGCGATCGTAGTCGGAACTGGCATCTTCCATCTGGCGACGGATCTGCTCAACACGGGCCTTGATCTCGCTCTGCTGGCCACCGCCATCGATCATGGTGGTGTTTTCTTTGTCGATGACAATTTTCTTGGCCTGGCCGAGGTCGGCGAGGGTGGTGCTCTCCAGCTTCATGCCGATTTCTTCGGAAACCACACGACCGCCGGTCAGAATGGCCATGTCTTCGAGCATCGCCTTGCGACGATCACCAAAGCCAGGGGCCTTGACCGCAGCGACCTTGATGATGCCGCGCATGGTGTTGACGACCAGGGTAGCCAACGCCTCGCCTTCGACATCTTCAGCCACGATCAGCAGCGGACGGCTGGACTTGGCGACCTGCTCCAGGATGGGCAGCATGTCGCGGATGGAGGAGATTTTCTTGTCGTGCAGGAGGATGTAAGGATTCTCCAGCTCGGCAACCATCTTGTCCTGGTTGTTGACGAAGTAGGGGGAGAGGTAGCCGCGGTCGAACTGCATACCTTCGACGACGTCCAGCTCATTGGCGAGGCCGGAACCTTCTTCCACGGTGATGACGCCTTCATTGCCGACCTTCTCCATGGCTTCGGCAATGATCTTGCCGATGGAGTCATCAGAGTTGGCGGAGATGGTGCCTACCTGGGCCACTTCCTTCTGCGTCTTACAGGGCTTGGACTGCTTCTTCAGCTCTTCGACGATGACGATGACCGACTTGTCGATGCCGCGCTTCAGGTCCATGGGGTTCATGCCGGCGATGACGGCCTTGAGGCCTTCGCGGATGATGGCCTGGGCCAGAACGGTGGCGGTGGTGGTGCCGTCACCGGCTTCGTCGGAAGCCTGGGAGGCGACTTCTTTCAGCATCTGCGCGCCCATGTTCTCGAACTTGTCAGCCAGTTCGATTTCCTTGGCGACGGAGACGCCGTCCTTGGTAATGGTGGGGGCACCGAAAGATTTGTCGAGCACCACGTTACGGCCCTTGGGACCCAAGGTGACCTTGACGGCATCGGCAAGCACGTTAACGCCGCGCAACATCTTCTCGCGGGCATGTTCAGCAAAGGCTACTTGTTTAGCTGGCATAAATACTCCTCAAAATATGTGGATAGGGTTGGGATATTCAGCAATGCTTACTTTTCGACGACCGCCATGATGTCGTCTTCACGCATCACTAACAGTTCTTCGCCGTCTACCTTGATCTCAGTGCCGGCATATTTAGCGAACAGCACGCGATCGCCGACTTTGAGGTCGAGGGCGCGAATTTTGCCGTCTTCCAGGATTTTGCCATGGCCAGCGGCAACGACTTCACCCTGTACAGGTTTTTCTTTGGCGGTATCGGGAATGATAATCCCGCCCGCAGTCTTTTGTTCTTCTTCCAGACGACGGATGACAACACGATCATGCAAAGGACGCAATTTCATTGAGCATTTCCTCGTTTTATACAGGTTAGTGGATGATTCATCCTGGGTGTTGTTAGCAGTCACACCCATCGAGTGCTAATGATAGGCGCTGAGAATGTTCTGTCAAGGGGACAGATGTTCTGTTTGGGAAATACGGGTCCAAAGGGATTGCAGGCTGCGCAGGAGCACCGTATCGGCGCCCTGCAAGCGATGATTTATCCCAGGTAAGGGGCGGATAGCCAGTTCCGGTGCATGAGCGCGGGCGGCAAACTGATAACTAAGAGTAAGGGGTACATCCTTATCGGCACTGCCGTGGAGAATTTCTACGGGACAATGCAGGTAAGGCGGGAAGCGCAGAAAGTCGTAGCGCCAACTGTCTGCCACCAGATCAAACTGCATGCGCAGTTCACCGAGGCCATAAGGATCTTCCCAGCAGCGCAGGTTAGTGGCCTGCCAGGCTTGTTGTTCGTCAACGGGCAGGCGCCGGAAAATTTCCTGAATAAAATTGTAGGCGGGGGCGATGAGTAACAGGGCGCGGATCTGTTTTGGCCAGCGGGTGGCGGCGATGGTGCCCAGCCAACCACCCAGACTGGAACCTACCAAGAGCACTGGACGATCTTCCAGCATGTGCAAAATCAACTGGAGGTCCGCCAGATAGCGGGACAGCGTCAGGGCCTGAAACAGTCCGTCCGAGCGCCCGACGCCGCGCGGATCAAAGCGTACCCAGGACCGGCCTTGCGCTTGTGCGCTGCCGGCGAGGCGTTGTGATTTGGAGCCCTCCATGTTGGAGGCGAAGCCGGGCAGAAAGACACCGACAGGGTCGGTATGGGTTTCATGAATGAGTCCGCAAACGCGGTCACCGTTGGGATGAACCAGAGTAAAAGGTCTTTCGGCTGAGAGGGACACAGGCTGCTCCGCGCAAAAAAGGGCGACTATAGTCGCCCTAAAACCACAAAGGAGGAAAGAAACATGCGCTGCAGCCTGCTACTGACTGCAGTGGAAATATTAGCAAATTACAGGAGCACTGGCAAATTACATTCCGACCGGTCGGATAAAAGAAGGGCGGACCGTGAGGTCCGCCCAAAACCACCAAAGGAGGAAGAAACATGCGCTCGCAACCATTACAGCCGCTTGCAAGGGATTAGAGAACGAGGTCTGCAGAAAGTTCCACGCTGCTGGGATTTCTTTCTGAGACCCCGTATCCTCAGCGTGGTGGCGCAGTTCTTGCTGCCTTGAGGAACGGATAATCTGCGGAAAATGTCTGCAGGGGTAATGACAGCGTGGTGAGGAGCGATGCAGGGATGAGAATTGGAGCAGGGAGTAGGACCATTCGGGCCAGGAACGCATCGATGTGGAGTGCCATTTTCGCTTTCCTGCTGCTGTTCTGGCTGCCGTTAACCCAAGCTGCCCCGTTCTTGGCGCCGGACCAGGCCTTTCGCTTTGAAGCGAGTCTGCGCGGCCACGACCAGTTGCAACTGCGCTGGAATGTGGCGCCGGGGTACCACCTGTACCGCGACCGGATAAAATTCTCCGTGACGCCAGACAGTATTATCCTCGGCCACTACACCTTGCCCACAGGGATGATGCTGAACGACCCGGCCTTTGGCAAAGTACGGGTGCTGGAAGGCCAAAATACCCTCACGGTGCCTTTCACCATTCAAGGAACAGCCCCTGCTTTCATTGAACTAAAAGCCACCTATCAGGGCTGTGCCAATGCCGGCGTTTGTTACCCTGAGCAGGCCAAGACGATCAGGCTGGCTTTGCCTCAGCAGGCTATGGCATCTCCGGTGGCGCCCGTTGTGCAGTCACCGAAGGTGGTGACCACAGCTGCTGCGCTCAGCCCGACGAGTAATGCCGGGACCCTTGCGGGGGCTTTGCAGAATCGTTTCTGGCTGACGTTGGGGCTCTTTTTTCTCTCCGGACTGGGTCTGGCGTTCACACCCTGTATTTTCCCCATGATCCCTATTCTTTCGGCGCTGATTATCGGGCAGGAGGCAGGGCGCGGCCAGCAACGGTCACGTGCCTTTGCGCTTTCCATTGCCTATGTGCTGGGGATGTCACTGACTTATACGATTGCCGGAGTGCTCGCGGCGGTGACTGGGGCCTATATGCAGGCGGCCTTTCAGAGCCCTTGGGTGCTGGGGGTTTTTGCATTTATTTTCGTGTTGCTGGCGTTGTCCATGTTTGATTTTTACGAACTGCAAATGCCGAGCAGTATCCAGACGCGCCTGGCGGGCATGGGACGGGGCGGGCATCTGTTCAGTACCTTTGTCATGGGGGCCCTGTCAGCGCTGATTGTCGGACCCTGCGTGGCGGCACCCCTGGCGGGCGGGTTGCTCTTTATTTCGCAGACGGGGAATGTTTTTCTTGGCGGGTTATCGCTCTTCGTTCTCAGTTTGGGGATGGGGGTGCCCTTACTGATCATCGGCACTTCCGCTGGCCATTTGTTGCCGCGTGCTGGTGCTTGGATGGATGCCGTCAAAGCGGTTTTTGGCGTACTGATGTTGGGCGTCGCTATCTGGCTGCTGGCTCGGGTTCTGCCGGGGCCGGTGAGTCTGGCCTTGTGGGCAGCGCTGGCGGTGGTCAGCGCCATGTATCTCGGCGCGCTGGACGTGATGGCGGCGGGTGTTTCGGGCTGGCGCCGTTTCTGGAAAGGTGTCGGCGTCTTATTGCTGGCCTATGGTTTGGTTATGGGCTTGGGGGCACTGAGTGGGGCCAGTGATCCGTTACGACCGCTGACACCATACACGGCAGGACCGGCGCATCAGGAAACTCGGCCGGATGCGCTGCACTTTAGCGTGGTAAAAACTCCGGAGGCTTTGCAGCATGCGCTGGCGCAAGCTAATGGCAAGCCGGTACTGGTGGATTACTGGGCAAGCTGGTGCGTGGAATGCGTGCGTATGGATAAAGTCACTTTCGCCGATCCGCAGGTGCGGGCCGCTTTACAGGGACGGGTACTGATCCGCGTGGATGTGACAAAGGATGACGCCGCCAGCCGCGCCCTCCTGAAACGTCACAATCTGGTCGGCCCCCCCGCCTTCATCGCCGTAGGCGCTGACGGCAAGATAGCCGCGCAGCAGGAAGGGTATTTAGGCTCAGCGGCATTTTTGCAGTGGCTGCCGAAATCTTAGCGTAGTCATGCTGATGCTTTTCAGTGCCCCGCCGCCTTCTTTACGGGCCCGCCCTTGAGCACATAAAGTGTCCCGCAATACGGGCAGCGGACTTCTCCGCTCTCTTCGATCTTGAGAAAGACCCGGGGGTGCCCGTTCCAGCGACTCATGCTGGGCATGGGGCAGTAGAGGGGGAGGTCTTTGGCTTCCACCTCGGTATAACTCTGGTCACAGCACTTGATGGGTTGGGTCATGGGGTCAGCCAACGTGATGCAGCCATTCCGGATGGTCCTCACGGCGCCCGGCTACGGTGTCGAAGTAGCGGCTTTGCAGCATTTCGGTGGCCGGACCACGATGCCCTTCGCCGATGACCCGGCCATCAATCTCGCGGATGGGGGTGACTTCCGCCGCGGTGCCGGTGAAGAAGGCTTCGTCGGCAATATAGAACTCGTCGCGGGTCAGTTGCTTCTCGACGATGGGGATGCCGGCATCGCGGGCGAAGCGCAGGATGGTGTCGCGGGTGATACCCTCCAGGGCGCTGGTCAGTGTCGGCGTGTAAAGAATGCCGTCGCGGATCATAAAGATATTTTCGCCGGAACCTTCTGCGACATAGCCTTCACGATCCAGCAGCAGGGCTTCATCGTAGCCACAGGATGAAGCCTCGCGCTGGGCCAGCATGGAGTTCATGTAGTTGCCGGTGGCCTTGGCCTTGCACAGGTGCACGTTGACGTGGTGACGGCTGAAGGAACTCACCTTGACGCGGATCCCTTTTTCCAGCGCTTCCTGGCCCAAATAGCTGCCCCAGCTCCAGGCGGCAATGAGTGCATGGACCTTGAGTCCCTTGGCGGACAAGCCCATACCTTCAGCACCGTAGAAGAACAGAGGGCGGATATAAGCGGACTCCAGCTTATTAGCGCGGATGACTTCTTTGGTGGCATCGTTGATCTGGTCTTGCGTGAAGGGGACCTCCATCTGCAAAATCTTGGCGCTGTTGAAGAGGCGTTTGGTGTGCTCCGGCAGGCGAAAAATGGCGGCGCCCTGGGGGGTGGCATAGGCACGTTCGCCCTCAAAACAGCCCATGCCGTAATGTAGGCTGTGGGTGAGGCCATGCACGGTGGCCTCCCGCCAGGGGACCATTTTGCCGTCAAACCAGATAAAACCGTCGCGTTCCGCCATGGACATCGTCACATCTCCTTAATCGCTATAACTGCCAATGAGTTCCTGCCAAATTTCCCGCACCCCATGCGCTGCGGCTTGTAGCGCATCCCAATCGGGAATCGCTGCAGTGCGGATTTCGTTGCCCTGCAAGTTCAGCCAGCGCCGGTTTTCTTCCTGGCGGTACAGTCGCCAGGCTTGCCCGAGGACAGCGCCCTGTTCTGCGCTCCAGATGTCCGCACGGGTCAGTGCGGCTATCCCTGCGGCGGTTCCGGTATCCTGACACAGGGTCGGCTGCTGGGAGCAGGCCCCTAGCATAGCAAATTGTACGAGAAACTCGATATCTGTGAGGCCCCCGGGACTCAGTTTCAGATGAAAGCCATCCCGGGCGAAGGGCTTGCTCTGATAAATGCGTTGCCGCATATTGCGGACGTCTTCCACTAACTGCTCGGGCTGGCGCGGCCGGCCGAGGATTTCTGCACGCAGGCTGGTAAAACGGGCACCGAGTTCCCCATCCCCGGCGACCCAGCGGGCACGGGTGAGGGCTTGATGTTCCCAAGTCCAGGCGGATTCGTGCTGATAGCGGCTGAAGGCCTCCAACGTCGTGACCAGCGGCCCGGATTGCCCACTCGGGCGCAGGCGCATGTCGATCTGGTAGAGCAGTCCGGCACGGGTGAGGGTGCTGAGGATGTGAATAAGCCGTTGTCCGAGACGGGCAAACCAGGTAGGGGCAGGGAGGGGCAGGGCACCGTCGCTTTCGGTGTCGAGAGATGCGTCATAGAGGTAGACCAGGTCGAGATCGGAGGCAAAGCCCATTTCCCGACCGCCCAGTTTGCCGAGGGCGATAACGATGAAGGGGGCCACTTGGCCGTTGCCGGTCCGCACGCTGCCGTGGCGGCGCTGCATTTCCGCTTCGGCCCAAGCCAATGCGGTTTGCAGGGTAAGCTGGGCGAGATCACTGAGTTGGGGGAGCAGGGTTTCCACGGGCAGCTGGTTCGTCCAGAAGGCGGCGGCGAGACGCAGGACTTCGGCATTTTTGAAGCGCCGTAGGGCATCCATCCGTTCTTCCATATCTTCAGCGATCTGTAACTGTGCAGCGAGGGCCTGCGGCCAATGCTCGGGGCTGATGACCGTGTCGCTGAGTACGTCATCCAGCAGGATGGGGAAGCGTGCCAGTTCCTGTGCCAGCCAGGGGCTGTGCAGTAACTCCGCGATGCGCATGAGGTACGGCGGATTCTCCGCAAGCAGGGCGAGGTAGTTGGCATGCCCCAGAATGGCCTCAATGAGGGTGAGGAAGCGCTGTAACCAAGCGTCGGTGTCTGGTTGGGCGCTGCCCAGATCGAGGGCCAGGGGAAGCAGACGGTTGAGGCGTTGGCGTCCTTCTGTAGAGAGGCGGCCGGCCACATCGCGGCTGTGGGCGAAGCGCCAGAGGCGCGTCCATATGGCTTCCGGCGCCGTGAAACGCAGGACCTGGAGCAGGTCGCTGGGAGCGGTTTCCAGCGCAGCGGTCTGAGCGCGTTGCCAGAGTTTCTCTCCGTTGCTGTTTTTACCCTGGCGATCATCCTCCCCGGAGGTCAGGGTGCGTTGAAAGATGGCGTGGTTCTCCTGGCGGAAGGTGTCCAGGGTGTCGCGCATGGTCATGACGTCCGGGAAACCCATGCTACAGGCCAGGCGTTGCCATTCCAGTTCCGAGCGCGGTAATTGCTGAGTCTGCTGATCATCGACCATTTGCAGGCAGTGTTCAGTATTGCGCAAAAAAAGATAAGCGCGGCGCAGCCGGTCGGTATCGTCTGCGGGCAGGAGTTCAGCATGGGCGATGGCGGCGAGGGTGTCCAGGGTGTTGGTGCTGCGCAGGGCGGGTTGGCGGCCACCGTGGATAATTTGCAGGGATTGACAGACAAACTCGATTTCACGGATACCGCCTTGGCCCTTTTTGATGTCGTTGCTGCTGCCACCTTGTTCCGCATCCATGAGGGCTTTGACTTCCCGCAGGCCAGTGAGGGCGGTGTAGTCCAGGTAGCGGCGATAGACAAAAGGGCGCAGGGTGTGGAGGAGACTTTGGCCAAAGGCGAGGTCACCCGCGACGGGGCGCGCCTTGATAAAGGCGTAGCGCTCCCAGCCGCGGCCATGCACCTGATAGTATTGCTCCATGGCTGCGGCGGAGATGGAGAGGGGGGCGGCATCACCGAAAGGGCGCAGGCGCATGTCGACGCGGAAGCAGAAGCCGTCCGCCGTCCGCTGATCGAGGGCCTGAATCAGCCAGCGCCCGAGGCGTTGGAAGTATGTGCTGTTGTCGAGGGGGATGGGACCATCCGTCTCGCCATCCTCGCCGTAGCAGAAGATGAGGTCGATGTCGGAGGAGAGGTTGAGTTCGCGCCCGCCCAGCTTGCCCATGCCGAGGATGGTGAAAGGCACTTCCTGACCGTCGTTGTTGCGGGGGATGCCATGGCGCTGGTGTAGCATCTCTACGCCATAAGCATAAGCCTGTTGCAGGCAGATTTCGGCCAGCGCGCTGAGGGCGGCTACCGTTTCTGAATAATGTTCGCCGGGCTGACGATCCAGCCAGATGATTTCTACCATACGGGCATTGCGGTACTGGCGCAGATCGGCAAGGAAGGCGTCGCTGCTGAGTCCATGGGTGGCGGCAAGGTCGCTGTGCCCGCCGCGTGCAAGACGCAGCAACCAGTGGGGATGGCGGAGGAGGAGTCGGCGCGCAAAGAGGCTGACACAAGCGATATGTGCCCAGTGTGCGGCAAAGGCGGGTCCAAGGCGACGGAGCTCGGCCTGTTCCTCAGTAGAGAGGGCAGCCCAGGTGGTTTCGAGTGGTCCGGTGATTGCCTCCGTTTCCAGGGGTAACAGGTTAATGGCGTGGATGATCTCCTCGGGTAACTCAGGTGCCGCCATGCATGCTCCTTCCGGTGATGTTCCGCATCGTGTGTATGGGCAGTGTAACTTATCCCTGTTTTGGGGTCCGCATGGGGCTCTGTGGTGCTTCTTGTGCTAGGATTTTGTGCGGTTACCGTTGGCGCGTTACGCGATGCTATATGGTAACGCGATCCGCCAAGAGAATCGTAGCAGGGGGCACATTCATTATCTCACAGCGTTTACCGGCGTTGACCGGACGGGTTGGCTGATGTTGCGGGCTTTCAGGAGAGGCGTGCCTTGCCGCGTTTGCGCCTGACCTTGGTTGGTGCCCGCCGGGTGGGCGGTTGGCTGCTGGCCATCGTGCCGACTGTGCTGGTGTTGCTGGCGGTGGTTTTTTATCTCCTGCTGATGCCTCATCTGGAGTCATTGCGTCCCTATGTTTCTCAATACCTGTCGCGGGCTTGGGGCGCTCCGGTGCAGGTGCGCGGGATGCGCTTGAGCTGGAACTGGGGACCGTCGCTGGAATTGGCCACGTTGCGGGTGGGCCCGTCTGCACAGCCGGAACTGGCGCTGCACGGGGTGCATCTGCGCCTTTTTGCCCTGCCCCTGCTCTGGGGGGATCTGGTCGCTCAGGATTTTCGCGTTACGGACGGCGAAGTGTCCGTCGTTCAGGCAGCCGACGGTGCCTGGCAGGTGGCTGGACAGCCGCTGGGACATGGCGGGTCGCCTTTACCACTGGATCTAGACTGGGCCCATGTGGATATTCAGCACCTGACTCTACAATGGCGCCCTCAGTTGCAGGCCGCTCCCATTTCTCTGCAGGTACGGTGGCAGAGCAGCGGTGGTCTGCGTCCACAGATGCAGGTGCAGGTGCGCTGGTCACCGCAAGGTTTGTTGCGCTACTCAGGAGCGGCGCGTGGCGTTTTTACCCGTCCGGAGCGTTCCTCTGGCAGCGGTAATTGGGTGTTGCAATCGTTGCCGCTGCCGTGGCTTCATCTCGCGGATCCGCGCCTGCCGTTGTTGAGCGGAAACGTGAGCAGCAGCGGGCGCCTGCAATGGCGTTATGGCTTGCCGCGCACCGCTACCGGGCAATTTGCCGTGCACGACGCCGGGGTGGACGGTAAGCAGTGGGCACAAATCCATGGTCATCTGGGCTGGGTTGGAACGGGTTCTACTGGGACATTGCAGCTTGCTGATTTGACAGGGCTTGCCGCACAACCGCTGGCAGTGCGCTTGGGGCTCAACTGGCGCCATCGCCTGCAATGGCAGGTGGAAACGCCACTGCTTCCCGCTGCACTCCTCCGGAACGTGCCGGAGATGGCCCTCCCCGCGCAACTCCGTTGGATACCGCAGCAACGGTGGCAAGGCAGCCTACGCGATTTGCACTTCCACTCACACAGCGTCGGACATCAGCCCGTCGCTTGGGAGCTTCAGGCCGTACTGCATGGCATTGGTGTTCCGCCCCATGGATACTGGTTCGGTGTACAGGGCCTTAGCGGCGATCTCGTCCTTCACCCGGAAGCCATGAAATTTCATATGCTTAGTCCGCAACTTGCCCTGGACTGGCCGCAGCGCTTTGCGGCGCCGCTGCACTTGCAGGAAGTTTCGGCACAGATTGCCGCCCGGAAAACAGGTGCAGACTGGACGATTCAGGCCAATCCGATCGCGTTTAAGGGTCCCGGTCATCTGCACGCCAGCCTCGTGGTGCAGGGCCAGCAATTGCGCCTGAAGGCTCAGCTTGACGATATGCCCGCGACGGCGATGGCGGATTTCGTACCGCAGAGCGGTATTAGCCCTGCCCTGCGCCACTGGCTGCTGCAGGCATTTCAGGCGGGATCCTTGCAGCATGCTGATCTGCAGTGGCGGGGACCATGGAATCACCTGCCCCGTCAGGCACCGGGCGGGCATTTTTCGCTGCGAGCGAATTTTCGCCATCTGACCCTGCATTATGCCCCGCACTGGCCAATAGCGACGCAAGTAAACGCGCAACTCCTCTGGGTGGGAGACCACCTTTCCGTCCAGAGCCATCAGGGTGACATTTTCGGGATGCCAGTTGCTTCCGCCAGCATCGATCTCAACCATCTTTTCGCAGCGCATACCTCGCCGCTGCAGGTAACCTTGAAGACGCCGATCCCGCTGGATAAATTGCTGCCCTTTTTGCGGGAAACACCCATACTGGAGGGCAAGGCCGTGGCGAACATGCCCCTGCGTCTGACCGGGCAGGGACAATTACAATTAGCCCTCAGCGTCCCTTTCGGGGCTGAGAAGAGCCAGGTGGATGGCCGGATCGATCTCCGTCACGCGGGAGCCGGATGGGGCGGCTGGCAGGCTACCGGTATACAGGGGCCGATTTATTTTCAGCGGGACAAGATTCAGATTGGCGGGCTGAAAGGCGTTTTTGCCGGTGGTCCCGTGCAGGCGAGCCTGCAGGCCAGTCAACTGGCGACCGCGCCGCGCCTGCATTTTTCGCTGCAGGGTGCGCTCCAGGCGGCTGATCTGCCGATGCCGGAGCGCTGGCGCACGGCTTTCAGTGGCGCCGTCCCGTATCAGGGTAGCGGTACGCTGTTGAACAACAAACTGCATTTTAAGGGCGATGCCGACCTGCGCCAAAGTCGTAGTGCTTTACCGGCGCCTTTGAATTGGGCATCAGGCAAGGGTGGCAGCCTGACCGTGCAAGGTCATGGCAATGTGGCTCACCGTCTGCAAGTCAATTTCAAGCTACCCATGGGGTCTGCCGTCCTGGCTTGGCAACGGGAGAAATCCGGCTGGCGATGGAAGGCGGGCGCCGCCCGTTTGGGTGGAGAAATCCTTCCGCCACTGCCCAGTAATGGGTTTTCCCTTCGGGGCCGTGGCGATAGCCTCTCCGTAGGACCGTGGCTGAGCATGCTGAGAGGTGAAGCAGACCGCGGGACATGGCCGGAAATCCGCTTTGACCTGCATTGGCAGCACCTGCGTTTTCTGGAACAGGATTGGCCGGATGTGCAGATGCGCGGCCAAGTGGCGGCGGAGAAGCTCTATCTGCAATGCGCCAGCCCCCAGTTAGCCGGCATCTTACAGTATGCGCCCGCGCTGCAGCCCATGGTTCCTGCCGAATTGCATCTGGACATCCAGAAATTAAACATCGCGGCACCGATATCTGCGGGGTCCTCTGCCACCGTCCTTTCGCAAACACTGCAGGGAGCCGCGGGTAGCCCGCTGACACTGCATACCCATATCGCGCAACTCGATTGGCGGGGCCACAAGGTGCATGACGTACTGCTGGATGCCGGGCGATCGGCGAGCGGCTGGAATATCGCTATGCTCAAAGGCGTCTGGGCAGGCAGTCAATGGGATTTTAAAGGATCATGGCAGGGCGCCGGAGTTGGTCAGTCGACCTTTCAGGGAAATGTCCGCAGCAACAATATTGCACCTATTCTGCAGGATATCGGTATGGAGACCCTGGACTATGGCCGTGCTGATTATGCAGGAAAACTGTCCTGGCCAGGCGCACCCTGGGATTTCTCCGCGGCGCATCTCCGCGGAAACATACAATCAAAGCTGTGGAATGGTCGTCTCGGAAAACTGGGTACGGATATTTCCTGGCTTATCTTCCTGAATCCTACGACGTTATTTCAGGACGTTCTCACCTTTGATTATCGCCCGCTCTTCGGCAGCGGCTTGTTCTTTTCCAAGCTGTTTGCCGACTTCCAGGTGCAGGATGGTGTCGCCCATACCCGCAATCTACGCCTTGAGTCCAGCGCGCTCGATATGCAAGGGAGTGGTGATATCGATTTATCGCACCGAACCATGAGTATGGGGTTGCAGGTCTATCCCTTGCAGAGTTTTGACCTGCTCCTCGGACATTTTCCGATTCTCGGTCCCGCCCTCTTCGGGAAATCAGGCAAGGTGCTAGAATGGCGGTATCAGGTAGACGGGCCCTGGAAGCATCCGGTGGTGCGTCAGGTCCATGCACCGGCCAAGGCCGGAGAGGGAAGACCATGAAAGTCCAGGTTGCTGTGGTGCAGATGGTGTCTTCGGAGCTGCTGGCGGATAACCTCGCCCATGCCGAGTCTCTGCTGGCGCAGGCGGCTATGGGGGGGGCGCAACTGGTGCTCTTGCCCGAAAATTTTGCGCTCATGGGGCGCGACGAAAAGGCCAAACTGGCCATTATGGAAATGGGTGGCGATGGCCCGATCCAGTCCTGGTTGGCAGCGCAGGCGCAGCGTTTGAGTCTGTGGCTGGTCGGGGGTAGCATCCCTTTGGCCGCCCCCGACGGACGCTGCTATGCCGCCTGCCTGGTTTTCGACCCCGCAGGCCAATGCCAGGCGCGTTATGACAAAATACATCTCTTCGACGTCGATCTGGCGGGCGGCGAAAGTTACCGCGAATCCCGTACCGTTGCTCCCGGCAGCACCCCAGTGGCCGTGACTACGCCCTGGGGTCAGCTTGGCCTCTCTGTCTGTTATGACCTGCGTTTCCCGGAGTTGTACCGCAGTTACGCTGGGGCTGAATTACTAGTTGTCCCCAGCGCCTTTACCCAGCAGACGGGTGCCGCGCACTGGGAGTGTCTGCTGCGGGCGCGTGCTATCGAGAACCAGGCCTACGTGCTTGCTGCTGATCAGGGTGGTTTGCACCAGAACGGCCGTCAGACCTTCGGCGGTAGTATGATTATTGATCCCTGGGGCCAGGTGCTGGGCCGCCTGGACCAGGGCGAAGGGGTCGCTCTGGCCCAGGTTGACATGGAATTTTTGCGGCGCTGTCGCAGTAATCTGCCCGCCCTGCAGCATCGTCGCCGCCGCCAGGCATTTTGCGACGCTTACCAGGAGATATAGGCGTAACCCTTCTGTTGCAGGATGATAAGGTCCACCGCGCCGCTGAACACCGGCTTTGCCTCAGGAATCAGGCTGGCCTTGTCTATTTTGACGGTCTTCAAGGTTTGCTCGCAAGCATTAAAGACCACGCCATACATGGACAGGCTTTGTACCTGTTCCATAATGAATTTCTCGTAGTGGTGATGGTTCTTTTCCGTTTTGACCAGCAGCCAGATACCGGGTCCGAAACAGTCAATGACGATGTCTGCGTCGTTATTGAAATGCTGCAGGACCGTTGCCGCGCTGTGCAGAATATCTAAAATATAGGCGGCATCAGATTTGTTGAGTTGATAGACCACTTTGTTCTTGCTGGGCTCCATCATTCCCCCGGCCTTGCTCTGACCGGCGACGGCCAGTGCACCGACCCCGGCCGCGGCGGCGAGACCTCCCATGAAGTGACGGCGGGAATGGTTTTTGGCTTGAGCCATGCTATCCTCCTGAGTTTTACGGGTTGTGATAATCACCCTAAGACTAGCAAAATTTGCGCCGACGTGATCGCGGCGGATGAGGAGCGTATGCGTGGATGTTGAATCGGTATTCTTCAGAGGTCGTGCATGAAGCAGTTTAACGGCGCATTTTTCCGTGACCTATGGCGGATGACCAAACCCTATTGGTGGTACTCTGAGGAGCGCTGGGTGGCACGCGGGGTGTTTGCCTTCATTATCCTGCTCAACCTGTTCATGGTCTTTATTTCCTATCGTATTACCGAATGGTATGCGGTGTTCTGGAATGCCCTGCAGCGTTTTGCGGTGAATGCCGCCTGGCACCAGATGCTGATTTTTCTCGGATTGGCCACAGTATATATTGTCGCCGCGGTTTCCCAGACCTTCTTTACCCAGATGCTGGAGATCCGCTGGCGGCGTTGGCTGACGAAGCATTACCTGGATGCCTGGCTGGCCAAAAGTACCTTCTATCACATGCAGGTACTGGGTGACGGCACCGACAACCCAGATCAGCGTATCAGCGAGGATCTGGCCAGTTTCACCGGGCAGACGCTGAATATTGTGATAGGCCTGCTCAGCTCGGTCACGACCCTCGCCGCCTTTGTGTTCATGCTCTGGAACTTGTCGGCCATGATTACCATTCCCTGGCAGGGTAGTCTTTATACCATTCCGGGCTATCTGGTCTGGGCAGCGCTCATTTATTCCATCTTCGGCACCATTCTGGCCGCGCTTATCGGGCGGCCGCTCATCAATCTGAACTTCAACCAGGAGCGCTTTCAGGCAGATTTCCGTTTCAGTATGATGCGCTTGCGTGAAAACAGTGAGAGTGTCGCGCTGTATGGCGGCGAGGCCGAGGAACGGCATCATTTCTTACAGCGATTTGCCAATGTATATGCTAACTATTGGCGGATTATCTGGCGGTCCATGCGCCTGAACTGGTGGGTATCGGGGTATGGTCAGGTCGCCATTATTTTTCCAATCCTGGTGAGTTTGCCCGCCTATTTTGTGAATAGGGCGATTGGTATCGGCGGGTTACAGCAGATTGCTGCGGCTTTTGGTCAGGTGCAAGGCGCGTTGTCCTTCATCGTTAGCAGTTACGGCAGCCTCGCCAACTGGCATGCGGTGGTCGATCGTTTGCGGTTTTTTGAGCGGTCTATGGATGAGGTACGGGTCATCCGTGAAACCCATTACCAGATTGAGCGCAAGGATGGTCCGCGACTGCTCGTGAAAGATCTCAACGTGCGCCTGCCCGATGGCCGGGAATTGATTCATCATTTGGATATGGATGTGCAGCGTGGGGAGCGTTTGCTGATCATGGGCCCATCCGGTGGTGGGAAAAGCACGCTGGTACGTGCTTTGGCGGGTATTTGGCCCTTTGGCGAAGGGATCGTGCAAATGCCCCAGGGCGACCGTCCTCTCTTCCTGCCGCAGAAACCCTATCTGCCCTTGGGTACTTTGCGTGATGTGCTGGTGTATCCCTTCGGGGTGCCAGGGATCAGCGATGCCCAGCTGCAACAAGTGCTCCATCTGGTCGGTATGGATGCACTGGCCGACAAGTTGGAAGATGCCCGTTTGTGGTCCCACGTATTGTCTTTGGGTGAACAGCAGCGTTTGGCCTTTGCCCGCATTCTGTTACAGAAGCCCCAATGGGTGTTTTTGGACGAAGCCAGTTCCGCACTGGATGAACCAGCAGAGGATGCGCTCTACCATATGCTCGTTGAGGCGCTGCCAGAAACCGCCATCATCAGCGTGGGCCACCGCTCCAGCCTGTTGCGGCATCATCAGTATTGTTTGCGTCTGCAAGGCGATGGGCATTGGCAGCTGGAGACCGTTGTTCATCCCGTTCCTGGAAGACAAGAGCCGGCACCGGTCTGATGCGGGCAGCCGGAAAGAACACTTTGTTTTATTCCTATCCATCGTGATGATTTGAAAGGAGATCCAATATGGCCATGACTGCAAAAGATTTGCCGGTTGGTGGGGCAATGCCCGAATTCTGCCTGCCTATTGGTGGCCAGACAGGACAGTGGTGCAGCACGCAGGCGCAGGGCAAGCCCTTGCTGGTGCTTTTCATCTGTAATCACTGTCCCTATGTAATCCATATCAGCAAGCGTTTAGGCGAGTTGGCGACGCAATGGCAGCAGCAGGGCGTGCAGGTGGTGGGTATCAACAGCAATGATGCCGTAACTTATCCCGACGATGCTTCGGAAAAAATGCCTGCAGAGGCCCGGCGCGCCGGGTATTTCTTCCCTTATCTGTTTGATGGGGAGCAAAGTGTAGCCAAGGCTTTTAATGCGGTGTGCACGCCTGATCTATTTCTTTTTGATGCGGCGGGCGCACTGTTTTATCACGGTCAGTTTGATGCGAGTCGTCCCAAGAATGATCTGCCGGTGACGGGTGAAGATTTGGCGGCGGCGGTCGCGGCGGTGTTGGCGGGGGCCGAGCCGCCAGTTAAAGTGCTGCCTAGCATTGGCTGCAGTATCAAATGGCGACCGGGTAACGAGCCGGAGGACTGGGTATGAGTGCGCAGGGTCTTTGCGCCGTAGTGACCGGTGCCTCTTCCGGCATCGGGGCAGCTGCGGCACGCGCGCTGGCAGCACAGGGATACCGGGTGATTCTTGGTGCCCGGCGGTTGGAGCGTTTGCAGGCGCTGGCGACCGAGTTGGGAGGGGAAGCTATTTTTCTGGACGTAACCGATGCAGCCAGTGTGGCTGTATTTGCGGCTCAGCTACCATCCGGGGTCGATGTGCTGGTCAATAATGCGGGTGGTGCGCTGGGGCTGGAATCCCTTGCGGACTTGAATGAGGCCCACTGGCAGGAAATGTGGCAGAGCAATGTTCTCGGCCTCGCGCGCATGAGTAAAGCGCTCTATCCCCATCTGCTGAAAGCCTTTTCCGGGGTCGGTCACGTGGTGAATATCGGTAGTGTCGCTGCCCACGAAACCTATGCCGGTGGTGGTGGTTATACGGCTTGTAAACATGCCGTAAAAGCGCTTACGGAGACTATGCGCGCGGAATGGCTGGGTCAGCCTCTGCGGGTGACGGAGATTGATCCTGGTCTGGTGGAGACGGAATTTAGTCTCGTACGCTTCGCCGGTGACGCAGCGCGGGCCGCCAGCGTCTATGCCGGCATGGAGCCTCTGGTAGCTGCAGATATTGCTGACGCCATCCTGTGGGCGGTAACGCGACCTGCGCATGTGAATATTGACGAAATTATCATTAAGCCACGGGATCAGGCACGGGTAGGAATGGTGCACCGACGTTGATGCCGGGTACTCCGGATGGAGGAGCTACACTGGCTTCTCAAGAAGAAAAAGCACCTGCAGCCCATTCGGTGACGATCAGTGAAAAATGGCGTGCAATAAACCCGTGGCCGCTTGTTGCTTTTTCGCGACAAAGTGGGTGAGGTTATGGCTTTGCCGCTGCCGACGTAGACGCAGCAAGCGCTTTTGCAACTCACGTTTGATGCGTTGCCGCTCGTGGCCTGCCATGAATGATGCGTAGCTAGGGAAGCTGCGTACTCGGCGTAAGGCGGCCAGAAGATTCGCGGTGCTGTCCATATTAGTCTCCATTGCTTTGCTCTGATGAATATAAGAGCTATAAGCAATAGCTGTGCCAAAAAAAATAAGTCATTATAATTATGGGGTAGGTGTTTTCCGGCAGGCCAGTCGGGGAAAGTTTGTCACATTTAAACGACAATGCTTCGTCGCAGCGGTGCCGCGGTGGGGATTGATCTAATAACAGGGCTGCTTTTTGCTCCTTTGAGCGGCGTTGCAAAAAGCCCCCAGGTCCCGCAGCCGTTTTACATCAATGGCGTCGGAAAGCGTCCAGAACCAGTATCACGGCACCGACGGAAATGGCACTGTCGGCGACGTTGAAGTAAGGCCAATAAAGGCTACCCCAGTGAGCGCCAATAAAATCGATCACATAGCCCAGGCGGATGCGGTCAATCAGGTTGCCGACTGCACCACCGAGAATCAGTGCAAGGGATATGGCGGTCCAGGTGGAGCCGGGTTTGAGCCGTCGCAGGATGGCGACGATGACCGCGACCACGAGTAAGGCGATGCCAATGAGCAGCCAGCGTTGCCAGCCGCCAGCTCCCGCCAGGAAGCTGAAAGCGGCACCGGTATTGTGGATCAGGCGGAAATTGAGTAGGCCCGGAATGATGATAATACCTTGTCCCACCCGCCAGATGTGGCTCAGCCAGAGCTTGATGCCTTGATCCAGCAGAATGACCCCGAGCGATAACCATAAATAACGCAGCATCAGCAGAACTCCCGTGTTTCGCCGGGTAAGGCGAGATTTTCGACACAGCGGTCACAAATATTCGGATGCTCGGGATGACGACTCATGTCCGGGCGACGATGCCAGCAGCGCGCGCACTTTTGGGCATCACTGGGCCAGACTTGAATGGCGATGCCGGGGATGATATCGCTGCATCCTTCCGGGCGCTCTCCATAGGGGTGCAGGGCGCACGCGGAACTCAGCAGAAAAAAGCGCAGTTCCTCACCGACTGGCACGAGAAACTCATGCCAGTCGGTGTTGGCGTAAAGGGCGATTTCTGCATCCAGACCCGAGCCAATCTTTTTTTCCTGACGCAGGGGTTCCAGCGTGGCATTGACGGCATCCCGCAATCGACTGAGCCGCTCCCAACGTACATCCAGTGCTTCACTATCGACAGCTGGTGTAATTTTCGGATATTGCGCAAAAAACACGCTGGGGGATGGGCGATCGCCCATCTCGTTCCAGATTTCTTCAGCGGTGAAGCTCAGGATGGGGGCCATCCACACCACCATGGCTTCGAGCATCTGCCAGAGTACCGTCTGCGCCGAGCGCCGCGCCCGTGAGGCGGCGGGCGTGGTATAGAGACGATCCTTGAGCACATCCAGATAGAGCCCGCCGAGATCCACTGAGCAGAAGTGATGCAGACGCTGCTGGACACGGAGGAATTGATACTCGCTATAGGCCGCGCGAATTTCCTCCTGCAGGAGCACGGTACGGGCCAGCATCCAGCGGTCCATTTCCAGCAGCTCTGCCGTGGGCAGAGCGTCCGTGGCCGGATTAAAGTCGTGGGTGTTGCCCAGCATATAGCGGGCCGTATTACGGATGCGCCGATAGCTGTCGCCCAGTTGCTTGAGGATGGTGTCGGAGATGGGGATCTCGCTGCGGTAGTCCTCCGAGGCCACCCAGAGGCGCAGGATGTCCGCGCCGTAGCGGTCGATGATCGCCTGCGGAGCTATGACGTTGCCCACGGATTTGCTCATCTTCCGACCTTCACCGTCGACGGTGAAGCCGTGGGTAAGCACCGCTTTGTAGGGTGCCCGCCCGCGGCTGGCAACGGACTCCAGCAGGGAAGACTGAAACCAGCCGCGATGTTGATCAGAACCTTCCAGATAAAGGTCTGCGGGACTGTGTAGTTCGGGGCGTTGCTCCAGTACAAAGGCATGGGTGGAGCCGGAGTCGAACCAAACGTCGAGAATGTCCGTGACCTTATGAAAATGCGCATGGCCGCAGCTACTACAGTGGGCATCTGCAGGCAGAAAATCGCTGTCCGGCTGATTGAACCAGGCATCGACCCCGCCCGCTTCCACCGCCTGGGCGATACGCTCAAAAGTGTCGGCATCGCGCAGGGGTTCGCCGCACTGGGCACAGGAGAAGAGTGCGACGGGTACGCCCCAGGCCCGTTGCCGGGAGATGCACCAGTCTGGACGCTGGTTGACCATGCCAGCAATGCGCTCTTTGCCCCAGTCGGGAATCCAACGGGTGGCGTCGATGGCGTCGATAGCTTTCTCGCGCAGGCCGTTGACGCTCATACTGATGAACCACTGGGGGGTGGCGCGGAAGAGCAGGGGGGTTTTGTGGCGCCAGCAATGGGGATAGCTGTGGCGGATTTTCTCAAAGTGGAGCAGGGCGTTGCGCTCGCGCAGCAGGGTCGGCACTCGTTCATTGGCTTCCTGCACGGTGATACCTCCCAGACCCAGGGGCAGATCATCTTTGAAGCGGCCGTTGCCGAGTAAGGGGCTGTCTACGGGCAGGTGATAGCGCCGGGCCGCTTCATAGTCATCCACGCCATGGGCGGGGGCAGTATGTACGCAGCCGGTACCCGCCTCCAGGGTGACATGCTGACCGAGAATGACCGGCACCTCGCGATCCAGGAAGGGATGCCTGAGCTGGAGACCCTCCAGCACCGCACCGGCGAACTCCGCCAGCACTTCTGCTTCCGGGTGGCCATAGCGGGCGAGGGTGCTTTCTGCCAAATCCGCGGCGAGGATCAGGTGTCGCTCGTCGGCGCGCAGCAATACGTAAGTATATTCCGGATGCAGGGCGACCGCTTGATTGGCGGGCAGGGTCCACGGCGTGGTTGTCCAGATCACCACGCTGGCCTCTGCGGGTTCAGCGAGACCGAGGCGTTGGTGCAGATCGGCGGCGTCGGCGACGCCGAAGGCAACGTCGATAGAAGGATCGCTGCGATCCTGATATTCCACTTCCGCCTCCGCCAGGGCGCTGCCGCAGTCCACACACCAGTGTACCGGTTTGGCACCGCGTACCACCTGGCCCTTCACCGTCAGGCGACCGAGTTCCCGCAGGATGTTAGCTTCGGCCGTGAAGTGCATGGTCAGGTAGGGTTTCTCCCAATCCCCGATAATACCGAGGCGCTCGAAGTCCTGACGTTGCCCGGCAATCTGGCCTTCCGCATAAGCACGGCAGGCATTGCGGAAGGCCTGGGCGCTGACTTTTTCGCCGGGACGTCCCAGTTCCTTTTCCACCTGGATTTCAATAGGCAGCCCGTGGCAGTCCCAGCCCGGCACATACGGCACCCGGAAACCTTCGCTCAGCTTGCTCTTGTTGATAATGTCCTTGAGCACTTTATTGACCGCATGGCCGATATGAATATTGCCGTTGGCGTAGGGTGGACCATCATGCAGGATGAACGCCGGACTTTCGGCACGCGCCTTTTGCAGCGCTCCGTAGAGGTCATGCTCCTGCCAGCGGACCAGGGTCGCGGGTTCGCGTTCCGGCAGTTTCCCCTGCATGGGGAATTCGGTTTTAGGAAGATTAAGGGTCTGTTTATAGTCCATGATTATTCAGAGTCCTGGGGATGTTCGGCGAAAAAGTTTCGGGTGTTCACGACGTCATTGTCGATGGCGGCCTTAAGGGTGTCGAGATCAGCATATTTCTCCTCGTCCCGTAGCTTGTGGTGCAGTTCTACGGAAACCTGCTGTCCGTAGAGATCGGGGCTGTCTGCATCCAGACAGTGGGCCTCCAGTACCATCTGCTTGCCGCCGACGGTGGGGCGCAGGCCGATACTGATGGCGGCAACCCAGTTTCCTTGTGGGCTCAACAGGCGTCCGGCAAAGATACCTTTGACCGGCACCGGGCGGCGATTCAAGGGGATATTGGCAGTGGGAAAGCCCAGTTCCTGACCCAGATGGTCGCCATGTACGACGCGGCCGCAGAGGGCGTAGGGACGCCCCAGCCAGGCTGCTGCCTGTGACAATTTGCCCGCCTGCAAAAAGGCGCGGATACCGGTGCTGCTCACCCGTTCACCGTCGAGCAGAAAGGGGGGCTGTTCTTTCACCAAAAAGCCATACGCCTGCCCGAAGCGGCAGAGCATGTCCAGATCACCGCGCCGTCCCGCCCCAAAGCGGAAGTCGTGGCCGACGCTCAGTAGCCCGCAGCGCAATCGTTTGACCAGTATCTGAGTAATGAAATCTTCAGCAGACAGGTTGGCCAATGCCTGATTAAAAGGCAGGCAAGTGATGTTCTGTACCTTGTTTTGGCGGAGTGCTACTACCTTCTCGCGCAGGCTGCTGAGGCGCGGTGGCGCGTCCGGACCGCGGAAAAACTCGCGGGGGAGGGGTTCGAAAGTGAGGACCGCCGTCGGTAGCCCACTTTCCTGCAGGGTCCCCAGTAGTGCCTGATGGCCGCGATGCACCCCATCGAAATTACCGATGCTGACCGCCTGGGTTGCATCGGCAGTGTGGGTGATACGGTGATGGAGAGAGGGGAAGGGGTGCATGCGCCTCAGTGCGTCCGGGTTTGCCAAAAATGCCGTCATCTTAGCGTAAAAATGTGGATTACCCTAGATTATACCCAGAGTCCGAACCGGTGTGGCTAAAGAGCGCGAGCGGCAGGGCATGGGCCATCCGTCCCTCACCGCTCTTCTCCTTCGCCGGAAGCTGCCCAGTCGGGCTGGTGCTCCCGCAATATCTCTGGCAGCGGACGCCGTTGGCTAAAGCCTTGATCGTAGCCATGATAAAATCCGAGCACTACTTCTGGATAACGCCAACAGAGATAGCCGTCGCCGGTATCAAAATCCAATAGCCACAGTCCAGCAACCACCACCCCCAGCCTTTCCATCTTGTTAATCCAGCGTCGGACAATTTCTTCGTAGCGCTTTTCCTGCTGGCGCAAGGCTTCATGGCTTTGCATGCTGGCACGTGCAGACTCCAGGATAGGAGCCAGCTCATCATGGGCCTGCACCGTGATGAAACGGACCAAAGGAAAGAGAGCCTCAGCCTCGTGCAGGGTAAAGACCCTGATTTGGCCGGGTCGTTGAATGGCGAAGACGGTATCGCCATGTCCGGGTAATCCGTCGGAATCATGCACGCGACGATCTCTGTCGATACAGATCGCGCAGCTCGTGAATGCCCAGCCACCAGGCACCCGCCAGATATAATGTGGCGGCGAGGAGAGTCAGGCTCAGCACGCGCAATAGCCGCTCCCAGAGGGACAGTGACAGCCAAAGCGCTGTGTTGCCGCGCAAAAACAGTAAGACCATGCCCATAATCACCGCTAACCCGGCGGATTTCAGCAGAAGCTTCGGCCAGCCGGGTTGCGGCTGATACAGCCCGTCGCGATGCAAACGACGCCAGAGTAAAAAGGCGTTGACCAGTGCGGCGCAGCTCGTCGCAATGGCCAAGCCCAGTTGGTGCAGCGGCCATGCCAGGACAAGACTGATACCCATGTTGACTGCAACACTGATCATCCCGAAACGCACCGGCGTGCGGGTATTCTGGTGGGCATAAAAGGCCGGTGCGAGCACCCGTGCGGCAATGATCGGCAAAATACCGAGGCCGTAACCCATCAGGCTGAGGGTGCTTTGCCAGGCATCTTCAGCCGTATAGGCCCCGTAACGAAACAGGCTGATCAGTAGAGGTTGGGCCAGGATGAGCAGGCCGACGGTGGCGGGCAATCCGATGAGCCACGTGAGACGCAAGGCCCAGTCCAGGGTTTTTGGGAATTGCGGCGAGCGCTCTGCCGCCTGTCGTGAGAGCAGCGGCAGCACCACTGTCCCCAACGCCACTCCGAAGACGCCCAGAGGAAACTCCACCAGGCGATCAGAGTAATACAGATAAGACACCACATTTGCCCCGACCAAGGAAGCGAGAATGGTATTCAGAAATAAATTGATCTGCGCTACCGATGCCCCGAATGCCGCCGGTCCCATGAGCCGCAGCACTTTGCCCACACCGGGATCACGGCGCCGCAAGCGTGGCCAGTGCAGCTGCCCGACCTGTCTGAGGGCGGGCAGCTGAAACAGTAACTGCAGCACCCCGCCGATGAAAACTCCCCAGGCCACGGCTATAGCGGGTTGCTGAAGATGCGGTGCCCAGAAGACCGCCGCTGCGATAATGCTCAGATTCAAAAAGACCGGTGTAAAGGCCGGCACCGTAAAACGTCCGTAGGTATTCAGCACGCCACCCGCCAGTGCCACCAGAGAGATAAAAAAGAGGTAGGGAAAGGTGATGCGCAGCAGCTCTACGGTGAGGTGAAATTTGTCCGGGCTATCCGCAAAACCGGGCGCGATGGCATAGACAACGGCACTGGCCCCCAGTATCCCAACGATGGTGACGACCGCCAGGGTGAGGGCCAGCCAGCCGGCAACGTCCGCGACAAAGGCTCGGGTTTCCTCGACGGAACGGGTGGCCCGATACTCCCCCAGCACCGGGACGAATGACTGGGAGAAAGCGCCCTCACCGAAGAGGCGTCGGAATAAATTCGGGATACGAAAGGCGACAAAAAACGCATCGGCTATTTCGCCCGCGCCGAAGAGCCGCGCCAGGATCACGTCGCGAGCAAAGCCCAGCAGGCGTGACAGCATAGTATTGCTGCCTATCTTGAGCACGCTGCGCAGGGGGTGGTGGCTGCTCATGGCGAGGTAACCGTCAGATGGGGAGGGTTCATCGTCCGATTCTGGCACGCTGCTGAGGGCGCGCCAAGAGCACGCGCAGTGTGTCGACGAGTAATGTGGCCATTTTATACGGTGCTTTGGCGTTCTGCGAATGACGAAAAACGCGGCTGCCGCGGAGAGGCTGAGAACAAATTTATCGTGGTCAAAAGCGGCCCGCATCTTCTTGGCAGCGGCCATGCGCCACAGTCCACCAGGTTGGTGGACTATGGGCGGCTTGTGCTCTGGTTCAGCAAGGCATTGATGGCTTCGAGATCCGCCATATTGATCTGACCAGAGGCGGCCTTCAGCTGTATTCGCGCTATTATCTGACTATAGAACGCCACATTGTAGTTCTGCTCGGCGCGGATATAATCCGTGGCCGTCTGCAGCAGGTCGATGATGGAGCGGGTACCTACCTCATAGCCCTTGCGCGTGCCTTCCAGGGAAACTTTGGCCGAGGCGGCGGTCTCTTTGGCGGCGCGCAATTGGGCCACGCTGTCCTTGAGATTGAGGAAGGCGGTCTGGGTATTGAGGGTGACTTCATCGCGGACATTAGCGACGTGATCGACGCTGGCTACGGTTTGCGCCTGCGCCTGTTGTACGGAGGCAGAGGTGTGCCCGCCCTGATAGAATGGTACGGAGAGGTTGAGGCTCACCCCGGCCTGATTCATGGCCATGCCGGGGAAGGGGCTACCCAGGGAGTGTTGTGCGATACCCTGAAGATTCACCACCGGCCAGCGCGCACGGCGGTTATATTCGACCTGATCCTGCGCAGTATGCAGCTGCGCTTCCGCCTGACGCATCAGCGGTTGATCTTTGACGGCACTCTGTACCCAGCTGTTCATATCGTCTGGTTGTGGACCCAGGGCCTCATAATGTCCCAGGTTGTCGAGCACGCCGATGGGATGATGGGTGAGTTGCTGCAGGCGGCGCTGAGCAATAGCGACCCCGTTGCGGGCCTTGATGAGATCGGCTGCGGCAGCATCAACGCGGGCTTGTGCCTCACGTACGGCAATGACATCCCCGGTGCCAATTTTCAGAGTGGCGTTCGTCTGTTTATAAATACTTTCGAGCAGCGACTTCTGTTTCTCGGCAACGTGTTTCTGGGCTTGTGCCTCCAATACGCCGAAGTAGGCCTGAGCCACCTGCAGGGCCAGTTGCTGTTCGGTATAAGTGAGCGCTGCGGCGCTGGCCTGAATTTTGGTGTCGGCTTGCTTAAGTGCTGTCCATGCCTGACCATCAAAGACGGATTGGGTAATATTGACGCTATAGTTGTCGGACAGGTAGGCACGATTGATGGGTTCTGCACCGAAGCCGGTGATGTCGGCGGTATTAAAGCCGACACCGGCACCGGCGCCGACATGGGGGAGGAGGGCGGAACGGGCGAGGGGCTTGTCCTGCATCTGAGCGGATAGTCCAGCGCGGGCTTGCGCCAGTATCGGATCGGTCTGGTAGGCTTGTTGATAAACATCAATGAGATTTTCCGCCCAGGCGGGCGTCGTGCCCAGAATCAGTGTCGCCATAAGAAGCGGAAGACGTGGGGGGAGACGATCTACGCGCATGGGAATGACCCTGTTGTGACAGTAAGTCCACAAGATACTGACCGATCGGTCAGCCGTCAAGGGAGAATCCCGCGGTGATGCGCCCCAATGCCACGTCCGGGAATGGGCAAAATCACGCTTCTCCCTTATGCTGATGCTTCCGTTTCAGTGGACTCCGCGCTGCTTATGCCCCCTCACCCTGTACTGACCCAATGTGTTGTGGTGCCCTATCCTGAGAATGCCGCCACGGTATTTGCGCCGCTCGCCTCAATGCCCTGGTCCTTTTTTCTGGATAGCGGCGTGACGGCATCGCCGCAGGGGCGTTACAGCATGCTGGTGACGGCACCACGCCGGCGCTTGTGGCAGGAGGCGGGGCAGCTTTGGATTGCCGATGGGGATAGTCCTGCGCGCCGCTCGGCGCTTTCTCTCTGGGAGGCGTTGCGCGAGTCGGTGACGAGACTTCCCGATGCCGCTTCTCTGCCCGCAGAATTACCGTTTGTGGGCGGGGCGCTGGGTTATCTGGCCTATGACTTTGGTCTGGCGGGGCAGGGTATTTCACCGCCCCTTACGCAGTCTCTTCCTGAAGCGGCCTTTGGTATCTATGATACGGTGCTGCTGGTCGATCATCATGCGCGCGAGGCCTGGCTCTGTGCACCCGAAGACCGGATGGTGCAGGCACTCGCGGAGTGGCAGCCACGCCTGGCTTGCGAGACAGCATGTTCGCCCGATCCATCTTTTCAGGTGCAGGGGCCGGTACGGCCGCTCTGGAGTCGTGGGGACTATGCCACAGCTTTTGGCCGGGTACAGGACTATATTCAGGCGGGTGACTGCTATCAGGTGAATCTGGCCCAACCCTTTGCCGTCCCTTACGCAGGGTCGCCATGGTCACTTTACCAGCGTCTGCGGGCGGTCAATCCGGCGCCTTTTTCGGCATATTTGTCCCTGCCCCAGGGAGAGGTGCTGAGTTTTTCCCCGGAACGGCTGCTGCGGGTTCAACAAGATCGTTTGCAGGTGCGGCCCATCAAAGGGACACGTCCGCGTCTGGAGGTTCCGCAGGAAGACCAACAGATGGCGCAAGCACTTTTAGTCAGTCCCAAGGATCGCGCCGAGAACGTGATGATTGTCGATCTGTTGCGCAACGATCTGGGGCGGGTGGCAGCGACTGGCTCGGTGCAGGTGCCGCAACTCTGCGCGCTCGAATCTTACGCCCACGTTCATCATCTGGTCAGTGTGGTGGAGGCGCGCTTAGCACCGGGACGGGATGCCTTGAGTGCGCTGGAGGCCTGCTTTCCGGGGGGATCCATTACCGGGGCTCCCAAACGTCGCGCCATGGAAATCATCGCGGAACTGGAAGCCGGGGCGCGCGGCCTGTATTGCGGGAGTATTGGTTATCTGGACCAGCGCGGCGGCCTGGATATGAATATTGCCATTCGCAGTATGACGGCGGTTCAGGGCGATCTGCGCTTCTGGGCGGGGGGCGGCATCGTCGCGGATTCTGATCTGGATGCGGAGTATCAGGAGACACTGGATAAAGTAGCCGTATTCCATCGCGAGCTTGCGGCGTGGGCGGGATGAGCGTGTTTGTCATCGTGGCCCCATCTGGCATAGAGTCGCTGCCAGTCATGGCTGCAAAAAGCTGAATATGTCCGAAGAAAACAAAAAACGTCATACCCATTGGCAATTGTTGTTGCAGATCGTCTTTACGGTCGGCATTCTGTTTTGGCTATTGCATAACACCAACTGGCAGGAGCTGGGTCAGCGTTTTGCGGCGCTGCGCCCGTTGTGGTTTGTCGCGGCCGTGTTGTCCTACGCCATGAATCTGTCGGTGTCTGCCATACGCTGGCGCATTATTCTCATGGCAATGGAGCGCTCCGCGCCCATGCTCTGGCTGCTGCGGCTGAACTGGGTGGGTGCCTATTTCAATCAGGTACTGCCGGGTTCCGTGTCCGGTGACGTGATCCGCGCCTGGTACACCCGCCATCAGACCCACTCCATGCCGCTGGCGCTGGCCGCAGTATTCGGAGACCGCTTCATGGGTTTGGGGGCGCTCATCGCTATCGCCGCCGTGGCCTTTGTGCTGGGCGGTGCGCGGGTGGGATTGTTGCCGCAGATGGGCTGGACGATCGGGATTCTGGTCTTTGCCTACGTCCTGATTGTATTTTTGATTCTGAGCCCACTGCTCAATTTTCTGGAAAAATTTGCGGGTAAGCTGGGTGAAAAGCTGCACGACATTCGTCTGGGAATGGCGGCGCTGCTGCGTCATCGTCTGGCCCTCGGCGGCACGATTGTGCTCTCCTTTGTGGTGCAGTTTTTTTCGATCCTGACTTTCTGGCTGCTCGCCCGTGCCCTGGGCGAAGCCCCCGATGCCGTGGCGATATGGGTGGTCTGGCCGGTGATCAGCCTTTTTCTGGCCTTACCCATCTCCTTTGCGGGCTGGGGACTGCGTGAGGGGTTGATGGTGTTTTATCTGTCATACCTGCATATGGGGCATGATCAGGCCTTGGCGCTCTCACTATTGCTGGGCTTCACCGTCGTACTGACCAGCCTGCCGGGGGCGTTGCTCTGGATCGGGCTGCACCGCCACCATCAGGCCCCGCCAGATTTGAAAACACCGCCCGCCTCGCGTTAAACTGCGCGTCTTGCTGGCGTAGCTCAGTCGGTAGAGCTACTGATTTGTAATCAGTGGGTCATCGGTTCGATTCCGGTCGCCAGCACCAAATAAAACAGGCACTTAGCTCAGTAGGCTGGGTGCCTTTCCTTTTTCGTGTAAGCGCATTGTAAGCATTTGGAGAAAATCGGGCCTAAAACCGACCCCTGATCTGGCAGAATCTTCCCCCCCTCTGCACAGGCTTTCTCCCTCTGTCCCATGCCTTATATCAGAATATTATATAATAATAATATATTCTTAAAATCTACTTTATAGCGATTCTGGCGACCCTGCGACTCTGGGAGATTTCTATAGGACTCTTGCGACTCTTGCGACTCTTGCGACTGTGGGAGGGGTGCCAAGCCTAACCCATTGAAAATATGAAAGACTCTGCAAAGGAAAGTGCCTGTTTTGCTCTGCGATTGCTCTGCGACTGTCTGCGACTCTGTGCGACGATTGGGAGCGCATACGCTGTAAGCACTTGATATTGCTGGCGCTGGTGTTTTGGGTAGGCTTTGCGATTCACGCGACCGGGGGAGAAAGCCTTGCTAAAAAGCGGGTCTTGGACTGTCACTGTGACAGCGCCAGCGCAAAGCGTGAGTATCGCAAAGCGTAGTGGTGCGCGGGTCGCGTGAATCGCAAACGCTCTATAGCGGGCCATAGCTGCCCTCTGGTGCATCCTGTGAGGAGACTTGCCCAATGATGCCGCTGGCCTGTTTGCGTGGCCCTGAGCGCAATGCGTGGGCGCGTCCAGGCATAGTCTTCTTTCGTCTGCCCTGTTGCTGCTGTCAGTGTTCACGCGACCGGGGGAGAAAGCCTTGCACTAAGGTCTTCTATATGGTCATAACGTGTATTGATGCGAGTAGCGCATTGCTACGGTCAAGATGCGTGCCAAGTATTGCGGCGATTGGCTTGTTTTATTTTTAGGTTAGCCCTGAGTTAGCCCATGTTTAAGTAATGCTAATAACTAGTTGATTGTATATATATTTAACAGTTGGACCTACTGGTTCTTACTCTCAAGGTCCAGCGACAAGGGTACACGGGGTCGGGGCCAATCATCTTTATGTGCTGATCTGGCGGGGTCTACCCCCTCGCGGAAAAATCACCACATGGGGAAAGCCGCCACTCTCTAAAATCCGGTTTACTCGCTCCTTAATGGCCGGACTCCTCCCGGCTCAATAACCATTGGTTCATATCAGCGCCGTTGTGTCGGATGCAGCCCTGAGTCACCAGCGTTGCCGGAAAGCCGTGCTTCTTGCGCCATCGCCTGATCGTTTCTTGCGATATGCCAAGCCGTTCGCAAACGTCCCTTGGCGAGTAATAAAGCCCAGGCTTAAATATTGGTGTCGTCATCGGGTCTCTCCCCTTATGATCTTGTCCAGTCCGGCTAATGCCTTCTGGATATGCGCTGGCAGCTCATCATCGGGTAGGTGCCCGTAAGTCATCCTCAGCCTAGCGTACTCGCTCGATGCGCGTGCCGTGCTCATGTCTGGCGCGTCTTGTTCCTTCGGGGCGGGTTCGGGGGATGCTCCGGGGCGACCTTCAACGCGGTCCAAGACATCCCGCGCCGCAGCCACCCGCGCACCCGCCGGGGACAGCGGGTCTGTCAATACGGTGTGTAACGCCTGCAATGCCGCAGG
>JAAOMR010000730.1 GCA_018853935.1 Acidithiobacillus ferrivorans
AGGTGTGGGATCGGGAACGTCGCCGACATTGGCCGTTTCAGGTGGTAGTGGACAACACGTCCGAGGGCAAGGTTACGGGTGGTGAAGACCCGGAGCATCCTTCTCAAAAAGACGCGGGAGACAGATGATGCACTGGCTCATGGGTACCCGGCAAGGCGCGGTTTTTGTGATGTTTTTTGGTGTGTTGGTACTACTGGTGTTGTATCTGGCCCCGTCATTGCTGGCTTGGACGCAGGGGGCGATTCACCTGCGCGGCATCGTGTTGTGCAACCTGCTATTGGGCTGGACGGTCCTGGGGTGGGTAGCGGTCTTGGTGTGGGCGCTGATGGACCAGTCACGGGATGCGGACCGGGATACATGGCCAGAAGTCAATAACGTAATAGAAGGAGAGCATCAGGAATGACAGTAACGAAAGCGGAATTGGCGGACCATCTCAACGACAGTGTAGGGCTATCGAAGCGGGACGCCCTGGAGTTGGTGGATGGTTTTTTTGTGACGATGCGACAGACGCTGGCCCGTGGTGAGCCCATTCTGCTGTCCGGTTTTGGCAAGTTCACGCTGCGCGACAAGCGATCACGTCCTGGACGCAACCCCCTGCCGGGGTGCAACCCCCGGACGGGCGAATCTGCCCTGA
>JAAOMR010000731.1 GCA_018853935.1 Acidithiobacillus ferrivorans
TGTATTTGTCGGGAGGCGTTATGTGTGGTCGCTATGGCTTCATTCACAGTCCTGAAGCGCTTCAGCAGGCCTGGGGGAGATTGCACGTTCTCGGGGATTGCCCACCCAGTTATAATCGCGCTCCGGGTCAGGTACACCCCGTCGTTCGACAGGCCCCGGATCTCGGCCTGGAGTTGGTGCCCATGCGCTGGGGATTTTTACCGGGCTGGAGTACCCGTACCCACATCCGACCCATCAATGCGCGGACCGAAACCGTCGCTACCCAACCCCTGTTTCGGGAAGCCTTTCGCGCAAGGCGGGCACTGGTGCCGGCGGACTGGTATTTTGAGTGGCCCTTTGTCCCCGAAGACCCTTCTGAAAAGTATCCCATGCTCATCCGGGCGCAAGATCATCGTATTCTGGCGCTTGCCGGGATATGGGACCAGCACACCACCGCAGAAGGTCAGACCGAGGAGACCTTCGCCATCATTACCGTCCCCGCCCTACCTGCCTTGCAGCACATCCATGAACGTATGCCTTTGGTGCTGGATCGCAGCCATTGGCCGCTCTGGTGGCATCCTCATGCGCGGCGGACACACCTGGAACCCTGTTTTCAGCCTGCAGACTTTTCCTGGGAAAGCTTTCCGGTCTCTCCGCGGGTGAACAGCACCCGTTACGATACACCAGAGGCGGTTTTGCCTTGGAACGGGACGGCGCCAGACTGATGGG
>JAAOMR010000732.1 GCA_018853935.1 Acidithiobacillus ferrivorans
AAAGCAAAATTCTGGAAAAAATCCTGCGGGAGCATGGCAAGAAAAGCCTGAGCGACTTTTCCTACGGCAAGGGCTATGAGCTGTTCAGGCAGGAATGGGAAGGCTTCCGGGATCTGATGGAACGATTCCATGTGGAGTTAAAGGCGAATGTCCTGCTGATTGCGCAAACCGAATCCAAGACCGTTGCCGACCCAGTCAATGGTCCGCGCAACACCTATGTGATGCGCCTGGACAAGCGGGCGGTGGGCGTGCTGCGGGATTGGGCCGATCTGGTGGGATTCGCGCAGTTGAAGGTCGATCCAGTACGCGATAAGGAAGGTAATGTCGTGCGGTTGCTGACCAACGGGACGCGTATTTTGTGTACCGCGCCGAACACGGCTTTTGATGCCAAGAACCGTTTTGATTTACCGCTGGAATTGCCGCTGGCCTGGAACTCGGTGGACAAGGCCATGGAAGAAGCCTGCCAGCGTCCTTTTGATCCGCATCGTTTCGCGCAGGCGTCGATCAACGGTTTTGGCGCTCCGGTACCTCCGCAAGGGGTCGCACCCCTGCAAGGGGTTAGCACCCTGCAAGGGGTCAACGGCCAGCCGACACCCGGCTTTGGACCGGCGCGGACGCAGCCCGTAGGTCCATCTCCGTCGCAACCACAACCTGTTGCGGCACCATCGCCTATAGGTCCAGGCCCATCGCCATCGGCATGGCCATCTGTGCAACGCCCGGTGGCTACGACGGGACCGGGGATGTAAGCCCTGTCGGCTGCAAGCCGGAAACCGGCAAAAACCTTGCGGCACCAAGGGATCAGGGCAATTCGTTCACACGAGTACAGAGAGAAGGAGTAGCAATCATGGTTATGGTCAGCATGCAGGGAATCGACAAG
>JAAOMR010000733.1 GCA_018853935.1 Acidithiobacillus ferrivorans
ACGGCGTGGGCTACGAGGCGGGGTGGTGGGAGCCGGTACGCAAGGTCGATGGTGTGCGGGCCTGGGCGTCGATCTGCTATGATCAACTCTTGCCATGGGTATGGATGGAAGGCGTGGTGCAGCGCCCTCAAGTGGTACTGCTAACGAATAACGAGTGGTGGGCCAAGGGGACCGGGATACCGGAGATCCAGAGCGCCACGGCGTGGGCATGGGTGCGGCTGATCGGGTCGCCAGTGGTGGAGGCGGAAAA
>JAAOMR010000734.1 GCA_018853935.1 Acidithiobacillus ferrivorans
GGAACCGATACGGATGGTCCTGTACGGACAGAACGGCATCGGCAAGACGACATTCGGGGCAGGCATGAACAAGCCGTTTATCCTGGCCGTCGAGGATGGCATTGGCACCATGCCGGTCTGGCATGACAAGGCCCATGCCAAGAGTCACGACGAGATCATGCAGACACTAATGGATGTCGGTGGTTATTTCCAGAAAGGCGAATTTCAATCCCTGATCGTCGATTCGATGGACGCCCTGCAAAGCAAAATTCTGGAAAAAATCCTGCGGGAGCATGGCAAGAAAAGCCTGAGCGACTTTTCCTACGGCAAGGGCTATGAGCTGTTCAGGCAGGAATGGGAAGGCTTCCGGGATCTGATGGAACG
>JAAOMR010000735.1 GCA_018853935.1 Acidithiobacillus ferrivorans
AAAACGTTATGGACGATTGCGCCGGCCACCCAGTGGTAAAAAATGTCCACTGAAGACCGCAAAGACGGGCGACCCGATCCGGATGCCCTGTTGGCACAGGTGCAGCAGGAGGAACAGGCGCGCCAGCGCGGACGCCTCAAGATATTTTTTGGTGCCGCTCCGGGCGTCGGGAAGACCTACGCCATGCTGCACTACGGGCAGCAGGAGATGGCCAAGGGGGTGGACGTTTTGGTGGGTCTCGTCGAAACCCATCAGCGCAGTGAAACCCAAGCCTTGGCCGATGCCCTGCCGCTGTTACCACGC
>JAAOMR010000736.1 GCA_018853935.1 Acidithiobacillus ferrivorans
TACGCAGCAAATCCGCAAGTACGTCAGCGTGATGGAAATGGTCAATGCCATCGACGTGCCCGGCGCCGGCGATGATGCCAACGAAATATGGGTACTCTCCAGCGAATTCTTCCGCGATGAGGAAGCCACCAGTCTCAATCAGCAAGAGGGTCGCGAGCCACCGCCGGAGCCCTATCATTACCCGGAGTGGGATTACCAGATGCAACTGGAGCGACCAGACTGGTGCACCGTGCTGGAAAAGCGGGCCAAAAGTGGCGCTTTGGAGATCATTGATGAAATTGTGGCCAAGCACAAGCCTGTCATCGGTCGACTCAAATATCTGATCGAAGCGTTGCAACCGCAAGGTGTGCAGCGCCTGCGCAAGCAAGAGGATGGCGATG
>JAAOMR010000737.1 GCA_018853935.1 Acidithiobacillus ferrivorans
AAACCGGAGCGCCAGAAGCAGGATACCCCCAATGAACTGCTCGGTGGACTGATCGAACGGGTCACCTTCCATAACGATGGAAGCGGCTTCTGTGTGCTCCGCATCAAAGCCCGTGGCCACAAGGAATTGGTCACCGTCGTGGGGCATGCGGCAGCCGTCACTGCGGGTGAGTGGATCACGGCTTCGGGCCTCTGGATCACCGATCGCGATCATGGCCTGCAGTTCAAAGCCGCTTTTCTGAAAATCTCCGCGCCGACCAGCCTGGATGGCATCGAAAAGTATCTGGGCTCCGGCATGATCCGGGGCATTGGTCCCGTCTATGCCAAAAAGCTCGTTAAAGCTTTTGGGGATCAGGTATT
>JAAOMR010000738.1 GCA_018853935.1 Acidithiobacillus ferrivorans
TCCGCCGCCTGTTGGAGGACCTGAATCAGCGTCCGTTCAAACGGTTGCCAGGCAGTCGTAAAAGCACCTTCGAGGCACTGGACCGGCCTGCTCTGCAGCCCCTGCCGACGCAGGATTATGTCTTGGCCGTCTGGAAGACGGCCAAGGTCAGCATCGACTACCACGTCGAGTATAAAGGGCATTATTACTCGGTCTCGTACCTTCTGGCGCATGAACGGGTGGATTTGCTGGTCAGCGCCAGAACCGTGG
>JAAOMR010000739.1 GCA_018853935.1 Acidithiobacillus ferrivorans
AAGGGCGGCGTGGGTAAATCGGTGGTGGCCGCGTTGCTGGTGGATATGGCCCTGCAGCGGTTCGGCAAGGCGAGCCTCATTGAGGGGGACACCACAACCCCGGATGTGTATGGTCGTTATAGCGATTACGACACGGTACTCAGCGCAGCGCTTCCGCTGAACCTCGCGGGTGATGCCAGCACAGCCATCGCCAATCTGGCGGGATGGCTGGAGAACTCCAATCAAAAGGATCACGCAGTGACGGTGGTCAACCTGCCGGCCAACGCCAGCGAGACGCTGGACGGCTTGGCGGACATGCTGATACCAGTTTGTGAGGACCTCGACTACGACGTGGCGGCCTG